>CAUFMB010000023.1 GCA_959026535.1 uncultured Collinsella sp. | reverse complement strand
GGCGAGTTAGCCGGCAGGTCGGCATGTCAATCCTGGTCTAACAGAGCCTTATTTAATCCCCGTCCCAGAATAATCATTTAGGTGGAAGGAAAGACGGATGTCCAAGCCGCGTCGTCGTAAGCAGAAAAAGCAGGTTAAGCCCGAGCTCAAGCTCAGGCAGTTTGCCGCTACCGAGCTTTCCGACCAACTTGCCGCCCTTCCCTGCGCCGCCGACCTGCCGCGCTTTATGGTCGACACAGTCGCAGGCGCCTATGCACCCGCCGATGCCGAGCTCATGATCGAGGGCTTTGGCGCCGCGGCCACACGCCCAGTCACACTGCGCGCCAACACGCTCAAGGCGACCGCCGAGGACATCGCCGCTGCACTCGACGAAGCCGGCATCGCACACCAAACCGTTACCTGGTATCCGGACGCCTTCATCCTGCCCGAAGCCCAGGTTTCCGATCTGTGGGATCTCGACATCTACCGCGACGGCAAAATCTATCTGCAGAGCCTGTCATCCATGATGCCGCCGTTGGTCCTGGGCGCCCAGACAGGCGAGGACATCCTGGACATGTGTGCAGCCCCCGGTGGCAAGACGACGCAGATCGCCGCCCTCACCCAGGGCCAGGCACACCTCACGGCCTGCGAGATGAGCATTCCCCGCGCCGAGAAGCTCGAAGCCAACCTCCACCGCCAAGGCGCCAAAAACGTGCCCGTCATGCGCATCGACGCACGCGAGCTCGATGAGTTCTTCCGCTTTGACCGCATCCTGCTCGACGCTCCCTGCACCGGCACGGGCACCGTCATCAGCGGCAACGAGAAGAGTCTGCGCGGCCTCACCGAGCAGTTGCTCGGCAAGTGCGCCCGCTCGCAGCGAGCACTTCTGGACCGCGCCATGGGTGCCCTCAAGCCGGGCGGCACGCTCGTCTATTCGACTTGTTCGATTATGCCGCAGGAAAACGAGGATGCCCTGCAAGAGGCCCTCGACAAGCACATGGACTGCGAGCTTATCCCCCTCGATGGCACACCGAGCGAAAGCGAAACGCGCCGTGCTCAGGAAGCTGGCGAAGAGCCGCGCGTCGAGAGCAACGCCCTCACCGAGGCCATCGCCGCCGGCCACGTCTCGTCCGTCGCCAACGGAATGCCCGGCACGCTGACCATTCCGCCCAGCCGCGACTTTGAGGGCTTCTACATCGCCCTGATCCGAAAACGCAGCTAGCGCACGGATTCAAAACTCAACAAACTATCTCCGCGCGCGCTTGTCCTGCTGGTCACGGTGCTGCTTAAGTGCCTCGCGCTCCTTGCGCTCGGCCCTTTTTCCCTTAATGGCCGTGACCACCAAGTAGATGACCGCGGCGGCTACGATTGCGCCCACACACAGGCCAATCGAGCCCAACATTGCTGTAAATTCCATTCCGCGTCACCTCTCTTTTAAACGGGACATTCAAGATAGCACCTCAATACCCGCCACCACAGCTCCTTCACGTTCGCCGGCCCTTCGGTCTAACGGATGGCGCGGCGGGGAAAAATCAACTCGTCAAACGATTTAGCAAGCACAACGCTGCCGGCACCCTGCCGACCACCATCGCATAGAATCGAGGATCCATGGATACCCTCAACGACCTAAACGAGCGCGTCGACGCCTTTGTCGGCACCAGCTCCTTCGAGACGCCTGCCGCGACTAACGACCAAGCCCCCATCGGTGTTCCCGCCGAGGTTCACGAGGACATCGTCGCCTCGGTCGACTTCTCCGAGGTTGAGCTTGCAGACGAATTTACCGAGCCCCAGGTGGCCGTAACTCCCAACGGCCTTTTGCCCATGGAGCCGCTGCCCATCGACGGGCGCCTGCGCAAGGCGGCCCTCCGCATGCCCGACGAGATCGAGGAGGCCAGCGGTTTTACGCTCTTCGGCCGTCGCATCAAGTCGCTTATCTACACCACCGACGTCGCGGTCATCCGCAACTCCAACGCCGATGCCGTCTTTGCCGTTTACCCCTTCACGCCACAGCCTGCCATTACGCAGGCGCTGTTGACTGTCGCCGAGTGCCCGGTCTTTGTAGGCGTGGGCGGCGGAACTACGACCGGTAAGCGCTCCGTACAGATGGCAGCCGTCTCCGAGATGCAGGGCGCGGCGGGCTGCGTGGTCAACTCCCCCGCCACTGCCGAGATGGTCGAGCACATCACCAACATCGCCGACATCCCCGTCATCGCCACGGTCGTACGTTGCGACGATGATGCGCATGCCAAAGTGCGCGCCGGAGCCAAGATCCTCAACATCGCGGCCGGCAAAAACACGCCGCAGGTTCTGCGCGAGCTGCGCGAGCACTATCCCAACCTGCCGCTCATCGCACCGGGCGGCAAGACGCCCGAGAGCATCCGTGAAACCATCGCCGCCGGTGCCAACGCCATCATCTGGACACCGCCTTCGGCCCAACAGCTGCAGACCGACATGATGCAGCGCTACCGCAAGATGAAAGAAGACGCCACGCCCGTCATCTCGCGCGACGATGTACCCATTATCGACCAGGTCGCCGCCGCCGAGGTCAGCCAGGTCGAGAACATGAATCCAGACGTGCCGATTCCCGACGAAGTCATCGAGCGCGTCGCTTCGATCCACGAGCGCGTCGAGGAGCATCGCGCCAACCGCGGCCTCAAGCCGTCACTGCACGGCTTCTTCTTCCGCGGAAAGAAACGCTAATCGTAACAGCAAGGCCCGCCCCACAAATGAACTGCGCCCCAAATCTTGGACGCCCTAAATAGCGACTAGGCCGCGAGGGCCTGATTCCGGAACTCCTCCGGGGTCAGGCCCTTCAATCTTACCTGCCTCCGGCTCGTGTTCCAGTGGACTATGTATTCCTCCAGGTCGCGTTTGAAATCCTCGAACGTCTTCCACTCGCGGCCCCTGTAGAACTCGTCCTTGACGTGGCCGAAGAGCTGCTCGGTGGCGGCATTGTCGATGCAGTTCGCCTTCCTGGACATGCTCTGGACGATGCCGGCGGCCTCGAGCCTGGATGTGTACGAGGCGTGCTGGTACTGCCAGCCCCGGTCCGAGTGCATGGTCGGGGCGGCGCCCTCGGGGATCTTGGACAGCAGCTCGTCGAGCATCCTCGCCTGCTGGGACATGTCGGGCGTGGTCGATATGTCGCTCGCCACGATCTCCTTGGTGCAGAAGTCCAGCGTCGGGGCCCAGTAGGCCTTGCCGCCGGCCACCTTGAACTCGGTGACGTCCGTCCCCAGCTTCTGCCACGGGGCCCCGGCGTCGAAATCCCTCGCGATCACGTTCTCGAACGTCCTGCCGACGACGCCCCTGTACGAGTTGTACCTGTGGTAGGCCGTCTCGCGTCTGATCCCGCAGCGGATCCCCATCTCGCGCATCATCTTGAGCACGGTCTTGTTGGCTATCACGGCCCCCTCTTCCGCCCTGAGGCACATCGCTATCTGCCGGTGCCCGCAGCCGTTGGCGGTGCGCGAGAAGATCTCGGCGGCCGCCTCCCGGAGCTCGGGGCGCGTGGGCCTCGGCGGGTGCGCGAGGGCGTAGTAGTAGGTCGACCGCTTGAGCTCGGCGCATGCGAGCAGGTGCCCGAGCGCGTGCCCCTCGGCGCGCAGGGCCGCGACCGCTTCGGCCTTCGCCCTGGTCAGAGCCCGTCCCTCTCGACCAGGGCGCGTAATTTTTTTAGGTAGGCCACCTCGGCCTCGAGCCTACGGCACACCGCTCCTCGAGCTCCTCCTCGCGGGTCCGCGGCCTCGCCCTGGAACCGCTCGGCCGGCCCTTGGGCCTCGGGCGCAGGGCCTCCGCGCCGCCCCGGCGGTATAGCGCGCACCACTTCTTGAGCGGCGACATCGACATTATGCCGAACGCCGCCATCGCCTCGGTCTTCGTCATGCCGCCGTCGACGACGGCGGAGGCGGCGGCGACCTTCTGCTCGTATGTGTACCTGCCCTGCTTTCCGTCCATGCGCAGCAGCACCTCGCTCCCGAACGCGCGGTATATCTCCTGCCATCTTCTCACGGCTTCCGCGGGAAGCGAAAGGGCAATCGCGGCAGATTTATACCCGTGCCCGAGCTCGAAGAGCCCTATGGCCGCCTTCCTGGCCTCGACATCATGCTTCACCCTCAAATCAACGCGCATAAAGAAAGCCTCCCATTTCTCATGTCCAAGAAATGGGAGGCAGTTCACAGACGTGAGGCGGGCCGTTATCGTTTGAGCAATCATGCAGCGACGTGATGGGGCAAATTAATCCACGCGCTTGTCGCCCATAAAGAAGAGCGCCACCGTACCAGGTCCGGTATGCGAGCCAATCAGAGTACCGATGTCATTGATCTCAATCTTGCCTTTAAGCTGCGGAACCTGTTCCTCAATCAGCGCCGCAACTGCCTCGGCATCCTCGCGGCACGCCGAGTGCGACATGATGCACTTACCCGAATAATCCGCACCGTCCTGCACGTGTGCCATCATGGTCTTGGCCATCTCGGAAATCGCGCGCTTCTTAGTGCGAATCTTCTCACGTGGCGACAGCTTGCCGTCGCAATCGACCGTCATAAGCGGGCAAATCTTAAGCGCCGTGCCGATGATCGCACTCGCAGCCGAAATGCGACCGCCTCGTAGATAGCTCGACAGATCGGTCGAGAAGAACCAGTGGTGCAGGTTGAGTTTGTGCTCCTCGATCCAGGCAGCCGTCTCGTCGAGTGAAGCCCCGCTATCGCGCACGTCGGCGGCATATTCCAGCAACAGGCCAAAGCCCGAAGACGCCGCCAGCGAATCGATGACGCGCACCTTGCCGCCCTGGGGATAGCGATCCGCGAGCATCTGCGCCGCAACGCAGGCCGATCCATACGTGCCCGAAATACCCGACGACAACGCCAGGTGCAGCACGTCTTTACCCTCGGCAACAAACGGCTCCCAAAACTCCTTGTACTCACCCACGCTCACCTGAGACGTCTTGGGCATGGCGCCCGCGGCAATCTGGGCAAAAAACTTGTCCGGCGTAATCGACTGATACAGATCGTCCGTATGGACAACATCGTCGATCTCGTAATGAAAACACACGACAGGGATATTGCGCGACGCAAAGAACTCACGGGTTCGGTCGGCGGCGGATTCACAGGTCAGGACAAAATCACTCATATGAGGCTCCTTACTCATTGCTGCGCAAATTATCGCACAGTGAGCCTACATACGGTACATATGTCCACTATTTACCAAATCGAACCAAAAATAGCGAACATCTTTACCACCATCGTCTCCACCGGCCCCACGCATAAATATCTGAGAAAACACCTTCTGTCGTCTCCACTCAACCGCCATATCCACCTCAACTAAATCGATTTACCAAACCGTTCAGCCGACAATTCAGCCGCCGGCGCAAAATCGAAACAAAAGCGGCGCATACTGATAAACGTTTGACGCTGTTTATCAGTTTTACCAGCCCCATCGGAAGGTGTTTCATGGTCGCATTCGATCGCAACCCGCAAGACTTCAAGTATCTGCGCCTGCTGTCGAGACAGTTCCCCACCGAACAATCCGCGTTTACCGAAATTATCAACCTCTCGGCCATCCTCAACCTACCCAAGGGCACCGAGCATTTTATGAGCGACGTGCATGGCGAGTACGAAGCCTTTATGCACATCCTCAACAACTGCTCGGGCGTCGTGCGCGAGCATGTCGACGAAATTTTTGGCGACACGCTCTCCTTTGACGAAAAGGGCGAGCTGTGCACGCTCATCTACTACCCGCGCGAGAAGATCGACCTGGTCCGCAGCCAGCGCGAGGACTCGCCAACTTGGTACAAGACGATGCTTGACCAGCTCATCATGGTCGCTCGCTCGCTTTCAAGCCGCTACACGCGCTCCAAGGTGCGTAAGGCCATCCCGCGCGACTACGCCTATATCATCGACGAGTTGTTGCACACGCACCCGGACGAGAACAACTATCGCGTGCGCTATCACGAGCGCATCGTGGAGTCCATCCTGGAGACCGCCAGCGCCGACGACTTTATCGAGTCGCTCGCCTCGCTCATCAAGCGCCTGGCCGTCGACCACCTGCACCTGGTGGGCGACATCTTCGACCGCGGCGGCGGCGCGGCCAAGATTATGGACCGTCTGCTCACCTACCATTCACTCGACATCCAGTGGGGCAACCACGACCTACTGTGGATGGGCGCTGCGGCCGGTGAGCCCGCCTGCATCGCCACGGTGTTGCGCAACAACCTACGCTACGACAACTACGAGATCCTGGAGAACGACTACGGCATCTCGCTGCGTGAGCTTGTCGCCTTTGCCGATGCCACCTACACCGCCGGTGAGTCCATCACCCCGCTGATCAAGGCCATCAACGTACTGCTCTTTAAGCTCGAGGGCCAGATTATCCAGCGCCACCCCGAGTTCGATATGACCGACCGCCTGTTACTCGACAAGATCGACCACGACACCGGCACGGTCACGCTCGCCGACGGCAGCGTGTGGCCGCTCACGACCAACGACTTCCCCACCGTCGACCCGGCGGACCCCTACACGCTCACGTCTCAGGAGCAGCACATCATCGACAAGCTCGTGTCCGAGTTTGTCACCGCCGATCACCTGCATCGCCATATCGATTTCCTCTACACCCACGGCTCGATGTACAAGGTCGCCAACGGCAACCTGCTCTTCCACGGCTGCGTTCCGCTCAACGAAGACGGCACCTTTAGCAGCATGAACTGCCTGGGCACCTGGCACGCTGGCCGCGATTATCTCGATTTTTGCGACCACATCGCCCGCCGCGCGTGGCGCGTGGGCGACCGCGATGCCCTCGACTGGATGTGGTACCTGTGGATTGGCTTCAATTCACCCGCCAGCGGACGCCTGGTGCGTACCTTTGAGCGCGCCTATATCGCCGATAAGAGCACCTGGGTCGAGCCGATGGACCCGTACTTTACGCTTACCAAGTCGCCCTCGGTCTGCGATGATATCATGCGCGAGTTTGGCGTCGCGCCCATGGCATGCTCGCCGACCGGCCACATCATCAACGGCCACACGCCCGTTAAAACCACCAAGGGTGAGCAGCCCATCCGCGCCGAGGGCAAGCTACTGGTCATCGATGGCGGCTTCTGCCGCGCTTACCATCCCAAGACGGGCATCGCCGGCTATACGCTCATCTCGAGCTCGCGCGGCTGCCGCCTCAAGTCGCACCGGGCCTTTACGACGGTTGCCGAGGCACTCACGCGCAACGTGGACATCGAGAGCGAGACCAACCGTTTTGACCAAGCAGACCGTCGCCGCATGGTGAGCGACACCGATACTGGCGCCAAGATTCGCAGCCAGATCCAGGACCTGCGCCAGCTGCTCGATGCATATAGAAACGGTGCTATCGAGGAGCGCGCCTAGCACCACCCGCGGGGATTGGCTAAACTTGCTAAGTTTGTCATCCCCGCGGCGCTTCGGCGCCAGCTTAAGGCAGGTACCATGCAAAAGCTCCTTGCGCAGATTATGAAATTTGGCGTCGTCGGTGTCATTGCCACGGTTATCGACTTTGGCATTATGAATCTGCTCCACTACGGTCTGGGCCTCAACATCCTAATCGCCAACACCAGCGGCTTTATCATCTCACTCATCTTTAACTACCTCGCAAGCATGAAATACGTGTTTGCGCACAAGGAAGGCATGAGCCGCCGCCGCGAGTTCATCATCTTTGTCGTGCTGTCCGTGATCGGTTTGGTGCTCAACGATGGCATCGTGCTGGCGCTCAACGCCGGCCTGGGACTCGAGGCCAATATCGCCAAGATCTGTGCCACCGCGCTTGTCATGGTCTACAACTTTGTGACCCGAAAAATCTTCCTGGAGGGCGACGAGACAAAATAGCTCGAAACCCCTGTAGCATTACGGCGCCCACGGACGACGCGCACTCAGCGCAGTATCGTCCGTGGGTGTCGCTCGTTTACGGGCAAATTTTCAACGTTTGCGGATTAGCTCTTGAAAATTTGGCGAGTTCATATAGTTCTTGGCAAAGACCTTACGTTTCCCTTGTAAAAGCTCTAAAGTATCCTCTGCTCGATTCATCAACGCATTGGATGTGATTACGTGCGCAAGGCGCTGGCACAACCTCATACCAAGCAGTTCCTCAAGTTTGCCGTCGTGGGTCTTATCTCCTTTGGCATCGACTGGGGCATGCTCATTGCGCTCGTCGAGCTGTTCCACCTCGACTTTTTGATGAGCACCACGGTTTCGTTTATCACGTCCGTCGTGGTCAACTACTGGCTCAGCATGAAGTACGTGTTCGACCACCGCGAAGGCATGAGCCGCAAGCGCGAGTTCACGATCTTCACCATCCTGTCGGTGATCGGCCTGGGCCTCAACGACCTGTACATGTTTGTGGGCGTCACGTTTTTGAGCATCGGCTATCAGGCCATGAAGGCCATCGCCACATTCCTCGTCACCTGGTACAACTACTTCAGCCGCCGCTTCTTCCTCGAGGGCGCACGGTCGTAGTCGATTCACTATTTGCTTGAATGTATAACCGGTTGGAATTCCCGTTCCAACCGGTTTTTTTGTTTGCCGAGAGACCCGGCGATCCAGTCCCATTCGCATGAAAAACGGGCGGCTCGGATGTTGGTCCGAACCGCCCGTCTGGCGCGCTATGTCGAGGCCTCTAGTCTGTAACGTAATACCAGACTACGTTGTCGCCGTTTGAGAGAACGTAGTTACTACAGGCCGTCATGGGCGTTGTGCCGTTGACGGAATACATCCAGCCGCTCGTGCCGCCGTACTGTTTCTCGGCCAAACCACCAATCGCAGAAACATACGTGCCGTACGATGAGCCGTGTGCGTTGACAGAAAGGCCCAGCGCGCACAGGGCATCGTAAACGGTGGCGCCTTCGTTAAAGGTAAAGGTGCCGCCAGAAGACACAGGATTGCCCACAGCGCTCGATGTGACCGAAACCGTCACCGTTACGTAGTTGGACTCCTGCGAGCCGCCCTGTCCGCCCGAGGGAGCGCTTCCGCCATTAGAGCTGGAGGCCCCATCAGACGACTGACCGCCGCCCGAAGAAGCACCGCCAGACACATTGGGAGTAACGCCGGCTCCCGTATTCTGGGCAGCGGATTTATCTCCAGACTTCTTGCCGCCCTGACCATCGGACTTCTTGCTATCCGAGCTTTTATGCGATTCCTTGTCCGAAGACTCAGAATCGTCCTTGCCGTCGTTCGAACCCTTGGACTCGTCTTTTGCATCATTCGATGACTTGGAATCCTCGGAACTGGCCTCGCCCGAAGTCGTAGTCGAGCCAGACGCCCTGGTGTCCTTGGTGACGACGCTCTCCCCCGTCACGGTCTGAATGATCCAGTCGATGGACCAGGCACCGCTTGTGGAAGGATGGACGAAACCCAGCGAGACGACGATCAGAATGGTGCACGCGGCAGTCAGAACGCCAAGGAGCGCCTTGCGACGAGGGGCGGACGCCGCCGAAGCGGCGCCCTGTTGCTTTGCATCGTCGAACTGAATGAACGAGGAATCTGGTTGCTTAGGGTCAGCGTCCTTGGATTTATTGGACACAGCCCTCACCTACCGACGTTTGGTGAACACGAACACGCCGACGATGGCGAGACCGATGACGCCGGCGGCAACGCCGACGATGGCGAGCGGATTGGTGCCAGTCTCCTGCTCGGAAGCACTAGAGGACTTCTTAGCAGTGGTCGTGGAAGCAGCACCCGTATCGGACTTGGAATCGGACTTCTTGTCGGACTTGCTGTCCTTCTTGTCAGACTTCTTCTCGTCTTTCTTATCGGACTTATCAGAGTCCTTCTTGTTGGACTTGTTGTCCTTGGTCTCGGTCTTGGTCGACACCGTCGTCTTGATCACCGGCTTCTGACCCGGGGCGACAGCGCCGCCAGCCTGCTGGCCCTTCGTGCCGGAGCCGGAACCCGTGCCAGCGCCAGCACCGGAACCGTTGCCAGCGCCACCATTGCCGCCATTGGAGCCAGAACCACCATTGCCGCCAGGGTTAACGGCATTCTTGGTCCACTTGGCATACAGCGTCAGATCGGCCGTCACCGGCGTACTGAAGTCATACGCCTGCGTGCAAGCCTCATCGGTGAACCAACCGCCGAAAGTGTAGCCATCGCGCGTCGGATCGGCCGGCTTGACCAGCTTGCCGTCGGCCGTAGCAACAAACTTAGTGTCGCAAGCAGACCCGCCGTTGGAATTAAAGGCAACCGTCCAAGACTCAACGGCCCCGAGCTTGAACAGCGTGCCCGAATCATTGATGTAGTACAGGTTGCCAGATGCATCGGCGATGACCGGAGAGTCACAGTACTGGTAATGGCCAGCCGCATCATAAATCTGCGTCGCCTCTGCATCGCCGAGCGTATAGCGATACACGCCACCACCAGCAGAGTAGTTGACGTAATCCTTGCTATCCGCGCTGTTAACGGTGAAGTACACATGGGTCTTGCCGCCCTGAACGCTCACCAGCGGAGTAGCAGCAATACCGTTGAGGCCAGCCGGCAGCGCCTTGCCGTCGGCAGCAGCGATCATCGTGGTCTTACCCATCTTCAGGTTATAGAGAACCAGAGCAGAGCCAGTAGCCGTCTGTCCGCCGACAATCAGATTGTCACCAGACACCGCGGGGGCGCTCAGATTATTCGTAAGGCCCAGATCAACCGTCTTCTGCTCGCTCAGTACGCCCTTCGCCGAAAGCGAAATCACATGAAGCTTTCCGTCGTGTGTCATCTGATAGAAGGTCGAACCATTAGACGGATCGGCAATGCAATCGGCATTTGCGACAGCGCCGAGCTTCATGGTCGAAACGACATCGCCCGTCGTCTTATCAATGCACTTAAGCGTACCCGCGCTCGTAGGAACGATGGCATACTTATCCGTCAAAGCCGCACCAGTCCAGTAATAGCCCTCGGCAGGGTCGATGTTCTGCCAAGAAACTTCGCCCGTGGCAATCTTAATGCGTGCAAAGGAGCCGTTGCCGTAGGTCGCGTTGTAATTCTCGTCATACGAAATATCGACCGAGCCTACATAGACGTACTCGCCGTCCGAAACGACGGTGCAGGAGCTCTGCGTCAAGTCCGTCAAACCAGGCGTCAGCCACTTGCAGATCAGCTTGTCTGCAGTAATCGCCTGGACCGCACCGCCGTTGAGCGGAACGATGATAAGGCCATTGGTATAGATCGGACGAGAAGTATAGCTCACCTTGGAGGCAAGCGGCGCAGAGGCAACCTTTTTGCCCGTGGACGAATCGATCTTAATGAGCTCGTTCTCGGTCGCGATATACACAAAGCCGTTAGCGATGACAGGCTCGCTGCAGTTGGCATACTGCTGACCAGACTCGGCCTTCCAATCGAAGGCCCACTTAAGACCGGCGGCCTGCGCAGGCGTCTTGGCATCCGTTACGGTCGAACCGTTGCCACCGTTGCCGTAGCCGGCCCACTCGGCATCCCAATCAGGGGTCGTCGCGCTCGGGTCCACGACAATCTTGTCGGGATCGGGCATGGCCGAATCGTCGGTGGTATAGGCAAGCGTAACCTTATCGTCGCTCTTGAGCGTAATCTGATTGGCGCAGAGTAAGGAGGGCTCTCCGTTGATATACAGGTGCCAATATTTATTGGTCGCAGCATCCCAGGCATACGGCTTGTGATCGAACGGCGAAGTAATGGAATTCAGGAACCAGTACTCACCACTCTGGGAGCCGTTGTACGCAACGCCCTTGGCCTTCAGAACTGCCTCAATAAGGTTCTGGGCCGTGGAGCCTTCGGGCAGAGAAACATTGCTTGCCGTGCCCCAACGCGTATTGTTCCCGTTGACATCGGGACCGATAACATCGGCGGATCCAAGCACCTGACCGGGGAGGGCATCGGCGTCAGCACCATACATAAAGGTGACGGCGTCACCCTCCTGGAGCTTGTAAGCACCGGCGCCAACGTCGGCGAACTTGCCATTTACGTAGAAGCGCCAATAGCTATTGGTCGCAGCATCATAGCCACAATAGGACTTACCATCGAAGGGCGAATAAATGCCGTTGAGGAACCAGCCCCAAGACGATTCGCCAGCATCGAGAGTAAGGCCGACCTGCTCAAGGAGATCCTTGGCAGTGGAGCCTGCCTTGAGACTCGTCTGACCCGTCGAAGCCCAAACCTGCTGCTTGCCGTCCTTGTCCTTACCGAGAACCTGAACAGAAGCATGGACAGAATCGGAGGGCAGCTGGTCGCCCCAGCCGCCGTAGAACCACGTAACGGTATCGCCGGCATGAATGGTGACATTGTCTGCCGTGTAGTCGCTCGACTTGCCGTTGATGAACAGCTGCCAATAGGTCGAATAATCAAGCGGCGTACCCAGCTCAACACCGTTGTACTTAAGGCTCAGAATGAAGGAGCCCGCAGCAACGGCGTCAATGTCATTCGCCTCGAGCGCGACCTTCGTAAGATCAAGCGCGCTCGAGCCGGACGTCACCACATACTGCGCGTTATCGACCCAAGTCTGAGTCTTGCCCTGGGCATCGCGACCAATGACGGTCACATTTGCGGCAACCTGGTCCTTAACGACAGGGGACGCGCTACCAGCCGTATAGGCAAACTCAACCTTCTGCCCCTGGGTGAGCTTAACGCTGCTCGCGCCAACCGAGGAAGACGCACCGTCGACGAACAGCTGCCAGAAGGCATAAGTCGTCGGATCGAAGGCAAGCGTACGGCCATCGCTCGGGGATGTGATGCTTTTGAGGTAGAAACCGTATGCCGTGTTCGGATCGTAATCCGCCTTGAAGCCCGTCTTCTGCTGCAGCTTAACGAAGGCATCCGCAGCCGTCGCGCCCTCGTCGAGCTTGAGCTGCGTGGGTGCCACCCAGGTCTGAGCCTTGCCGTCGGCATCGGTGCCGATAATCGAGAACGAGACCTCGACTTGCTTCTTGGCGACATCGCCGGTTTCTGTCGGGTTCTCTGTCTGGACGGCAGTCGCGGCGGCAGATCCTGCTTGGCCAGCGGATGCCGTCGAAGACTGCTCGCTCGTGGCAGGGCTCTCCCCCGTCGCCGAGCCTTCGTCGCCAGTTGCCGCCCCTGTTGTGTCGGCACTAGCTGCAGGCGCGCTCCCAGAATCCGAAACCTCGGCCTTGCCCTGGTCGGCAGCACCGTCCGTGGCCCCCGTGCCCTCACTCGACGTCGCAGTCTGAGCCACAGCCTCGGCAATGCCCTCGGCGCCCTCGGCCCACAGTTGAGCCGGCGTGGTGCCAAAGGCCATCGCGAAGGCCAGGAATGCCACCAGGCCGCGCTTGGCTACACCGCGTGCAATCGCGCCACGACGATGCAACGAGGCGCGCTCACGCTCGTCCTCAAACATATCCATTTGTCTCCTACTGTCTGTACTTGGAGCGTTGCCTTGAAGCTGCCCCACGTCATCGCGCATGTTGCGCTCGAGTTCCCCCATCGGGGTCCCCCTTCCCTCCAGAGCCCTATGCACACCGGCGGCATACGCCGCAGCCGCATGCAAGATGGGAGGCGATCCGACTTAACCTTAACGACTCGGGCGCGCCGTCCGATCTGCGACGCAAACATCCCGAGCCAAGAGGAATTACGGTTACTGGTACAGCCGGGGACTTGCACCCCGATTCTCCCAAACGCGCAGGAAAACCGCGCATTCGTGCGTCTCCGCACCACCATCTAGGCCATCGATTAAAACCGTCAATATGCTATCACGCAAAAGGGCCTCGCACGCAGGCGAAGCCCAAGGTAAAAGCTATTGTTTGCGATAGGAAAATGCGGCGACGGTCGCAGCCTCTAGTGCTTGCCGCCGTGACTGTTGAGCCAGATATTGCGGCCCAGCATAAGCGCCAGCACCAGCGCGCTCACGTAGCCCATAAAGCCAATGACCGGGATACCAAACACAACCGGCTCGATGCGTGCGTAGTACACCACCGACGAACCGATAAACAGGCCGGCGATAACGATAGCCATCGACATGCGGTCGATAATTCCGCCCAGCTGTCGCAGTGCCTTATCGCTGCTCATGATCTGCGTGTTCACCTTAAGCTGGCCGCGCGTAAGCATGCGCGAAGCCAGCCCCAGGTACTCAGCCGCCTCGAGTGAGCCCTTCGCCGCGCGATAGCTGCTCGCGGCAAGATCGCGCCCCATGTCGCGCACGCGCGCATAGGTGCTTGTCTCGTTTTTAATGTGGGTTTGGATGATCTGGATCATGTTGACGTTGGGCATGTACTCGGTCAGCAAACCCTCGAGCGTCACCATGCCGCGCGCGAACATCGTCACCACGCTCGGCAGCTCAACGTCATTCTTACGCGCGAGGTTTAACAGCGAGGTCAAAAACTCGCCGATATCCAAATCCTTCAGGTCAAGGCCCGCAAAGTCAGCCACGATAAAGTCAAGATCGGACAAAAACGCTGAATGATCGAGCTCGGCCGAATCGCCACGCGTCACGGCAAAGCGCATGAGCGAATCCTTGAGCTTTGGCACGTCGCCCTCGGCCACGGCGAAAATCATGTCCTTTACGATACCGCGATCGTGGCTCGACATGCGTCCGACCATGCCCAAGTCGATAAAGTAAACGATGCCGTCCTTGAGGATGATGTTTCCCGCATGCGGGTCGGCATGGAAAAAGCCGTCATCGAGCACCTGCGTCGAGTAGTCCTCGACGATTGCGGCACCGATCTTTTCCAAGTCATAGCCCTCGGCCACCAAGCGTTCAGGATCGGCGATCGAAATGCCGTCGACGTAGTCCATAACCACCACGTGCTCGGTGCACAGGTCCAGATAGGATTTAGGGCACGTCACGCCATGAACGCTCTTATGGAACTCGTAGAAGTCGTTGAGGTTTTTGGCCTCGGCCAAAAAGTTGGTCTCCTCGCGAAACGAGGTCCACAGCTCCTCGACCACGCCGTGCAGGTCAACGAATTGATCGGTGTTGACGAACTTGGAAACGATACGCACCACCGAGCGGATGATATCGATGTCCTGCGCCATAACCTGTTGCGCACCGGGGCGCTGCACCTTGACGGCCACGTCCTCGCCCGTCACCAGACGAGCGCGGTGCACCTGCGCGAGCGATGCGCTACCAAGCGGATTGGGATCGATCGCATCGAACATCTCCCCCAGGCGCAGGCCGTATTCTTCCTCCAGACAGCGAAGCACTACCTCGTACGGCACCGGCTCCACGTCGGAGCGCAGACGACGCAGCTCGTCGCAAAAGCGTTGCGGCAGAATCTCGGACCGGTTGGCCAGAATCTGCCCCATCTTGACGAACATGGGGCCGAGTTCCTCGAGCAGGCGGCGCAAACGAACCGGCGTGAGGTTATCCCACACGCGGTACTTTTTGACCAGGCGAACAATCTGCCCAATGCGTTCGCGACGACCCGCCGGCGTGAGCTGGTATTCCTCGTCCGGTGCCATCGCGTCGGGCTCCTCGGGCACCATATCGACAGCGCGTGGCTTCTTGCGAGCGCCCGAGACGGCAGCGTCGACCTCATCGACAACCGCCGCCTCGTTACCCAGAGGATCAAGATTGTTGTAATCGGTGGTGGAATCTGCCATCTGCGCTGCTACTCGGCCTCTTCGGTATCCTTCGCATCGTCGGCCTCAACAGACTCGACGGGCACCGAGGTCACGTTGTCCTCGACCGAATCGACGATGTCGCGCACATGAGCCAGGAAGGCCGTGCGCTCGGGCGCGGTCATAACGCGGACGCGAGCCAGAATGAGCTCGTCGAGCACGCGTTGGGCCGCGGTCTCGCCCTGCATGCCCAGACGCTCGGTCAGGTCGGAGATGGTGCCGCCGGCCTGCTCGAACATGTCGGACACGCTACGGGCGATATCGGGGGTGCCGGCGTCCTTGCGAACCTGCTCGCCCTTGGTATTAAGGTCGTCGAGGACCTTCTTGCCGCCTTCGACAGCAACGGCGGCAGCGCCAAAGCCCACGTTAATGGCGCCGTTAACAAGCTGATCGAGTTTCATAACCATGGTTGTCTCCAATCACAAACAACTGCATTGGCGTTCTTGTACCCAAGATTGAGCGAAAGCGACAAAGCGTTTTAGCACTATTCGATCGACGAGAAATCCCTACCTCACGTTGTCGTTCATCGCGAAAGAGTTCTTCATGGCGCAGCTCGTGGTGAAGAGCACCTTGCCCATCAGGGCATCGGTCTCCACGCGAACACGCTCGGCAAAGGCCTCGTTGGCGCGTGCAAGCTCGGAAGGCACCTCGGCCTCGGGCAGAGCGGCTACGGCAGCGTCGACGTCATGGATCTGCTTGTGACCCATGCCACCGACCTTCTCCTGATAGTCCTCCACAGCGCGGCCGCACTCATGGAAACGGACGTCGGCCAGGGCGCCGATCAGGCGGTTGGCCCAGTAGAAGTTTTCGGACGTTACGCGAGCCTGCGTGTCGGCATAGTACTCGGGCATGGTCTCGACGTTGGCGTACAGCGGAACCAGCGCGTTAAACGAGTTGGAGCCAAACGCCATCCACTGCACGGCGCGATAGGCCGGCTGCGCATAGGGGCGCAGCTGCAGCACGGCGAGCTGGCTGTTGCGGTTGATGCCGATGGGGCGATAGGCGCCGCGCGTGGCGGGCGTGCCCTTGCTGCCGTAGCAGTCGTACTCCGTACCCTGGTAGTGGCTCGAGAGTACGTACTTGATGTCCTCGATGGTCACCTTACGCTCGGGCACGCGGCTCCAGGGGATATCGTCGCTCTCGGGCGTGTAGTCGGCGTCGGGGCCATCCCACACGTCACTGGGGTTGAGGCAGCGCTGCATGTACCAGGCGCGCGGCGTGTTGTAGACGTGGTCGCTGTCGCTGTGCGAGCCAAAGGCCTCGCGCGGGTTAAAGACCGCAGCCGAGCCGTAGCCCTCGACGCCCAGCGTCAGGTCCAGATGCCACTCGGCCATCCAGGAGCGCAGGTCGGCGGAACACATGTGGTCGGCCTGGGCGCCCTCGGCGTCATCCAGGTCAAAGCTGTCGATACCCAGTTGGTTGGGCATGGTCACATAGGCGTCATCGGGCACACGCTTGGCAATCCAGTGGTGGCCGCCGATGGTCTCGAGCCACCAGATCTCGTCCACATCACTAAAGGCGATGCCGTTGTTCTCGTAGGTGCCGTAGCGCTCGAGCAGGTCGCCCAGGATACGAACGCCGTCGCGAGCGGACTTGGCGTACGGCAGGACCAGGGTCACCATGTCCTCCTCACCCAAGCCACCAGGCTGCGCCGGCACATAGCCGTCCTCACCCTCGTTACCCTTGGCGGGCACGTAGTCCACGAGCGGGTCGGCGCCGCGAACGCGCTCATTGGTGGTGAGCGTCTCGGTTGCGGACATGCCCACATTGAGCTCGTTGAAACCGGCCTCGGCCCAGATGCCGTGGCCCGGGACAACATCGGGGACGCACGTGTAGCGCATGGGGTTATCGGGCAGTTCAACGGTCAGGTGGCTCAGGACGCTCGTGTAGACGCGCGGCTGCTCGTCGGGATGCACCACGCGCATACGCTTGGGCTCAAACACCCCGTTGGACGAGTCCTCGTTACGCGCGACCAGGGTCGACCCGTCGTAGCTCGCGTTCTTACCGACCAGAATCGTTGTGCACGGCATGCGCATCCTCCTTGAGCGAAGAAATCAAACGGCAACAGTGTATCGCTTCGACGCAAAAAGGGCGAAACCGCAACCCTTCAGGACCCCTCGGGACCCCTGTGTGCAAAAATGCCTATTTCGATGCGCGCTCGGCCGCTTCGATCACGTGTTTGGCGAGAATCGCCGTTGTCACGGCGCCCACGCCGCCCGGCACGGGGGTGATGGCGCCAACAACCGGCTCCGCAGCATCAAAATCGACGTCGCCGACCAGCTTGCCGGCGGCCTCGTCCCAGTTAATGCCCACATCGATGATCGTCTGGCCCTCGCGAACCGCGTCCGCACCAATCGTGCGCGCGCGTCCAACGGCCGCAACCACAATATCAGCCGCACGGCACTCGGCAGCAAGGCCGCGCGTATGCGTATGGCACGTCGTCACGGTCGCATTGCGCGCCGTAAGCATTGCGGCAACAGGACGCCCGATCACCAGCGAGCGCCCGACCACAGCAACCTTAGCTCCATCCAGCTCAACGCCGTAATGATCCAGCAAAGCAAGCACGGCTTCGGCTGTACAGGGGGCAAAACCCTCGCCGCGCCCCGAAAGCGTGGTGAGCAGCGAAGCCGGCGTCATGGAGTCAACGTCCTTGGCGGGATCGAGCGCTGCGGCGACGGCGTTCTCTTCAAGGCCGGCGGGCAGCGGGCGGAACATCAGGCAGCCATGAACAGCCGAATCGGTATTGATGTCCTCGATGGCCGTCAACAGCTCGTCCTGCGAAACATCGGCGGAAAGCAAAACGCGACGAGCCTCAATCCCCACTTTTTCGCAGCGCTTGAGGGCACCGCGCTCGTAGGACAGGTCGTCCTCGCGCTCGCCCACACGAACGATGGCCAGCGTCGGTACAACACCGCGCTCGCGCAGGGCCGCACAGCGAGCAGCAAGTTCCTCGGTCAAAGCGCGAGCAACGGGAGCACCCTTCAGCAGTTCAGCCATGGCTATCCTCTCTTCCTTGCAGCGTCGGAGGCGCGGCGCGCCAGCGCATCGGCGCGCGGCAACCATGTGTCGAGCAACTCATCACACGCCGTCTCGAGCTCCTCAGCACGAACGCGATCTTTCATAGACGTGGTGTTCGCAAAGAGCGTCAAGCTCGCGCCCTGCATAGCGGCACGGCAGAACACGGCGCCGCACGCCACATCGGACAGCAGCTGACGCGAACCCTTGTCGGCCATGTCCTCGAGCAGCGCCAGCGCACGCCCGCAGGCATCCATAATGCGATACGGCGGCATAGCGGCCACATGCAGCGCATCCTGAATCGCGGTCGCTCGAGCCGGATCGTCACGCGGAATACCGTACGCAGCGGACACCTGGCCGTACGCACGAACGTCCTCGGCGACCAGACCCACAAGCTCCTGCGCCAACTCGTCTGCCTGGGCAAACGCACGCGTCAGGTCATCCGCACGATCAGCAAGCGCGGGATTGGTCGCACCGTAGCGGGCAACCATTCCGCACAGCGAGGCGCCCAGCGCGCCCACAAAAGCGCTCGCGCTGCCACCACCGGGAACTGGCTCGCGCGCGGCCAGCGCCTCGGCAAAACCGCGACAGGTTTTATCCATCATCTCTTGGCTCATACGCACACGCACCTTCAAGTCATATATATCGGTCGGGCGGCCGACGCCGGCCGACCGCATCGATCACGTAATGGTGCTAAGTCTAGCCCATAAGTACGCGAGCGTCAGCGCACCTGGCCATCGCGGATTTCTATGGCACGCGATAGGCGTCGGCACCGCAAACATGGGACACATGGCCCACCTTTCGAGACTTCCGGACGTCAAAAACTGAGGCATATCTATAAACAAGGAACCTGTTGGGGCAACGCCCACGCACGCGCGCCCCATTAAATCAACGGGCACCTCACCCCGGGGAGGGCCGACAGCATCGGCCCTCCCCTCTTTTGCGACCGCACATATTGCCACTTGTCGGCGCAATTCCAGCCCCCAGAATGGGACACATGGCCCACCCTAGCGAGCCGTCCACGCGTACAGTAAAGGCAGGTAATCCGTGGGCGGTTACAGATCGAGGAGGACACGACCATGAAAAAGAAGGCCTTTGCGATTCTCACCCTCTGCATCAGTCTCTTTGCCGCAGTTGCCCTGGTGGGCTGCGGTGGCAGCGGCGGCGCTACCGGAAGTGGCGGTGGCGGCGGAGCAGAAAAGCCAGCCGTGGATATGAGGACCGACTTCATTTGGTTTAAGGTCGAAGTCCCCGAGGGCGTCGAAATCACGGACGTTGCCGGCGACACGGCCGACAGGGCCCAGTTTAAGTTCACCGAGAGCGAGCATGCCAGCGACCGCTTCATCCCCGTCTTCGATCCTGACAAGAACGCCGATGAACTGTTTGACTACGAGGCAAAGTGGAAGGCCAACTCCGGATGGACCGAGAGCGATCCCGTTAAGTACAACGGCAAGACCTGGCGCAGCGCCTACTTTACGCACTCGGGCGGTGTGACGACCGAGTACTTCACCGACGTTGACGGCGGCAGCGTGTACGTGCGCATCGACAATGTCGAGGAGCACAAGGACGCCGTCGAGACCATGATGAAGTCACTGGAGTTTGCCGACGACATCGCCGAGGCCAAGACCGAGGCCATGGACGTTAAGCTCGAGGATATCGAGATTAAACGCTAAGCGACTGGCGAGCGCAGCGGGAAACACGGGCGCAGCGTAAACAAGCGACGGTATCCCAGCGCTTCGTACCAAGGGAGGGCCGGTAAACCGACCCTCCTTTTCTTATGCCGGTAGCCGACGAACGCGAGGACGCCGGACGCCGGAACCGCCCCAAATGTGGCAACAGTGCGAACACGACAAACACCCCAACACGTCCACCCGCCGATTTATTGCGCCGCGCAGACAATTAAACCGGCGTCTTTAAACATCTGGGAAGTATAGTGACCAAAACTATCGCATAACCGCACTCTGCGAATGGAGAAGTTATGACCGAACACCACGCCATCAGCCGTCGAGCATTCACGTTGGGCCTAGGACTCGCAGCATTGTCGCCATTTGCAAGCCTGCCCGAAACCGCGGCGCTGGGCCTTCCCGTGCGCGCGGCATTTGCAGAAGACACGCCCACACCGGCGAAGAGCCTCCATAGTTTCGTCATTCGCCTTCGCCCCGCGGGCTATTTTCGCACCGCAAGCGTCAACGAAGACGGCAACGTCATCGGCAACGTCTGCCACCTGTTTAATGACGGCACGTCCAGCAAACTCATCCTTGAGCGCGTAGAGACCGATGCAGATAATTCAAATTGGTATGCCATCCGCACCTTACTCAATTTCGAAGAGCATAAAAAGACGGGCTACAGCATTTGGTCGGTCGACGGCGACTCGGACAAAGATGGAAAGGTCATCCACGTATGGAGTGGCGAGTATGACAACAAGCCCAGCCGCGCTTTTGCGTTTGAACGCCAGTCAAACGGAACCTATATCATCCGAGACCGCACAAACGAGAAAAAAGACATTAATTACCTGGCCATAGAAAAGGACGGCAAAGACCAGGACAACAACAAGATCTGCCATAAGAGGAAGAGCATTCCGTGGGAGCTCGAACTTGTCGGTTACGACATGGGCAAGACCAATACCACGGTTAGCAGTATCGACTGGACCACGTATAGCAGCTACGTCGACGGGCCCTGTTGGATGAAATACGTCGACAACAACAAGTTCCTCGACGAACTGAGCATCCCGGGCACGCACGATTCGGGCACCTGCAGCGTGGACAACGACACCGAGCCCCAATCCTCCCAGGCAAAATGCCAGCAGGATTACATCCCCACGCAGCTGCTCGAAGGCGTTCGCTATTTTGATATTCGACTCGGAAAGGGTGAGAACCCCGGCATCGACCACGGAGCTTGTTACCTGCTCAAAAAAGACGGGAACTTTATGCATCTCTCCGATGTCATCGGGTACTTCAATACGTTTTTGAGCGAAAACCCGACAGAAGCGCTCATCATGCTCGTGTCGCGGGGCAATGGCGAGGCTACCGACGAAAGCCTCACGACGGCCTTGGGCAAGGTTTTTGATGAGAACCCCGACCTGTTCTACACATCGAGCCGCATCCCCACGCTGGGCGAGGTGCGCGGAAAGATCGTCCTGCTGCGTCGGTTTGGGCTCGCCGGCAACAGCGTAAGCAGCCACACATGGGGCCTCGACCTCACCCAATGGGACGACAAAATCGCAGCACACACCGACAGCACCTCTATGTGTCTCGTTCGAGACGAGCGGGGCTTTGAAGCCGTGGGGAAAACGGGTGACGAAGAGCCCTATTGCACCAAGGTATACGCCCAGGACCATTACGAATGCACAGGAACCGACAAAATCGGCTGGGTCGATATGGCGCTGCAGGAGACAACCAAGCTCGCCCGCATCATGGTGGACGTCGAGGACAATGACGGGGCCAAGGTAAAGGTCCTGGAGCACAGCTGGTGTATCAACTACACCAGCTGCACGAACTACAAGCAAGGAAGCAATCCTTTTACCGCAGCACGAGTGGTCAACGAGCATCTATACAAGAGCCAGTATATAAACAGCACCGGAAATGAGAGCACAAAGGAGGACTGCCTCAAGCACATTGGCATCATTGCGTCCGACTTTGTTGATGCGGCACTGGCCCGAAGCATCTACCAGCGCAATTACGATGCGAAGCACAAGCAGACCGTTTCGTACTACCTCCCGACCCGTATACGCATGACATACGGCGACTCGTTGAGCGATGCCTCACTCCAGGATGGAAAGACCGTTGGCGAGGGTCGTTTCCGCCTTGTCGACAGCAGCAACGTACTCAGCGTGACGGCTTCGGGCAACACGTTTGCCATCGAATACGTGGATGTCGACGCTTTGGGCAACGAGACCGTTACGGAACTGCAGGGTTCCGTGCCCATCGATATCGACCCGCGCGCACTGACGCCCCACTTTGAAGGGCTCGAGGGCCTTAAGGCCGGCGAGGACGTGCGCGCAAAGATCGCGGCGCCGCTCGAGGGCAAGCTCGAAGGCGATGCCTGCACCGCCCAGCTCGAGTTTATGCACGATGCAAACGGCGCTCCGGGCACGGAAATGGCCGAGGGCGAGGCATTTACCGCGGGAACGTACTGGGTGCGTGCGAATGGGCTTTTGGGCGACGCGGCGCAGAACTACACGCTTGCCAGCGACGGAGCCGCAAGCTTTACCGTAGCGGCCTCGGACGGTGCAGGCGGCGCCGGCACCGGCACTGGCGCCAACGCGGGCGGCGCTGATAAGAACGGTAAGGGCAACAAGGGCAAGGGCTCGGGCGGAAAACTCGCCGACACAGGCGACGGTTCCGGCATTGCCGCCGGGCTCGCCGCTGCCGCCGTGGCAACAACGGTTGCCGGCGCAGCAATGCTTGCCAATGACCGCGAAGACAACGAAGGTGCTAGCGAATAGGCAAGCCAGTCTTTTGGGCGCATCAACTCAATCGGGGCGTAGAATACCGTTCTGCGCCCCGATTTTCACCTTGGCCCGTACGCCGTTATCGGCTACATCACCATGTTCAGCGCGTTAACAAACTCCTGGGCCTTCGCACGACTGCTCGGGCTAAAGACGCAAGCGGTTAACAGTCGATTGCGCAGAAAAACGTCGCGGCCCTTGATCCTGTTGACCCCCGTGATGTCCTTAAGGTAAACGATCTCGGTGTGCTTGCCACCAAACGTGCCCTTCTTGAGCACCTCGATACGGTTAGGCTAGATCTTGACGTCTTTAAACCTGCCCGAACCTTTGTCCTGGAACAGCAAAGTGTTGTTATCCATGCGTGTCACTCCCGCGGGGTTCGCTAAAACTGCCTCTATGGCCACATTTTAGTCACCGCAAGGCTCCCATGCGAAGGTGCCAGACAGCACAGCAATTCGTGTCCGCGCGAGGCTTTAAACTAAATGCGATAAAGATGCATTCCACAGGAGGAAAGTGGGCGATGGTGATGGGCGAACTGGCAAACCGCGGAGAATCGGCAATCGTGCCCGAAGGTTTTTATAAGCAGGTTTCCTCGATTCTCAACGCTGCTCGCGACAAGGCATATGCCGCCGTTAACTTTGCGATGGTTGAGGCATATTGGGAGATCGGCAAGAGCATTGTTGAGGAACAAGGCGGAGAAGAGCGCGCCAGGTATGGAGAGGCGTTGCTTAAAGGACTCGCGACCAGGCTTACCACAGATTTCGGCAAAGGCTTTGATACCTCAAACCTCCGCTACATGCGGCAGTTTTATTTAGCATTCCCAATTCGTGACGCACTGCGTCACGAATTGAACTGGACACATTATCGCAGACTATCTCGCATTCCCGACCCCGAAGCTCGCATTTGGTACATGAACGAATGCGCCGACTCTCGCTGGAGCACGCGTCAGCTCGAGCGCCAAATCAACACCATGTTCCGCGAGCGTCTACTTGCCAGCAAGGACAAAGAGACCGTCGCCCAGGAAATCCAAAAGAGCGTCCCGGTTCATCGCCCCGAGGATATTATCCGCGACCCATATGTGCTGGAGTTTTTAGGCTTCTCGGACGATACTGCGTTTCGTGAGAGCGATTTAGAGCAGGCACTCATCACGCATCTTCAGAGGTTTCTGTTGGAACTTGGCCGCGGCTTCGCTTTCGAGGCGCGTCAGAAGCGCATCACCTTTGATGGACGTCATTTCTATATTGACCTCGTTTTTTACAACTATCTGATGCGCTGCTTCGTGCTCATCGACCTTAAGACCGATGACCTTACGCATCAGGACCTGGGCCAGATGCAAATGTATGTGAACTACTACACGCGTGAGCTCATGAACGAAGGCGACAATCCACCCATAGGCATCGTGCTCTGCGCGGACAAAAGCGATTCGATTGTCGAGTACACGCTGCCCGAAGACAACGACCAAGTGTTTGCCGCCAAATACCTGCCGTACCTTCCAAGCAAGGAAGAGCTGGCGCGCGAGCTGAGTGCCGAATACCGCGCCATCAACGAAGCGACTAACGGCGAAGCGCAAGGGTAGCAACACGTTGTGACCGATACCCCCGACGACGTTCCACTTCCCCTGGCATAAGAGGAGCATTCCATGACAGACAGACCGGAAACAACGCTACGCGACTGCATCTATGGACTTGCCGTCGGCGACGCGTTGGGCGTTCCCTACGAGTTCAGGCCCCGCGGTACATTCGAATGCATCGACATGATCGGCTACGGCACGCATGGGCAGCCCGCCGGCACCTGGAGCGACGACACTTCTATGACGCTTGCTACCTGCGACTCGATTAGAGAGCTTGGGCGCATCGACACCGCAGACATGCGCGACAAGTTCGTAAGCTGGATTGCCCGTGGCGAGTATACGATCGACGGCGTTTTCGATTATGGCGGCACCACCGCTCGCGCCCTACACACCGGCAAAGGTGGCTCCGGCGAACGCGACAACGGTAACGGCTCGCTCATGCGCATTGCGCCCCTGGCGTTTGTCGACGCGACAGACGAAGAGGTCAGCAAGGTCTCCGCGATTACGCACGCCCACAGAACGTCGACCGACGCATGCATCATATTTGTCGAGCTGATGAGGGATGTGATGAACGACGTGCTCCCCTCGTGGGCACTCCATCTGAAAGGCGTGCCCGAGCAGGAAATCAGGTCAGGCGGCTTCGTGCGCGACACGCTTAAGGCCGCCACCTGGTGCTTCGTCAACACCAACAGTTACGAAGATTGCGTGCTTGCCGCCATCAACCTAGGCGACGATACCGACACCACCGCAGCCGTCGCAGGCGCCCTCGCCGGCACGGCATACGGCATCGACGCAATTCCGCAGGAGTGGATCGACGCCTTACGCGGAAAAGAGCTGATTGAGAGCTGCCTGTTTTAGGACGCGTCGGCGGCAGAAACAAGCCAGGAGGCATCGCGGAGAGACAGACTGAGCGCATAGATGAGTTCCAGCTGGACGAAAACGAGATCCCGCTATCCCCGGCGGAACTAAAGGAGGAAGGATGCCTCTACGTCCTCCCCAGCGGGCATTACCTCCCCTGCGCACTCGAAACGCTGAAAAAGGACGCGGGCCTCGGTTCTTAACCAGGGTGCGCGTCCTTTACCAGCATATTATCTCATCAGAGAGCAACGGTGTCGCGGAGCCGATGAAATAAACGAGACGGTTCCAGCCCCAGAGCGAGCCCAGGGCGGAACCGCCCAGGCAACTACATCCCATCGTCCCGCAAGAAAGATTTGATGCTGACAGGAAGCGACCAGGAGGCAACCGATACCCGGCGCAGGGCAATCATGTGTAGGCCTCCGCGGGAAGGCTACCGTCAATGGCAGCGTAGGGCCGACCGTCGCGGTCCTCCCAGCTCGCGCAGTCGTAGTCGTTTTTTCGAGCTCTACATTGTCGTTTTCAATCCATGCAGGCTCGAACTCATGCACAAGCTCATTCGAGACGACCCAGCCGCACATATCCCAGCAGTGCTTGCCATCAATAATCTGCTGAAAAAATCGCAGCTATCGAAGAATCTCAATTCATGGGGCGCAAGTTGTGAATTAAGAAGGTCAACGGAGTCGACGACGTAGTCGCTGTAGTCACCGGTCAGGTCCTGCGTGTACCTTATTCCAAAGTGCGGTGTAGTAATCACTGTGACCCTCCTTGCATTTGAGCGGAGCGACGTGTACGTACTCGTCCAGGTTGACAACAGCAATGTCACGACCATGGAAATAGGCAGAACAACGTCGATGACATCCAACCTCATTCCGTCGCATCATTTCGATTGATTACCAGCCAGATCGACATCGCTCTAATGCAGGGGCCGAACGTCTCCCGCCACGGCCCGTAAGGTAG
The DNA here is from genome assembly GCA_959026535.1 of uncultured Collinsella sp. GTDB lineage: Bacteria > Actinomycetota > Coriobacteriia > Coriobacteriales > Coriobacteriaceae > Collinsella. Next base: position 5,975 of record CAUFMB010000023.1, on the reverse strand, counting down.
AATTATGACCGCCGCGGAATCCGCCTGCGGGCAACGCTCTGATCTCTGATTGGGGTGAAGCCTATGAACTTGTTTCTTGAAATCCTGCGCCTCTCGATGTATGTGACCGGCATTGCCCGGAACCTCTACTCAATCTGGCGGGAATATAAGCAGTAACGGATAGCGAAGGGAGTCATAGAAAAGGGTCGGTTGCAGCCGACCCTTTAAGACGATAGCACCTGCGTTGCCCGCGCTTCCAAAGTTGACCGACTGAGGAGCGGGTTCCGCGGCACACCCTGATTTTACCCAGCGAGGCGGATCTTTTGCAGCCGCTCCACCGTTTATTTACATCTACCGCCACAAGCGGATTCCGCGCGAACGAGAGCCAAGAAACAACGCCGGCGCGGCCAACGGAACAGACAATCCATGCGATCAAAGAAATAGAAAAGCTCCCGCAGTCTCGGTTCCTCACCCAGGTCTAGGTGCTTTTCTTGGCACCATCGCACCACATCCGCCACCGCCTCCGGCCCGACACTCATTAAAATGCAAGCGGGAAACGATCTCAAGATCACCAACAACAGCTTCAAGCAAGCGCTTGGGCAGCTGTCACAACACGAGCGCCCATAAAGAGAAGTCGATTTAAATAACTGAGAGAGCCTTGCCACCAATTGTCGTTCTGGCGCGATCAACCGATAAGTCAAATGGCAACTAACGGGTGTCAGATATACCAATATATGCAAGATTAACTGCTAGAATGCAATGGTGGACAGGCTCACCAACGTCGTGGAAGCATAAGGTAAGGAGTGCGCATGATTGCTGTCGATTACAGCTCCTCAACGTCATTTAATGAGGATGCTTTCGAACAAGGCATCATTGACCACTTGCAAACGAGTCTGGGGTACGAGCACCTCTATGGACCTGATGTCGCTCGTTCCTCCGACGCGTTTGACGACGCCTTCCTACCTGACGTCATTGGGCCCGCTCTTGAGAGCATTAACCCCACGCTCAATCGGCGAGCGATTGATGCCTCAATAACTAGACTAAAGGAAATCGAGGGCAGCGACCTCATCGCCAAGAACAGCATCTTTATGGACATGCTCCAGAACGGTGTGGAGACAAGCTGGTTTGACGGCAAAGAAGAGCATACGGACATCGTGCGCTTGGTCGATTACGACAATCCTGAAAAGAACTGCTTCCACGTTGTTAACCAGTGGACCTACATCGAGTGTGGCACCAACAAACGTCCAGATGCCATCGTATTCGTCAACGGGCTTCCGCTCGTTCTCTTTGAATTGAAGTCGCCCGCTCGAGCCGACGCTGACAGCGAAGATGCCTACCAACAGATTCAAAACTACAAACGACAGATTCCGTCGCTTTTCGTGTACAACGCCTTCTGCGTCATCAGCGACATGCTTCACACCAAGGTTGGCACAATCACCGCCAACGAGTCGCGCTTCGTTGAGTGGAAGAGCGTCGACGGAAGCTACGAAGCCACCCAGTACGCCGATTGGAAAACCCCTCTGGACGGCATGTTCCCCAAGGAGCGGCTCATCGACATCCTGAAGAACTTCATTCTGTTCTCCGAGGACGCGAAAATCCTCGCGGGGTACCATCAGTACTTCGCAGTGAACAAAGCGCTCGAGAGTGTGCATGAGGCCATCGGCGGCGACGGCAAGGGCGGCGTCTTCTGGCACACGCAGGGCTCGGGCAAGTCGCTTTCGATGGTTTTCCTTGCCCATCTGCTCGAAGAGAAACTCGACAGCCCCACCATCGTGGTGATCACCGACCGCAACGACCTCGACTCGCAATTGTTCGCGCAGTTCTCCAGATGCTCAGACTTCCTGCGCCAGACGCCCGTTCAGGCGCAGAGTCGCGCCGATCTTGCGCAGCAGATCTCGAGCCGCCGCGCCAACGGCATCATTTTCACCACCATGCAGAAGTTCGAGGAGGAAGCCATCGCCCTCTCCGAGCGCAAGAACGTCGTCGTGATGGTAGATGAAGCACACCGCGGGCAGTACGGGTTCGAGGAGAAATACGACCGTGACGGCAAGAAGCACACGGGCACCGCGTTGCTCATCCGCCGCGCCCTTCCGAATGCGACTTTCATCGGCTTTACCGGTACCCCTATTTCTGCCGAAGATCGATCAACTCGCGAGGTTTTCGGCGATTATATTGACGTCTACGACATGACTCAGGCAGTAGAGGACGACGCAACTCGACCCGTGTTCTACGAGAGCCGCGTCGTCGCACTCAAGCTGGATCAGGGCATCCTTGCAAAAGTTGATGATGAATACGAAAAGCTCACCGAGCAGGCTAACGCCGAAACCATTGACGCAAGCAAGCGCAACTTTGCAAATCTGGACGCCGTTCTAGGTGCACCCGAAGTCATCGATGCCCTATGTCAGGACATCGTAGAGCACTATGAGACCAACCGTGCGCACGAACTCACCGGCAAGGCAATGATCGTTGCGTATTCGCGCCCCGCCGCCATGGCCATATATCAACGTATATGCGAGCTGCGACCCTCTTGGAAGGACGAGGGCAAGCTCGGCGTTGTCATGACCATGGGAAATCAGGACCCTGAGTGGTGGTTCGACGTCGTAGGCAATAAGGCCCATGTGAAGGAGATGGCAAAGCGGTTTAAGGATGACGCCGACCCGCTCAAAATCGTAATCGTCGTAGACATGTGGCTCACCGGTTTTGACGTGCCGAGCCTTGCCACTATGTATGTGTATAAACCCATGCGCGGATATAACCTGATGCAGGCAATCGCACGCGTAAACCGAGTATATAAAGACAAGGTTGGCGGACTGGTTGTTGACTACGTAGGCATAGCTAACGCCCTTAAACGCGCCATGAAGGACTACACCAAGCGCGACCAAAAGAAATACGGCGACATGGATATCGGGAAAACCGCCTATCCTAAGTTCTTGGAAAAACTGGCGGTCTGTCGTGACAAAATGTTTGGTTACGATTATTCGGAATTCATGAGCACCGAGTCCGCCGCACGTCGAAGCGAACTCATAACGGGTGGAGTAAATCATATCCTTGCACCCGGCGACGAAGATATCACCCGCGACTTTGTTGAGCAGGCAGGAATCATGCTCAAAGCCTATGGACTCGCCAAAAGTCGAGCAACAGACATGCAGCGCATCGAGGCTGGCTATTTCCAGGTTGTTCGAGAGCTTATCCTTCAGCTCACCGAGCAGGGCGGCACCCGCAGCAAAAACGGAGGCAAACTTACCCTTAAGCAGGTAAATGACCGCATCAATGCACTACTCGAACAGAACATCGTCCATACCGACGGCGTAATAGACTTGTTTAAGGTGGAAGACGAAACGGTTTCGATTTTTGACCCCAAGTTTCTGTCGAGCCTCTCGCGTATGAAAGAGAGGAACCTGGCTTACGAGCTGTTGAAAAAACTCATCGACGACCAGATTAAGGGCTACCGCAGAAAGAGCATAACGCAGGCAAAAAAGTACTCGGAACTCATGCAAAGCATGGTAAATGGCTATCTCAACGGGCAGCTCACAAACGCTGAGGTATTCGAAGAAATGCTCAAGATGGCGAAAGAGATGCTTTCCGAAAACCAAAAGGCAAAGGCGCTTGGGCTTAGCGAAGAGGAGTTTGCGTTTTACGAGGCGCTAACACAACCGCAGGCAGTCGCCGACTACTATCGCGAAAGAAATGACGAGCTGGTCGCTATCACGCAAGAGCTCGCTGCGAAGATGCGCGAAATGCGCACGGTCGATTGGCAGAAAAAGCAAAGTGCTCGTGCTGCCATGCGTGTTGCAATCAAGCGCCTGCTCAAACATCATAAGTATCCGCCAGAGGGCATGGAGTCGGCACTGGCCACCGTGATGGATCAGTGCGAACTCTGGGCCGACAATGCAGCATAGGGAGTTAAAACAGCATGGCTAAAAGCAAGGCTAAGAACACCAAGAAGAACACGGCCGACGTTGGCTTTGAGGACCAACTGTGGAACGCCGCAGATGTGCTGCGTGGCAACTTGGACGCTGCCGAGTACAAAAACGTCGTGTTAGGCCTTATTTTCCTGAAGTACCTCTCAGACCGCTTCGACGAACGCTACCTAGAGCTCGTCGCAGAGGGTTACGGCGATGAGGAGGATCGCGACTGCTACATGGAGCAGAATGTCTTCTTCGTTCCCGAAGAAGCACGTTGGGTGAATATCTCACAGGCGGCGCATACGCCTGAAATTGGCCAGATCATTGACAATGCCATGCGCGCCATCGAGCGCGAGAACGACAAACTCAAAGACGTGCTGCCCAAGAACTTCGCTCGTCCCGAACTAGACAAGAGGCGCTTGGGCGACGTCGTTGACTTATTCACAAACGTACAAATGACCGATAACGAGAGCGAGAAAGACCTGTTAGGGCGCGCATACGAATATTGCCTGCAGAAATTCGCATCAATGGAGGGCAAAAACGCCGGCGAGTTCTATACGCCGTCGTGCATCGTGCGCACACTGGTTGAAATCCTCCAGCCTTTCCACGGTCGTGTGTACGACCCCTGCTGCGGCAGCGGAGGCATGTTCGTGCAGTCCGCCGCCTTCGTCGAGCACCATGGCGGCAACGTGGTACAGGACATCACCATCTTTGGCCAGGAGAGCAACCCTACCACTTGGAAGCTCGCAAAGATGAACCTCGGTATTCGTGGCATCGAGGCCGATTTGGGCAACTATGCAGACACCTTCAGCGCCGACCAGCACAAGAATGAAAAGTTTGACTATGTGTTGGCAAACCCACCCTTCAACCTCAAGAACTGGGGCGGCGAAGCGCTGCAGGAAGACGTACGTTGGAAGTACGGCGTGCCGCCCACGGGCAACGCTAACTTCGCTTGGATGCAGCATATGATTTGGCATCTTAACGGCACGGGCAAGATTGGCCTCGTATTGGCAAACGGGTCGCTCTCGAGCCAGACGAGCGGTGAGGGCGATATTCGACGCGCTATCGTAGAGGACGATTTGGTCGAGGGCATTGTAGCCATGCCGGGGCAGCTGTTCTACAGCACCCAAATTCCCGTGTGTCTGTGGATCCTGAACAAGAAGAAGGCTCAGTCCGGCAAGACGCTATTCATCGATGCCCGCGAAATGGGCACCATGGTCTCTCGCAAACTACGCGAGTTTACCGAAGAGGACATCAACAAAGTTGCATCCGCATTCGACTCCTTCCGCAAGGGCGAGTTCGAGCCCGTGAAAGGGTTCAGTGCCATAGCGGATTTGGATGAAATCGCCAAGCAAGATTTCATCCTGACGCCCGGTCGCTACGTAGGCATTGCCGAGCTCGAAGACGACGGCGAGCCGTTTGAAGAGAAGATGGCACGCCTAACCAGCGAGATTTCAAAGTGCTTTGAAGAGTCCAACCGCTTGCAGGAGCAGATTAAGAAGAATCTGGAGGCGATTGGTTATGGGATGTAGAGTCGCACTTGGTGACGTTTGTAGCTTCTACCGCGGCGCCAGCGTCCCTCGTACCCGCATGTACGATAAGGGTGCCTATCTTTACATTCACTATGGAGATCTTTACAAAGGTTTCGACCTACACATCGACGTTGAAGACCCCGCAAAACCCATCCCATACATCCTTAACAACGAAAAGATAAAAGACAGTCAGCGTCTCAGAGACCAAGACATCGTATATGTGCTGACCTCAGAGACAGTCGATGACCTTGGTCATGCCTATTTGTTTAACAATCCAAAGGAAAAGCCTACCATTTCAGGCACCGAAACAACCATCGTGCGCGTCAATCGCCGAGACCTCGTCGTGCCGGCTTACCTCAACTATCTTATGAGCTCTCCGCGCTTTATCAGAGAGCTCCGGCAGTACACGAGAGGTATGAAGGTATTCCGTGTCCATCCCAAAGACGTGGCACGAATCGAAATCGATTTACCGCAAACTGAGGTTCAGCATCAAATTGTTTCGATACTTGACGCGATATATGCAAAGCAGCAAGCAAACTCTAAGCTAAATGGCTATTTA
>CAUFMB010000022.1 GCA_959026535.1 uncultured Collinsella sp. | reverse complement strand
CCCATCCTACCCCACCACTCCACCCCCTAACTATTGGGCGCCACCCCCGAGCATATGTTCGAAAACACAATATGTTGTGTTTAACACAAAGGCGGGATGCCACCTGTAGCACCCCGCCTTTCAACCTCAACCTTCAAGTTGACCTTGAGGCGATTTTTACGTCCCTTTACATCCCGTTCACATCGCCCCCAAACTCTCCCACGCGCGGCATGTGCACCCCGCCGCGCCATTGGCCGGTGGCGCAAAATGGGACGGACCCCCGATTGCCAAAACGTGCGCAACAGCACGTTCCAGCAATCGGGGGTCCGTCCTCGGATAGCATGTAATCGCAGCTCAGCAGCGTATTAGCGATGTGCCAGCGGGTGGGCCGCCAGGTAAACCTCAGTCAGCTGCGTACGATCGACATGCGTGTAGACCTGCGTCGTCGATATATCGGCGTGTCCCAAGATCTCCTGCAGCACGCGAAGGTCCGCGCCGCCCGCGAGCATATGGGTGGCAAAGGAATGGCGCAACGTGTGCGGATGGAGTCCCACCAACCCCACCTGGCGTCCGTAGCGCTCGCATATGACGTGAACACCCTGACGCGACAGACGCCCGCCGTTCTTGTTTAAAAAGACCGCCGGCGTCTCTGTCCCACGAGCATGAGCCGCCAGAAGTCGGCGCCCATCACATATATAGTGCGTCAGGGCACGCGCCGCGCTTCCCACCAAAGGGACCAGACGCTCCTTGGAGCCCTTGCCGCGAACCAGCACAAAGCCGTCATCGGCATGGATATCACTCACATCGAGCCCCACCAGCTCGCTCACGCGCAGGCCGCACCCATACAGCACTTCCAAGATAGCGCGATCGCGCAGACCCATCTCACCATCCGGAAAATCCTGGTCGAGCAATGCCGAAACATCCTCCACCGAAAGGCACTCCGGCAGGCGCTCGGCCTTTTTTGGCAAACGCAACGCCGCCGTAGGATTTTGGGTCACGGCCCCATCGCGCACCAAAAAGGCATGCAGGCCTTTGACGGCAGCGAGCGCGCGCTCCACCGAGGCATCGGAATAGCCCCCATCGCGCCGATCGGCGATAAAGTCCTCAATGACCCGCCGACTCACGTCCTCAAAGGACGCAATGCCCGTCCGCTCCAGATAGGCACAGTAGGTCGTCAGGTCTCGGCGATAGGCGGCAATCGTGTTACGCGCCAAGCCCCGCTCGACTGCAAGGTAATCAAGAAACTCCCCCGCCGCCACAGCGAGCGGCGAAGGAGCTTCTCCGATATGTTCCCGGTTCGCCGGCAACCTTAGTCCGTCGAACGATTCATGGGCGTCACCTGCAGGCGATCGACGCCCTCATGCTGGCCAATCGAGGCACGCACGAACTCTCGGAATAGCGGCTGAGGATTGGTGGGGCGGCTCTTAAACTCGGGGTGAGCCTGGGTGGCCACGAACCACGGGTGCACATCGCGCGGCAGCTCGACCATCTCGACCAGACGCTCATCAGGCGAAAGACCCGAGATGACAAGACCGGCGTCCTCGAGCTGATCGCGGAAGGCATTGTTGAACTCAAAACGGTGACGGTGGCGCTCGTAGACAAGCTCCTCGCCATACGCCTCACGCGCGAGGGTATCGGCAGCGAGCTTGCACGGATAGGCGCCCAGGCGCATGGTGCCGCCCTTCTCGGTCACGTCCTCCTGCGAGCTCATCAGGTCGATTACGCTAAACGGACCGTCCGGATCAAACTCGGAGGAGCTGGCACCGGCAAGGCCGACAACGTTGCGGGCGAACTCGCACACGGCAACCTGCATACCCAGGCAAATGCCCAGATACGGAATCTTGTGCTCGCGAGCAAACTCGGCAGCAAGGATCTTGCCCTCCAGGGCGCGCTTGCCAAAGCCGCCGGGAACCAGGATGCCCGATGCGTCGCCCAGAACCTCATTGACGTTTTCGGCATCGAGGCTCTCACCATCGACCAGCTGCACATCTACGTGACGATCGTAGAAAACGCCCGCGTGATGCAGGGCCTCGATAACCGACAGATATGCATCGGGAAGCTGGGTGTACTTTCCCACGACGGCAACCTTAACCTTATCGGCGTGATGGTTGGCATGGTTTTGCTTGCGCAGGAACTCATTCCATGCGCTCATATCGCGCTCGCGCGGATCGAGGCCAAGGCGCTCGCAAATGCGCAGGTCAAAGTCCTGCTCCGCGAGCAGCTGCGGCACGTCGTAAATGCTCGCGCAATCCTCGTTGGTAAAGACACAGTCGGTGTCGACGTCGCAGAAACTCGCGATCTTGCCGCGGATAGCGTCATCAATATGGTGATCGGAGCGCAGCACAATGATGTCCGGCTGGATACCAAAGCTGCGCAGCTCCTTGACGGAGTGCTGCGTGGGCTTGGTCTTAACCTCGTGGGCGGCGGCGATATAGGGAACGAGCGATACGTGGATGTAGCAGACGTTCTCGGGACCGGCCTCCTTGCGGTACTGGCGGATAGCCTCCACGAACGGCTGCGACTCGATGTCGCCGATCGTGCCACCCAGCTCGGTAATGACAACGTCGGAGCCAGTCTGCTCCTCAATGCGGCGGAATTTGTCCTTGATAGCATTGGTGACATGCGGGATCACCTGGACGGTACCGCCCAAAAAGTCACCGCGACGCTCGCGGGCAATCAGGCTCTTGTAAATGGCGCCCGTCGTAAAGTTAGAATCGCGGGTCAGGTTCTCGTCAATAAAACGCTCGTAGTGGCCCAGGTCCAGATCGGACTCGTAGCCGTCCTCGGTCACAAAGACCTCACCGTGCTGGAACGGGCTCATGGTACCGGGGTCGACGTTCAGATACGGGTCGGCCTTCTGCATCGTCACCTTGTAGCCGCGCGACTTGAGCAAACGGCCCAGCGATGCCGCGGTAATGCCCTTGCCCAAAGACGAAACCACGCCGCCGGTCACAAACACATGCTTAGTCATATTGAATTACCTGCGCTTCCCGTAGAAGTTGTCCATACACATCTTACGGGTCTTCATTGTAATACTCGAGAAAGAAGCAGTTCGCCATTTTTCACCAAAGTGCTTGCATTTCTCCATCTCGAAACAAAACGCCGCCCGGGACCCGAGCGGCGTAGCAACAACTTAGGCGGCAGATCGCTACCGATCGGCAAGCTCGTCCCTGAGCATATCCCGAACGAGCATACCCGCGCGGATGCCTTTCAGATACCACTCGCCACGTTCGGTGAGGCAAATGCCATTTGCAAGCTGACCGCCGTCGTCGCTATAACGCGAGACGACATCGATCATGCCTTCGGAATCCAAGCGATCGATTGCGGCGCGGGCACGATACGGCGAAACCCCCACGCGCTCGGCAAGCGTTTTGCGCGAGAAACCATACGGCCCGCCATTGTCTTCGGTTTGCTGGTCGATCTCCATCAACACCAGCACCTCGACACGCTTCATATCGTTGACACTCGCACGACCCTTGCCCGCCATAGCAGCCTCCTCAAACCGAGCACGAGCATCTAACGCGCCGTGCGCGACCGACACACCTCACGATGGCAGGTAATATCCATCATGCGGCATCCCGCTAAGGATGAAACAGTTACGGTTATTGTATACCGCTCAAATTGTTTCTAGGCAGGTAAACGGCTATTTTTCGCCGAAATAGGCGCTTTATTGATCAAAAAGCCGTACCGGGCGCTAACCCGATACGGCCAAAATGCAATGCAATTACCGCGGTGCTTCAAACTTAGCGATGGAAGAAACCGCGGCGCTCAAACTTGGGCTCGCAGCACACATTGATGCCCAACTTGCGCAGTACCGTCTCGTCCGTCGGCGAGATGATCACGCTAAAGAAGGCATCGCAGCCGCGCAGCTGCTCCAGGCCCGAAAGGACGCGGGCCGCCGTCTCGCTCGTTGCCGAGGTGATCGAGAGCGCCATAAGCGTCTCGTCAGTGTGCAGGCGCGGGTTTTTGCTTCCCAGGAAATGCGTCTTGAGCTTGCTGATAGGCTCGATCGCCTCATCACTAATGACCTCGAGCTCAAGGTCAACGCCCGAGACATGCTTAAGTGCATTCATGATGAGCGAGCTCGCGGCGCCCAGGCGCGTGGAAGTCTTGCCGGTCACCACGGAGCCATCGGGCATGACCATGGCGCCTACGGGGCCACCCGTCAGCTGCTCCCTGGTAAGGGCGGCCGAGCGTGCCGGCGAGTAATTCTTGTCGATACCGGCCTTCTTCATAATGATCTTGAGACGGTCGACTTGCTCATCGCCCACGCCGGTACGGCGCACATTTTCGACCGCGGTAAAGTAGCGGCGGACGATCTCCATCTTGGAAGCGTCGCGGCAGGCATCGTCATCGGTGATGGCAAAGCCGACCATATTGACGCCCATGTCCGTGGGGCTCTGGTAGGGGCTCTTGCCCAGGATCTTTTCCATCAGGGCACGGACCACCGGGAAGGCCTCGACGTCGCGGTTGTAGTTGACCGTAGTCTTGTTATAGGCCTCCAAGTGGAAGGAGTCGATGATATTCGCATCGTCGAGGTCGGCCGTGGCGGCCTCATAGGCGATGTTGACCGGATGCGTGAGGGGAAGGTTCCAGACCGGGAAAGTCTCGAACTTGGCGTAGCCGGCGGCGGTGCCGTGCTTGTGCTCGTGATAGAGCTGAGACAGGCAGGTGGCGAGCTTACCTGAACCAGGACCCGGCGCGGTGACCACGACGAGCGGTCGGGTGGTCTCGACAAACTCATTCTTGCCGTAGCCATCGTCGGACACGATCAGATCGACATCGTGCGGATACCCCTCGATGGGATAGTGCAGCTTGGCGGGAATACCGAGCGCGTTCAGGCGGTTGCGGAACACATCGGCAGCAGGCTGGCCGGCGTACTGGGTGATGACCACAGCCGCGACAGCAAAGCCGTTGCCGCGGAACAGGTCAACCAGGCGCAGCACATCCTCGTCATAGGTAATGCCGAGGTCACCACGAGCCTTGTTTTTCTCGATGTGGTTCGCGTTGATCGCGATGATAACCTCGACATCGTCGGCGATGCTCTTGAGCATGCGGAACTTGCTGTCCGGTTCAAAACCCGGCAGCACGCGACTCGCGTGATAGTCGTCAAACAGCTTGCCGCCAAACTCCAAATACAGCTTGCCGCCAAACTGCGAGATGCGCTCCTTAATATGAGCGGCCTGCAGCTCGATATATTTCGCGTTGTCGAAACCCTGGCGCATGTATGGCTCCCGTCCCGTTTCCATTTAATGTTCTAGGCGATTATAACGGAGCAGGCCCTCCCCAACACCCAAGCAGCCAACGGGCATCAACCAAACACGTCATCGATAAGTTGCGGTGAAATAGTTCCCGTTTAACCCCTCGAGACGGCCAAACAGGAACTATTCCACCGCAACTTCCCCTTTTGGCGCAAAGTAACCTGATCCCTTTGCACCAACAACAGAAACGTCGCAGGTTGAGCATAAGTCAGCGAGCGACGTCCAGGACGTACAAGTTGGCATGAAAAAGGCAAGGCATAGACCTTTTGGTCATGTCTTGCCTTTTGAATGACAAATTGTCGTCCTGGGCGGCGCGCAGCATCGACTGGTTGCGCGGTTCGTAGAACCGCGCAACATGAGAGCGCCCCCTCCCGCGCACGGAACGGGAGGGGGCTAAAGGTAGGAGTCTACCGGTGGGTTGACCCCACCGGACAGACGATGACCAGGTGATCCTTTACAGGATCGTCAAGGTTTCCGTGGGGTACCCGTTGGGTACTTAGAGCAGCACGCAGGCGACGGTCAGGATGACGGCGCAGACGACGGAGAGCGCGACGATGAGCTTAAGGGCAAACTTGAGCCAGGTCGTCCACTCGATCTTGGCCAGGGCGAGACCGCCCATGATGGCACCGGAGGTCGGGGTGAACAGGTTCACGACACCGATAGCAGCGGAGAAGATCATGACCATGACCTCGGGCGAGAAGCCGAGCTTAACAGCCAGCGGTCCCATGATGGGCATGGAGACGGTAGCCATACCAGAGGTCGAGGGGATCAGGAAGGACAGGCCGAAGTAGACCAGGAAGCTCATGGGAGCGAAGATCACGCCGGACAGGCCAGCCAGAGCATTGGCGGCAGCGTCGAGGACGTAGACGTCGAGGCCGGTGTTAGCCATGAGGACGGAGATACCACGGGCGAGGGCGATGACGAGAACAACGGACATCATGTCGGCAGCGCCGGTGATGAAGGTGTTAACGATCTGCTTCTCGGACAGGCCACCGATGATACCGATCAGGACGGCCATGAGGAAGAACCAGGTGGAAGCCTCGTCGAAGTACCACTGGCCAATGGGCAGGCCGGTGATCAGGGCAGACCAGCCCTGGACGACGGCGTTACCGTCGGCGTCGTAGACGGCGCCAGCGTCGAAGAAGTTGGCGACGCCCTCGTTGAGGTCGGCCAGCGGAATGAAGCCGACGATCATGACGACGAAGGTGAAGGCGAAGGCAATCAGAACACCCTTCTGACGACCGGTGAGCTTGACCTCCTTGTGGACCTCGGAAGCAGCCTTGCCGTGAGCCTCTTCGGCGTCCTTGAGCTCCTGCATCGACAGGATGGTGGAACCCTTGTCAGCCTTGACCTTCTTGGCATAGTTCATCACGAAGAAGATGGACATAGCGGTAGTGACAATCCACAGGACGGCACCGAGGCCGATGATGATGGACTGGTTGACCTCAATGCCAACGCCGGTCAGAGCGTCGACGGCAGCGCCGACGGCGAACGGATTAACCGTGGAGCCCAGGCAGCCGCAGCCAGCGCCGAGCAGGACGGTAGCGGCACCGACCATGGGGTCGAAGCCAGCGGCCATCATGGTAGCGGCGAGCAGGGCGTAGAAGGGAACGGTCTCCTCGCACATACCATAGGTGGTACCACCGAGGGAGAAGATGAGCATCAGCACGGGAATGAGCATAATCTCGTTGCCCTTAAGCTTCTGCACCAGAACGGCAATGCCGTTGTCCAGGGCGCCGGTCTCGGTCATCATGCCGAGGAAGCCGCCCAGGATCATAACGAAGAGGCAGACGGGCAGAGCGTCAGCGAAGCCCAGGATCGGGGCGGTGCAGAAATCGCTCAGACGGGCTGCAGTAACCGCGCCGCCGGACGTACCGGAGACGATTACGGTAATCACTGCGACAATTGCCAGCAGAGCAAGAAGAATGGTGAACGATGAAGGCATACCGCGCTTTTTCTTAGCGGTCTCAGTCATAGTTCTCATCCCCCCTTCATAAATCATTTAACTTTCTCGCGCGAAGCGGCTCTTCCGTGCCGTGCCTGCCGCTTGATGCGAGATTATTACCAGATAAAACCGCTCGGGGTGTGCAGCAATACACCCCGAGCGAGATGCTAGATGCTCTTACTTGAGCGTGGCGTACATGACAGCCTTGATGGTGTGCATGCGGTTCTCAGCCTCGTCGAAGACCTTGGAAGCGGGGCTCTCGAAGACCTCGTCGGTGACCTCCTGCTCGGTGATGCCGAACTGCTCGCACTTCTCGGCGCCAATGGTGGTGTTGGTGTCGTGGAAGCTGGGCAGGCAGTGCAGGAAGATGGCACCCGGGTTGGCCATAGCCATGACGTCGGAGGTGACACGATACGGGGTGAGCTGAGCGATGCGCTCGGCCCAGACCTCGTCGGGCTCGCCCATGGAGACCCACACGTCGGTGTAGATAACGTCGGCACCGGTGACGCCGTCCTTGACGTCGGTGGTCAGCTTGATGGTGCAGCCATTGGCCTCGGCGATGGGCTTGCAGGCCTCGATGACGTCGTCAGCGGGCATGCACTCCTCGGGGCCGCAGGCCACGAAGTTCATACCGAGCTTGGAGCAGACAACCATGAGGGAGCGAGCGACGTTGTTCTTGCAGTCGCCCATGAAGACGAGGGTCTTGCCCTTGATGTCGTAGTTGAAGTTCTCCTGGACGGTCAGGATGTCGGCGAGCATCTGGGTGGGGTGCCACTCGGTGGTCAGGCCGTTCCACACGGGCACGCCGGACTTGGCAGCGAGCTCCTCGACGTCGTCCTGGGCAAAGCCACGGAACTCGATGCCGTCATACATGCGGCCGAGAACGCGGGCGGTGTCCTCGATGGACTCCTTCTTGCCCATCTGCGACGAACCGGGATCGAGGTAGGTGACGCCCATGCCCAGATCCATGCCGCCGACCTCGAAGGCGCAGCGGGTACGAGTGGAAGTCTTCTGGAAGAGCAGAACGATGTTCTTACCCTCGAGATAGCGGTGCGGAACGCCAGCGCGCTTCATGTCCTTGAAGTTCTTGGAGAGCTTGAGCAGGTACTCGATCTCCTCGGTGGTGAGGTCGAGGAGCTTGAGGAAGCTACGGCCGGAGAGGTTAACACCCATGGTTTGTTTCCTTTCGAAGAAATGAATTACGTAAATATTAGTGCTGCCCGTTTAACGGGCGAAGCCGGTGCGGTTGTAGGGAGACCGCACCGGAAACGGAAAGACTTAGAGGTCCTCGCGCCAGAAGGGCATGCTCATGCAGCGCGGGCCGCCGCGGCCGCGGGAGAGCTCGGCGGAGGGCACGACGAGAAGGTCCAGGCCCTCCTTGTACAGCACGTCGTTGGTGACGGTGTTGCGGGCGTAGACGCAGATCTTGCCGGGCTCGACGCACAGGGTGTTGGAGCCGTCGTTCCACTGCTCGCGGGAGGCCGCGATCGGGTCGCCGCCGCCGCAGGGGATCAGCTTGACCTGGTCGACGCCGGTGGCGTCCTCCAGGACGTGCTCGAGGGTGTCCTCGATCAGGCGGATGTTCACGTCGCCCGGGTTCTTGCCGGCGGTCAGCTCGTAGACGCGCAGGGTGCCCATGATGGCGGGGTGGATCGTGAACTTATCGACGTCGATCTGGGTGAAGACCGTGTCGAGGTGCATGAAGGCGCGCGAGACCGGGATGTCGAAGGCCAGGATGCGCTCGACCTTGGAGTCGGAGTTCCAGAAGATGTTCTGGGCCATGACGTCGATAGCGGCGGCCTGGGTGCGCTGGGAGATGCCGACGGCGAGGGTCTTCTCGTTGATGTTCAGCACGTCGCCGCCCTCGGTGTGGAACTGGCAGTCGCGGCGGAAGTACAGCGAGACGTCCTTGTAGTCGGGGTGGTACTTGAAGACGTACTTGCCGTACAGGGTCTCGCGGTTGCGGGTGACCGAGTACATGCGGTTGAGGTTGACGCCCTCGCCGACGACCGCGAACGGGTCGCGGGTGAAGTAGAGGTTGGGCATCGGGTCGATGATCAGGTCGGACTCGGACTCGGAGTTGACCAGGGAGTCGAGGGTCGTGGACGCCGTGAGGGGCAGGTCGATCTCGGCCTTGGTCATGCCGGCCATGGTCTTCTTGACGAACTCGAGGTTGTCCTCGATGGAGTCCAGCTTCTCGCGGACGATCTGCGGCATGTGCTGGCCGCGGATGCCGGCCTCGGCGATGTACTGGTCGGTGAACTCGGCGCGGGCGCCGGGGACCTGGTCGAACACCTCGGCGACGAGGTTCTCGAGGTAGAGGACCTCCACGCCCTGGTCCCTCAGGATCTGGGCGAAGGTGTCGTGCTCCTGCTGTGCGACCTCCAGGAACGGGACGTCGTCGAACAGGAGTCGCTCGAGCTCGTCGGGCGGCAGGTTGAGGAGCTCGTCGCCGGGACGGTGCAGGCAGACCTTCCTGAGCTTGCCGATCTCGGAAGGCACGCGCAGACCTTTCGTCATGGCCTCCTACCTTTCTTTCGGGCCCCTGTCAGGGCCGATTCGTTAGCGCCCCTCCGTGTGAGGCGTTATTGCTGACGACATATTTATATCCAAAATCAGTTCATACTTCCACCTCGCCCCCGAACGGTTTTATATGAGGGGTGAACGGCATACACATATACTTCACGCATGGCACACTTTGATTTAATAAAGTTTATTTACGTGCTTAAACGCGTTTTCAATCCAAATAACAAATGGAACTTAACTTTATTAAACCACCCTCAAATTGCATATTTCCAATAAAGCTATGAATAGAATTAGCGATTCATACCGCGTCTCAACCATTTTCATTTTTATTCAGAAAAAAGTTTGTCCTATTCATTTCTGGTAACAAATTACCGTTTACCAGACGCTTGATACCGTTCACCGGAAGCTCAGTATAAGGCCCATCGGATACCGGCTCGCCTTACGGCCTCATTTGTAACAACTTGACTTCTCGGTATAGAAAAACAGTCCCGCTCCCCTCATGGGAAACGGGACTGTTATCGATAATCGTAGACAGATTTGAGCGGTTTTGAGAGCCGTCGAAATCCTAGCGATCGAACTCCGCCAGTGCCTCGCCCAAAAGCCTCAGACCCTCGCGCAGAACGTCCTCGCTCGCGCAGTAGCCCAGGCGTGCGCCGCAGGGAAGCTCAAAGCGGCTACCGGGAACCAACAGCACTCCCCTCTCGGCCAGCAGGCGCTTGCAGAACTCCTCGTCGTCCTCGGGAATATCAAGCTTGATAAACGAGGTAGACACGCCCTGCGGGGCCGTCCAGGAAACGCGATGCTGCGTATCAATCCAAGCCTGCGCGATATCGCGGTTTCCAAACACGACCTTGCGGTTGCGCTCGAGGATCTTGTCCTTGTGCTTGAGCACATAGGTCGCCAGGGTGTCGTTGAACACGCCGCCGCAAATCATGGTGTAGTCGCGGTACGTGCGAATGCGGTTAGATACCTCTTCGTCTGCCACAACCCAGCCCACGCGGGCCGCAGGCGTCGAATAGGTCTTGGACACCGAGTTGGTGACGATGGCCTTCTCGTACACATCGGCCATCGACATAAAGGCCTCGGTGTTCTCCAGCGGCAAGTACACCTCGTCGCACAGCACATAGGCGCCCACCGAGCGGGCGATCTCGGCAATCTGGCCGAGCATATCGACATCAAGCACCGTACCGATGGGGTTCGATGCGTTATTGATGCAGATGAGCTTCGTGTTGGGGCGCACCGAGCGCTTGAGCTCCTCGATATCGGGTTTCCATCCGAGCTCCTCGCGAAGCTCCCAATACTCGACCTCGGCGCCGAGCGTACGCGGGATCTCATAGAGCGGCGCATAGGTAGGCCACTCGGCGATAACGTGGTCGCCGGGCTCGACTACAGCCATGATGGCGTTGAGATTGGCGCCCGTGCAGCCATTGGTCTGCAGAATGTGATCGGGATTGACCTCGCGACGATACAGCTTGGCAACCTCGGCCTTAAACTCCGGCGAACCCTCGATCCAGCCGTAGTTCATCTTCTCGCGATCCAGGCGCTCGTAGAACGTGGCGCCGTCCTGTTCGTCGAGCGCGCGAAGCTCGCCCATGGTAAGCGACGAAATCGTCGACTGGGCGATATCCCACGTGGCGCTCTTCTCCCAAACGTTGAGCCACTCCTCAACGCCGATTGCCTTGATATCCATGACCAAGCTCCTTACAAAAGCAGTCATCCAATCGTGTTGACGTTCCTCATACAAGAATGGGGCGGTGCGAATACCCGCACCGCCCCAATAGGAGACATCTAATGGCAGCTAGATGTATGTATTAAGACCCGTACGGGTCCTTGAAGACCTTAGAGGTCCTCGCGCCAGAAGGGCATGCTCATGCAGCGCGGGCCGCCGCGGCCGCGGGAGAGCTCGGCGGAGGGCACGACGAGAAGGTCCAGGCCCTCCTTGTACAGCACGTCGTTGGTGACGGTGTTGCGGGCGTAGACGCAGATCTTGCCGGGCTCGACGCACAGGGTGTTGGAGCCGTCGTTCCACTGCTCGCGGGAGGCCGCGATCGGGTCGCCGCCGCCGCAGGGGATCAGCTTGACCTGGTCGACGCCGGTGGCGTCCTCCAGGACGTGCTCGAGGGTGTCCTCGATCAGGCGGATGTTCACGTCGCCCGGGTTCTTGCCGGCGGTCAGCTCGTAGACGCGCAGGGTGCCCATGATGGCGGGGTGGATCGTGAACTTATCGACGTCGATCTGGGTGAAGACCGTGTCGAGGTGCATGAAGGCGCGCGAGACCGGGATGTCGAAGGCCAGGATGCGCTCGACCTTGGAGTCGGAGTTCCAGAAGATGTTCTGGGCCATGACGTCGATAGCGGCGGCCTGGGTGCGCTGGGAGATGCCGACGGCGAGGGTCTTCTCGTTGATGTTCAGCACGTCGCCGCCCTCGGTGTGGAACTGGCAGTCGCGGCGGAAGTACAGCGAGACGTCCTTGTAGTCGGGGTGGTACTTGAAGACGTACTTGCCGTACAGGGTCTCGCGGTTGCGGGTGACCGAGTACATGCGGTTGAGGTTGACGCCCTCGCCGACGACCGCGAACGGGTCGCGGGTGAAGTAGAGGTTGGGCATCGGGTCGATGATCAGGTCGGACTCGGACTCGGAGTTGACCAGGGAGTCGAGGGTCGTGGACGCCGTGAGGGGCAGGTCGATCTCGGCCTTGGTCATGCCGGCCATGGTCTTCTTGACGAACTCGAGGTTGTCCTCGATGGAGTCCAGCTTCTCGCGGACGATCTGCGGCATGTGCTGGCCGCGGATGCCGGCCTCGGCGATGTACTGGTCGGTGAACTCGGCGCGGGCGCCGGGGACCTGGTCGAACACCTCGGCGACGAGGTTCTCGAGGTAGAGGACCTCCACGCCCTGGTCCCTCAGGATCTGGGCGAAGGTGTCGTGCTCCTGCTGTGCGACCTCCAGGAACGGGACGTCGTCGAACAGGAGTCGCTCGAGCTCGTCGGGCGGCAGGTTGAGGAGCTCGTCGCCGGGACGGTGCAGGCAGACCTTCCTGAGCTTGCCGATCTCGGAAGGCACGTGCAGACCTTTCGTCATGGCCTCCTACCTTTCTTTCGGGCCTTTCGGCCGAATCTCTCAGCGCCCTTCCATAGCGGACGCTGCTTGCTGACAGCTCTAGTTATATCCAAATTCCACCCGCAATTCCACCTCGCCCCCGAACGGTCAACAAAGTGCGATGAACGGTATATCGCACGAGATTCCCCCATAATGTACTTCGGCGTTCTAAAGTAACTTTTCTAAGGTAAACGCTCTTTTTTCCAAAAAACTATTTGCAATTGCATCTCTAAACTTTTGATTCAGAATTGCATAGCTAAATCGGTTTTATGTATATAAATGATGTTTGTTTACGTTTCCGCCTGCATTCAATGATATTCAGCTATCCATCATTCTTATTCACACTTACGTACCAGTTGAGTGAGGATATAGACCGCTTGCAGACGAGCAGGACGTCAGTCCTATGACTTGTCAGCGTAAGAAGTAGGTAAAGATACCGTTCACGCGATACGTCCGTGCCAGCGGTCGACTAAATTGAGACAATAGTGATTAGTGTTAGGCTACCGTCCCTTGTGGGGACTGAACGGACAGATGCATATGCCGAGCAAAATCGAAAAGAAGCAAGCCGCCGCAAAGCTGCGCAAACCGCCGCGCGACTTCTCGTACACGCAAAACCGAGAGCTCAGCTGGCTACGCTTTGACAACCGCGTGCTCGACGAAGCCTTCGACGAAACCGTTCCGTTATTCGAGCGACTAAAGTTCGTCTCGATCTTCGAGTCCAACCTCGACGAGTTCCTTATGGTGCGCGTGGGCGGCCTGTCCGATCTGGCGGAGCTCAAAAAACAACCTGTCGACAACAAGAGCAATATGACCGCCTCCGAACAGGTCGATGCTGTCATGGCCGAAATGCCCGGGCTCCTTACCCGTTGGGAGTCCATCTTTAAGAGCATCGAGGGCAAGCTCGACACCTTGGGCGTTCACCGCGCCCGCATCGATTCGCTTACGCCCGAGGAGCGCACCTTTGTAACCCGCTACTTCCAGGCCTACGTGTCACCGGTCATCTCGCCGCTGGTCATCGATCCTCGCCACCCCTTCCCCAACCTGCGCAATGGCGCGCTCTATCTGGCCTGTGGTCTGGACGGTGCCACCGACGAGGAGAGCCTGCTGGGCCTTATCGAGATTCCCGCCTCGATGAACCGCGTGGTCGAGATCCCCTCGCCCACCGGCACCTACTCCTACATCTTGCTCGAGGACGTCATCCTCGCCTGCCTGGACAGCTGCTTTGGCTCCTATAAGCCGCTGGATCGTGCGCTGATCCGCGTCACCCGCAACGCTGACATCGATCCGGACGGCGAGGGCGTCGAGGAGGAAGAGGACTACCGCCAGCACATGAAGCGCATTCTCAAGAAGCGCCTGCGCCTGCAGCCGGTAGTGCTCGCGGTCTCGGGATCGCTCGAGAAGGCGACGCTCAAGACTATCCGCAAGGCGCTCGAGCTTTCGCGTCGCTCGGTCTTTACCTGCGATATCCCGCTCAACCTGGGCTACGTCTTTGGCATTGAGGGCAAGATTCCCGAGCACCTGCGCAACGAGCTGCTCTTTACGCCGTTTAAGCCGCAGCCCAATCCCACCATCGACATGACCCGCTCCATCCGCGAGCAGGTGCTGCAGCACGACAAGCTGCTCTTCTACCCTTACGAGGCCATGAACCCGTTCTTGGACCTGGTGCACGAAGCAGCCTACGACCCCGAGTGCATCTCGTTGCGCATCACGCTCTACCGCGTGGCCAAGCAGAGCCGCCTATGCGAGTCGCTGATCGATGCTGCCGAGAACGGCAAAGAGGTCACGGTGCTCATGGAGCTCCGCGCACGCTTTGACGAGCAGAACAACATCGAGTGGGCCGAGCGCCTGGAAGAGGCCGGCTGCACCGTCATCTATGGTTCCGAGGGCTTTAAATGCCACTCAAAGATCTGCCAGCTCACCTATCGCGAGGGCATGGCGCTAACGCGCCTCACACTTTTGGGCACCGGCAACTTTAACGAGAAGACGGCCAAACTCTACAGCGACTTTATGCTCATGACAGCCCATCCCGGCATCGGCGAGGACGCCAACCTGTTCTTCCGCAACCTGTCGCTGGGCAACCTGCGCGGCGACTACCGCTTCCTGGGTGTGGCGCCCGTCGGACTGAAACCGCTCATCATGCGCGGGCTTGACCGCGAGATCCAGCGCGCCCTTGCCGGCGAGCCCGCCCGCGTGTTCTTTAAGCTCAACTCGCTGACCGACCGCGAGGTTATCGACAAGATCGCCGAGGCATCGTGTGCCGGCGTGCGCGTAGACATGATCATCCGAGGCATCTCGTGCCTCAAGCCCGGTGTTCCGGGCAAGACCGAGAACGTGCATGTCCGCTCCATCGTCGGACGCTTTTTGGAGCACGCGCGCGTCTATGCTTTCGGCGTGGACTCGGACATGATTTACCTGAGCTCGGCAGACATGATGACGCGCAACACCGAGCACCGCGTGGAGATTGCCTTCCCCGTGCTCGACCCCACCTGCCGCGCCCTGGTGCACGAGTACATGGGCATGCAGCTGCGCGACAACGTGAAGGCCCGCAGCCTCACGAGCGACGGCACCTGGGTCCCCGTGGAGCGTGCAGAGGGTGAGAAACCCTTCAACTCACAGGAAGCCCTGCTGGAGCGCGCCTATCGCAACGCCGAGGCCGCGCCCGGGCCCGTCATTGAGGCGGAACCTGCCTCCGAGGCCGAGCCGCAGCCAGTAGCACCCAAGGTCCAAGAGGTCCAGGCGACCGTCATTGAGCCCGAGCCTGCACCTGCACCTCAGCCCGATCCGCAGGTCACCAAGCCCGCACCCGAGACGAGCGCCCGTCGCGATAAGCCCGCTGGCAAGACCAAGGCCATCGAGCGCCATCGCCCCGGCCGCGTGCGCATGGGCCTGGGTCTGATCGGCCTGGGTCTTAAGACGCTCATTACCGGCAAGACGAAATAGTCGTTTGTAGAAGCAGTTTGTAGAAGCGCCCCGCATTTGAGGAAAGCCTCGGATGCGGGGCGCTTTTCCCTGCTACCATGGTGCGAACAACAACGCGAATGACAGGCAGGAATATGAAGCTCACTATAGAATCGATGACCTACGGCGCCGACGGGCTGGCGCACGCCGACAACGGCAAGGCCGTCTTTGTGCAGGGTGCCGTGGCAGGCGACACCGTCGAGGCCGAGGTCGTACAGGACGGCAAGTCATTCATGCGCGCCCGCACCACCGAGATTCTGGAGCCAAGCCCCAATCGCATTCAGCCTCCCTGCCCCTTCGTGGGCATCTGCGGCGGCTGCTCGTGGGGCAATCTCTCACGCACGGCACAGCTCGCTGCCAAGGAGCAAAACCTGCGCTCCACGCTCGAGCGCATCGGCAAGTTCGCTCCTGAGCAGGTCGATGAGTTGGTACAGCCCATCTGCCACACCAAGGACGACTGGGGCTACCGCAATAAAATCGAGCTCGAACCGACCGTCGTCAACGGTCGCGTGCGCCTTGGCATGCACGGTGTCGACCCCAGCAAAATCGTGACCGTCGATATGTGTCCGCTGTTCGATAAGCGCTTCCCGAAGGCACTCAAATCGGTCGTCGGCGCACTTAACTATCTAAGCGGCAGCCATGACTTGGGGCTCGAACGCGTGGGCATTCGCGCATCGCGCCGCACCAAGGCACTCGAGGTCGCACTCTGGACGCCGACAGGCTCTTTTCCGCGCTCGCAGGTCTCCCGCGTGCTGGCGGACGCCGCTCATCCCACGAGCATCGTGCGCGTGATGAGCAAGGGCGAAAAGAAGGCCCGCCGTGTCTCTAAGGTGGAGATGCTCGCCGGTGAGGGCTCATGGACCGAGAATATCGCCGAGGGTCAGATGCGCTTGTCTGCCCCGTCTTTTTTCCAGGTCAACACCAAGGGTGCCGAGATTTTGATCGAGCTTGTCATGGAAGCGCTCGATCCGCAGGAAGACGAGCTTGCCGTGGACCTGTACTGCGGTGCCGGCACCTTTACCCTGCCGCTCGCCCGCCGCTGCGACTTTGTCGCCGCCGTCGAGGCCTACGGCCCCGCCGTGCGCGACCTGCGCCGTAACCTGGAGATCAACAAGCTTGATAACGTCGACGTCATTGGCGGAGACGCGGTGCGCGAGTTCCCCGACCTGGATGCCGACGTCTTGGTGGTCGACCCGCCGCGCGCAGGCCTCGCCCCCGAAGCCATCGACCTTATCGCCAGCACGAGCGCTCGCGATGTCGCCTACGTGAGCTGCGACCCGGCCACCCTGGCGCGCGATCTCAAACGCTTTGTCGAAGAAGGCACCTTCTCCCCCGTAAAGATCGCGCCAGTCGACCTGTTCCCACAAACCTTCCACTGCGAGACCGTCGTCCACCTTAGACGCAACTAGCCACTTAATCATTGCTCAGAAAAATCATTGGGAAATCGAGCGTGGCAAGCGGAAGTCTTCGGGGTATAAGACGGCTAATTGTATGCCGCCTATGAAAGGAACCCTCATGCCCAGCGTTGCCGTTCTCGCCGCCGATGGCTTTGAAACTATTGAATGCTTGACCATGGTCGATGTCATGCGTCGCGGCGGCGTGCGTGCCACGCTCGTCTCGATCATGCCCACGCGCGAGGTCGTAAGCTCGCTGCAGATCCCCGTGACCTGCGATGCGCTCTTTGATGAGATCAACTTTGACGAGTACGACTGCGTCGTGCTGCCCGGCGGCCTGCCCGGTGCCACCAACCTGCGCGCAGATCAGCGCGTCTGCGACGTGGTCTGCGAGTTCGCCGCAACCAAGCACGTCGCCGCCATCTGCGCCGCCCCGTTTATCCTGGGCGAGCTCGACCTGCTCGAGGGGCGCCATGCCACGTGCTTCCCTGGCTTTGAGAAAAGCTTCCCCGAAGGCGCCTATACCGGCGAGAAGGTCACGCAAGACGGCAACATCATCACTGCCAGCGGCATGGCACAGTCCCTCCCCTTTGCATTGGAGCTGCTGCGCACGCTCGCCGGCGACAAGGCCGTCGAGAAGGTCGCCGAGGGCATCCAACTATGATTTTGGCTTCGCAATCGCCGCGCCGCATAGAGCTGATGCGCGAGGCAGGCTACAACATTCGCGTGATTCCCGCGGATATCGACGAAACGCCCTTTGATGGCGAGGCCCCGCTCACGCTTGTCGAGCGCTTGGCACGCGCCAAGGCGGCTGCCGTTGCTGCCGAGTATGCCGAGCCCAATGAGCTGACGGTCGCGGCCGACACCATCGTCACCTTTGACGGCAAGATTCTGGGCAAGCCGGCAACCGAGGACGAGGCGCGCACTATGCTCCGTGAGCTTTCGGGCCGCACGCACCAGGTCGCAACCGGCGTCTGCATCGTTAAGGCAGGCGATACGGCCGCCCCGCATGCCGCCGAGAACCTGTCGTTTGTCGATGTGACCGATGTGACGTTCTATGAGCTCACCGACGAGCAGATCGAGCACTACGTCGCCTCGGGTGAGCCCATGGACAAGGCCGGCGCCTACGGCATTCAGGGCACAGGAGGACGCATGCTCGTGCACGATATTTCGGGCGACTTCTATAACGTGGTGGGCCTACCCATCGCCCGCGTCGCGCGCGCGATTCAAAAACTCTCGTAATTGCATCTGGCGCTGGGTATCCCCCGGCGCCTACAATTTTGGCGTACCGTACGGATCCCGACCGGGCACAAGGCGCGGCGGAAAACCGATAGGAGTTAAACATGGATACACTGCTCGAGGCCATTGACGTCTGCGATGTCGATGGCTTTTGCTATGGCAACTATACGGACGAGGAGGCCGGCACCGGTTGCACCGTAATCGTGGCACCCGAGGGCGCCACCGGCGGCGTTGACGTTCGCGGCGGTGCTCCAGCATCGCGCGAAACCGACCTGCTGCGACCCGAGAACACCGTCGACAAGGTCCACGCCGTCTGCCTTTCGGGTGGATCGGCCTTTGGCCTCGAGGCTGCAAGCGGCGTCGCTCGCGAGCTTGAGAGCCGCGGCATCGGCCTTCCCGTCGGCCCCACGCAAGTGCCCATCGTGTGCTCTAGCTGCATCTTCGACCTCGCCTTTGGCGACCCCACCGTACGCCCCGACATTGAGGCTGGCATCTCCGCCGTGCGCGAGGCGCTCGACAACACCCCCACCACGCTCGAGCAGGGCAACGTAGGCGCCGGCACCGGTGCCACGGTGGGCAAGCTCATGGGCCCCGCCACCTGCATGAAGGCCGGCCTAGGCGCTGCCGCCGTGGCACTCGGCCCTGTTAAGGTGGGTGCCGTGGTCTCGGTCAACGCCTGCGGCAATATCGTCGACCCCTTCACCGGTGAATGGGTCGCTGGCATGCGCGCCGCAGCCGATAGCGACCAGATCGTCGACATGGAGCTCGCAGCCTTTGCCGCCGCCGGCTCCATGCAAATGCCGCTCGACCGCACCAACACCACCATCAGCTGCATCGTCACCAACGTTGAGCTCACCAAGGCGCAGGCCACCAAGGTCTCCCAAATGGCAGCAGACGCCTATGCGCACGCCATCCGCCCCACGCACACCACCAACGACGGCGACACCATCTACACCCTCGCCAGCGGCAAGTTGGGAACCCAGGCAAGCGCCGCCGTTCCCTTGGACCTGTTGGGCATGCTCGCCGTAAGGGCTTTGCAAACCGCCATCGTAAACGGAGCCAAAACCGCCAAAACCTCCCACGGCATCCCCGGCGCCGCAAAGTAGCCCACTCGACCGTCGGTCGGAGGCGGGCGGGCGTTACGTTTGCTGCTCTACAGTCCTATGCAAGACGAAGGCCACATTAAGTGGCCTTCTTTGCATGCGGAACTCGCGACAAACGTAACGCCCGCCCGTCCCCAACCGACTACCAACTAAATTATTTTCAGCCCAGGCCCCTGTGTACCGCGCGTCTAAGATCTTCAAATTCAGACAGTCTGACAATCGATTCTTATAGCAGAGGCCCCTTGGCCTTTAGTTTGATACAAGTTCCGCACGAGCCGGAAAGCACTTAATGTGCTTTCCGTGCGAGCAGGACTGTTCGCAGTAGCAAACTAAAGGCCAAGGGGCCCAGTCAACCTATCAGCAGCGATTACTCAGCAGTTAGTTGAATTTGAAGATCTTTGAGGCCAGATGGTATAGGCCGAGTGTGGTTTTGTCTCCGGCTCGTCCATGCAGGTTGGTAAAGAATCCGACCACGCCGTAGCGAGCGCGACGATACATGCGCTCGTCGTACTCTTTCAGGTCCTTCCACAGCGTCTTCAGGCGCTCATCGGCACAATCTTCCTCGGAAAGCTTGGTGAGCACCGAGCAAATCGCCATCATCATGGTGAAGTAACCCATCATGTACGAACGCAGACGCGAGGACTCAACGTCCTGGTACAGGTGGAACGATTCCATCATGATGCGCGTTACGCGGAACTGCTGACCCAGGCGCTTGACCATCGTGGCCTCATTGACGCTCTGGCCCTCGCGACCGATAAAGTAGCGATAGAGGTCGATGTCGGCGTAGTACATGGTCTTGCAGCGCGGCAGCGGCACGTATGCGTAGATGTTATCCACGTAGAACGTGTGTGCCGGCATAGGCAGATTGGACTCGCGCAGTACATCGGTGCGATAGCACAGGCTGTGCATGAGCAGATTTTGATCGGGACGGAAGTGCCCGATCTGGTCCCAAGAGAAAATCTTTTTGCGCGGCAGGGCAAACTTGTAGCCAATAGCGGTATGCGTGCCCTCGTAAACCTTCTCGTACACGTAGTTCGAGATAAACAGGTCGACGCGCTGGTCGCGCTCCTCAAAGCCACGCAGAATCGACAGCATGGTCGAAAGCGCCGCACCGTCGAGCCAGTCGTCCGAGTCGACAACCTTGTAATAGGTGCCCTGCGCCTCGCGCAGACCCGAAAGGACGGCAATACCGTGGCCGCCGTTCTCCTGGTGCACCGCGCGGATGATTCCAGGATAACGGGCCTCCCACTCGTCGGCCTTGGCGGCCGTCTCGTCCTTGGAGCCGTCGTCCACCACGATAATCTCGATATCGGTGGCGTAATTGCTCCCCTCCAAGATGGAGGTGATGCAATGGTCCATGTCCTTGGCGGCGTTATACGAGGGAATACCGAATGTTATGACTTTATGCATGGCAGGCGATAATCTCATCCGAAAGATCGAGGGCGGAATTGGTCACGGCATCCATATCGTAGTAACGATACTCGGCCAGACGACCCACCGGGTGGAAGTTCGTCAGGTTCTGGACGCGCTCAAGATAGCGCTCATAGAGCTCACGGTTCTCGGGCTCAAGAATGGCGTAGTACGGCGTCTCGCCCGAGCCGGGCGTATAGGCCTTGGAGTACTCCTTCATGATGGTGGTCTTGCCGGGCAGGACCTGACCGGTCATGTTCTTGAACTCGGTGATACGCGTGTAGTCCTCGCTCGTGGTGTAGTTGACGGTGCCCACGGGCTGGAACTGGTCCGTATCGAGCGTCTCGAACTTCATATCGAGCGTGCGGTACGGCAACGCACCCAAGTCGAGGTTGAACAGCTCGTCGAGTGGACCGGTATAGACAATCTCGCCACCATAGACCTTGCCGTCGATCTTGACGGTGGTCTCGTCGATCTCAAAGAGATCGCGGGCGTCCACGTCGCAGAACACGTCGATCAGGTCGTGGTCGAGCATGTGCTCAAAGAGCGCCGTGTAGCCCTCCTGCGGCATGCCCTGGAAGGGAGCTTGCGGGAAGTAGCGGTCATCATCGCCCACAAAGACGGGAACGCGGCCGGTGATCGAGGGGTCGATCTGATCGGGCGTCTGGCCCCACTGCTTCATGGTGTAATGCAAAAAGACGTTCTCGTAGACGTAATCGGCGACCTCGGCAAGATCCGGGTCGTTCTTCTTACGCAGCTCCATGATGGGCACCTTGACATCCTTGCCAAAGGTCTCCACGAGCTTCTGATACAGCTCCTCGCCGCGCTCGTCACCAAAGGCGAGCTTGAGACTCGCATGGTTGAAGGGCACGGGCATAAGGGTACCGTTGATGTTGGCGAGCACCTTGTGCTGATAATCCGTCCACTTGGTAAAGCGCGACAGGAAATTGTGCACGCGCTCGTTAAAGGTGTGATAGATATGCGGACCGTACTCGTGGATCAGGATTCCGGCCTCGTCAGTGCAGTCGTAGGCATTGCCCGCTATGTGGCTACGGCGCTCCAAAACGGCAACACGATAGCCGATGGTCTCGGCAAGACGGCGGGCGCAAACGGCACCGGCATAACCGGCGCCGACAACGATCATGTCGTACGCACCGGCATTAAAGCCTTCAGGCAGGCCTGAGGTAATCTGCATCGATACTCCTTGTCAAAAGCCACACGCTTTTTAACTGGGCTTTTTCTCGAACATACGTCGAGACATATTTATCAGAGCGATTATAGCGCTAATGCGTCCTATAATGAGCTTGCCACACAAGGAAAGCTCAAGCACCGCGGCGTACATAATTGAAAGGTAAACCCGCTAGCAGCGGGTTTATTCGTGTACAGCCGAGGGCCTGGAGCTTAGCAAAACGCTTGTAAGGAGTAACATGAGCGATTTCCTAAACCGTATGAAGTCTGCCGCCAAGGCCGACCTTAAGACCATCGTCCTGCCCGAGGGCGAGGAT
The DNA here is from genome assembly GCA_959026535.1 of uncultured Collinsella sp. Taxonomy (GTDB): domain Bacteria; phylum Actinomycetota; class Coriobacteriia; order Coriobacteriales; family Coriobacteriaceae; genus Collinsella. Next base: position 12,721 of record CAUFMB010000022.1, on the reverse strand, counting down.
CCGCGTACCATTGTCGCGGCAAACAAAATCATCGAGGAGGGCCTGGCAAAGCTCGTCATCCTGGGCAACCCTGACGAGATCGACGTTCCCGGCGCCACCGTCATCGACCCGCGCAACGCCGAGAAGCACGAGGAGTATGCGCAGAAGTTTGCCGAGCTCCGCGCCAAGAAGGGTGTCACCATCGAGCAGGCTCGCGCCCAGGTGATGGACGCCACCTACTTTGGCACCATGATGGTCAAGATGGGCGACGCCGACGGCCTGGTCTCCGGCGCCTGCCACTCCACGGCCGACACCCTGCGCCCCGCGCTTCAGATCCTCAAGACCGCCCCGGGCACCAAGCTGGTCTCGGCCTTCTTCGTGATGTGCACCGACACCCCGCAGTTCGGTACCGACGGCACGCTGATCTTCGCCGACTGCGGCCTCAACATCAACCCGTCCTCTGACGAGCTCTCCGAGATTGCAATCGCCTCCGCGCACTCCTGGTCCACCTTTATGGGCAACGTTGAGCCGCACGTGGCTATGCTCTCCTACTCCACCATGGGCTCCGCCGGTGGCGAGGTCGCCAAGAAGGTCCAGGAGGCCGTGAAGTTCTGCAAGGAGAAGGCTCCCGAGCTCGCCATCGATGGCGATCTGCAGCTCGACGCCGCTATCGTCCCCACCGTCGCCCAGCTCAAGGCTCCCGGCTCCTCCGTTGCCGGTAAGGCCAACGTGCTCGTGTTCCCCGACCTCGAGGCCGGCAACATCGGCTACAAGCTGGTCCAGCGCTTCGCCGGCGCTGACGCCTACGGCCCCATCCTGCAGGGCATCGCCAAGCCGGTCAACGACCTGTCGCGCGGCTGCTCTGCCGACGACATCGTGGGTGTCGTGGCCATCACCGCCGTCCAGGCTCAGATGGCTGAGTAGCGTACATATCCCCTCGGGACCCTACAGGGTAAAGCTCTGAAAACGTCCTCGGACATGTCGGAAGCCCCCGCTGCGCACTACGTGCGGCGGGGGCTTCCTCCGTCCTGCGGAAAGTTTTCAGAGCTTTACCCTGTAGGGTCCCTGCCGCTACGTGGCAATCGGGGCATCTGGAGTGGACGGCGGCTTGGCAACGAGCTGGGGCTGAAAATCTGAATGGATGGGTGCCGTTGTTGGGAGTACAGGCGTTGCTGGCGGTGATCACTTTGGGACCGAAATGTTGGCTGCGGTTCGATGTCTGGCCATCGGAAAGCATGTCCCGGTTTGAAGGCGGATTGTGGGATGTAGCTTCCACTTGGGGGCTGTTTGGGAAACTGTGGGACGGAATTTTGCTTTATTGTGGGTCGCACTTTCCGCAACGTGCCTCAACCGGAAGGCGTGTCCCAGAATTTCAGTTTGAAATGGGATGGGGTTTCCGCTGTCCGTCTGCCAACAAAAAGGCCCCCGGAGCTGTTGCTCTGGAGGCCTTTCGTTTACATGCAAACGGGCACGCTAGTTGTTCTTGGTCAGACGCTCGACGTCGCGGGCGATCATGTATTCCTCGTCGGTGGGGATGACCATGACCGTGACGGAAGAGCCGGCGGCGCTGATGACCTGCGGGCCGTTGCCCACGGCCTCGCGGTTCTTGTTGTTGTCGATACGCACGCCCAGCCACTCAAAGCAGTCGCAGAAGGCCTTGCGGATCGACCAGTCGTTCTCGCCGATGCCGGCGGTAAAGGTGATGGTATCCACGCCCGCCATGGAGGCGATCATGGAACCGGCCTGCTGCATGGCCTTGTAGGCAAACATGTCGAAGGCGAGCAGGCAGCGCTCGTCTCCCTCGGAGGCGCGCGTACGGATGTCGCGGGCGTCGTTGGAGATACCCGAGATGGCAAGCAGACCAGACTGCTTGTTCATCATGTCATCGACTTCTTGATAGCTGTAGCCGCCCTCGCGCTGAAGGTAGCACACGGTGGCAGGGTCAATGGAACCACAACGGGTGCCCATCATCAGGCCGTCGAGCGGCGTGAGCCCCATCGTGGTGTCGCGGCAAACGCCGTCCTCAATGGCGGCGAGCGAAGCGCCGTTGCCCAGATGGCACGAAAGCAGACGGTGGCAGCACGAGCCCAGAATCTCCTTTGCCATCATCCACTCGTAGCGGTGGCTCGTACCGTGGGCGCCGTACTTGCGCACATGGTACTTGTCGCACACGTCCTTGGGCAGCGCGTAGGTGTAGGCAACCTCGGGCATGGTCATGTGGAACGAGGTGTCGAAGACGGCCACGTTGGGCAGCTCCGGATACTTCTCGCGGCAGTATTCGATTGCCGCGGCCTCGCCGTAATTGTGCAGTGGGGCGAGCGGGGCCACCTCAAGGATCTTAGCCATGACCTCGTCGTCAACGACTGCGGAATCATCGAAGTGCCAGCCGCCCTGAACGATACGGTGGCCGATGCCATCGATCGTAAAGTCGGTCTTCTCGAGCTCCTCGAGCACGCGAGCGATAGCAGAGCGATGATCGGGGAAGGGAACCTCCTCGGTCTGCTTGGCGCCACCGTTCTCGGAATGACCAAAGATACCCATGTCCGAGCCGATACGCTCGCAGTTGCCCTTGGCGAAAACCTCGCGGGTATCGGTATCCAGAAGCTGATATTTAAGACTTGAGCTGCCGGCGTTGACAACAAGTACGTTCATGAGACTCCTTTGCAGTGCAATACGGTCGACGCAGACCTCTTAAGGCGACCGCATTTTAATAAGAAGTTATCACATCTTGATAAATAGCTATCAGACATATCGCCAAACGAGCGCAAAAGAGGGGCTGAACGGCACTTGGTCGTCCAGCCCCTCCCCTCTTGCAATTACTTGCTGTTGACGATGCGCTCGACGTCGGAAGCGATCATGAACTCCTCATCCGTGGGGATGACGAAGATCTTGACCTTGGAATCCTTGGCGGACAGGCACCAAGCGCCGTCGCCGCGCAGGGCGTTGCGGGCATGGTCCATCTTGACGCCCATAAAGGCCAGACGGTCGGCCACGCCAGCGCGAACGGCCGGAGCGTGCTCGCCGATGCCGGCGGTAAAGACCAGGGTGTCCATGCCGCACATGGAAGTGGCCATCTCGGCGGCCTTGGCGGCAATCTTGTAGACGAACATGTCGAAGGCGAGCTGGGCCTCGGGGTCGCCGGCAGCGGCGAGCTCCTCAACGTTGCGGCAGTCGTTGGTCTTGCCGCCGGTCACAGCCAAAAGGCCGGACTTCTTGTTCATCATCTCGTCGACCTCGTCGAAGGTGTAGCCGCCTTCGCGCTGCAGGTAGCACACGGTAGCAGGGTCGATGGAGCCGCAGCGGGTGCCCATCATGACACCGTCGAGCGGGGTCAAGCCCATGGTGGTGTCCATGCACTTGCCGTCCTCGATGGCGCACAGGGAAGCACCGGAACCGATGTGGCACACGACGACCTTGCGAGCCTCGCCGTTGGTCATCTCGGCAACCTTCTTGGAGATGTAACGGTAGCTGGTGCCGTGGGCGCCGTACTTACGAATGTGCAGCTTGTCGCAAACGTCCTTGGGCAGGGCGTAAGTCTTGGCGACCTCGGGCATATTGAAGTGGAAAGCAGTGTCGTAGACCGTGACGTTGGGCAGGTCGGGATACTGCTCGAGGCAGTACTCGATAACGTTGGCCTCGGGGTTGTTGTGCAGCGGGGCGAGCGGAGCGACCTCGCGGATCTTGGCGAGGACGTCCTCGTCGACGAGGGAGGAATCGCCGAAGTACCAACCGCCCTGAACGATACGGTGGCCGATGCCCTCGATCTTGACGCCGTTGGCCTCGAGGTCCTTCAGGACGACCTCGATGGCGACCTTGTGGTCGGGGAACTCGATGTTCTCGGTCACCTTCTTGGAACCGTTGGCAGCGTGGGTGAAGGTACCGCCGGTAAAGCAGACGCGCTCGCAGGAGCCCTTTGCGGACACCTTGTGGGACTTGGTATCGATGACCTGATACTTAAGCGTCGAAGATCCTGCGTTGACGACCAGAACGTTCATGTGTCTCCCTACTAACAGGCGGTGTGGCGCCGCCAGGTTACATACGCTTCAATAATAAACCCAAACGCCCTCGCGCTCGGGTTTATTACGTTGATATATAAGTTATCGGTGCCTGAGCTTCCGTTTCATTGCACGGAAGAGGCGTCCTCAGATGAGGTTCTCGCCCAGGTTCTTGCCGCCGAGGACGTGCATGTGGAAGTGCATGACGGTCTGACCGGCGTTGACGCCCTTGTTGGAGATGACGCGGAAACCGTCCTCCAGACCCTTGGCCTTGGCGACCTCCTGGATGGCGTGGGCCATGGCGCCCATGGTCTCGGCGGGCACGTTATCGGCGATGTCACTGTAGTGCTTCTTGGGGATCACGAGCGTGTGGACCGGCGCCTGGGGATTGAGGTCGTCGAACGCGATGACCTGGTCATCCTCGTAGACGACGGTCGAGGGGATCTCGTGGTTGGCAATTTTGCAGAAGATGCAATCACACATGGTTGGTTCCTTTCTCACAGACCAAGGTAATTATATTTGGTCGGGATGGTTAGAAAGAAAGGTTGTCGTCGGTGTTGGCAGCCTCGCCGTCGGCGAGCACGTCGTTGCCGTCGACGTCCTTCAGGAGCACCGAGACCTTCTGCTCGGCATCGGACAGGCGGGTGCGCAGGCTCTTGAGGAGCTCGACGCCGCGGGTGTAGCTCTCAAGCGACTCCTCGAGCTCCATATCACCCGACTCCAAGCTGCGGATGATGAGCTCCAACTCCTGTGAAGCCTGCTTGTACGTAAGCTGCTCGACCGGGGTCTTCTCTGCCATATCTGTTTCCTTTCCTAAAGGTTTATCGCTATGAAACGCGGCCTACTCGACCGTATCGACCGTTGCCGCCACGTTGCCGTCTGCCATGCGCACGCGAATGGCATCACCGGGCTTAAAGGTCTTGGCGCTCGTGGCCACCCCATCATCGCTGTACGCGATGGAATAACCACGGGCAAGCACCTTGAGCGGCGACAGGGCATCGAGCGAGGCTGCCGCACGGCCCAGGTCGGATGCTGGCTTGTTGAGCATCGTGCGCCCCTGATGCTCCAGGCGGGAGCTTGCGAGCGTGAGCGCATGGCGCTTGCCATCGAGTCCTGAGGTGCTTGCGATCAAGCGCTCGGGCAGACGCTCAAAGTTGGAGCGGAATGCCCCAACCGAACGCGTTATGGCGCCGGACAAACGATCGGCCGTCAGGGCAAGCTCAGACTCGCGACGCTCAACCATAAACGTTGGGTCGTTGAGGCACGGGCGGCACGCAGCCGCATCGAGCGCATCGCCCAAGCGAGCCGTATAGGTATCCCAGGCACGGCGACCGCGCTGATCGAGCATCTCCAGGTCGACCTGGGCCGACCCAATCATCGATGCCATCGCGGCGCCCAGACGCTGATGGCGCGTCTCGAGCACATCGACCAACTCCGTCATAGCCGGCGCCACCGATTCTGCCGCAGCCGTGGGCGTGGAGGCGCGACGGTCGCTCACCATGTCGCAGATCGAGGTATCGGGCTCATGCCCAATGCCCGTCACCACGGGCACGGGACAGGCTGCCACCGCACGGGCAAGCTCCTCGTCGTTAAAGGTCATGAGGTCCTCGAAGGAACCGCCGCCACGCACGAGCAAAATGCAATCGGGCGCCGGCGTAATGGCAGCGGCGCGACGCAAGCCTTCAATAAGCTCTGCCGGCGCACCCTCGCCCTGGACCTTTGCGCCCACGCAGACAAGCTCGACGAGCGGGTTGCGACGGCGCAGCGTACGCTTGACGTCGTCGATTACGGCGCCCGAAAGCGAGGTGACAACCGCCACGCGCGAGCAAAACACCGGGATGCGGCGCTTGCGCGCTTCGTCCATCAGGCCCTCGCGGCGTAGCTTTTCGGCCAACTGAGCCACCTGCTGACGCAGCAAGCCCTCCCCCGCCAGCGAGAACGAGCGGGCGACGAAGCTCATGCGACCCGTAGGCTTGTAGAGATTGAAGCTGCCCTTAAAGCTTACCTGCATGCCGTCGCGCAGATCGAAGGTGCGCTTAAGGTAGGCGCCCTTCCAGATGATGCAGTCGACGGCCGCCGAGTCGTCCTTGATTTGGAAGTAGCAGTGGCCGCTTCGGGCATTGGGACCACGAAAACCCGTGACCTCACCCAAAACGCTCAGCTGCGGAATGGCATCGAGCGCGCCGGCGGCGATCTCCACCGCTTGGCTCACGCTGAGCTCTTTGCGCTCCTGCTCGTCCGATCCGTCGAACTCGGCGGAAACGGTATTGCCGGTCAGATTCCAGCCTGCCACGCAGCCCCCTTTCGTCATCGTGCACACGGGCTCCGGCCCTGCGCAAATTCAAGTCCAACACATAGTACAGCGCCGCGGGGACACGAATCCCCGCGGCGCCCAGCGACCCAATTTGTTATCGGTTGGAGTTTCTGTTGTAGCGAGCCATAAGATAGAGCAGCTGAATAATCGAGGTGAGAGCTGCAGCAACATAGGTAAGTGCGGCTGCCGTCAGCACCTTCTTGGCGCCGTTGACCTGCTTGGAACTCATACCCGACTGCTCGATGTACGCCACAGCACGTCGGCTGGCGTCAATCTCAACAGGCAACGTAACGAGTTGGAACAGCACGCTAAACGAGAAGAAAATCAACGCGAGGGTCGTAAGCCCCGCGATGTTCATAAACAGGCCCATGAGTAGCACGATGGTCCAGGTGTTCTGGGTAAAGTTAACGACCGGGACCAGGGCGGTGCGCACCTTCATCATGGCATAGCCGCTTTGACGCTGGGCGGCATGGCCCGCCTCGTGGCAGGCGACGGCAACGCTTGCGACCGAACCGCCCGAACGGTTGGCATCCGACAGATACAGGTTGTTGTCCTGCGGGTTGTAATGGTCGGTGAGCTCGCCAGCGACACCCTTGATACCCACGGCGCTACAACCGTTGGCATCGAGCATGCGGCGAGCGACTGTGGCACCCGTATCGCCGTCCGAGCGAACCTTGGACCAGGTTTTGTACGTCGAGTTGATATAGTTCTGTGCGGCAAGGCCAAGCACCGTGCAGACAAGAACAACCAGCAGGTACAGCGGGTCGATGCCAAAGCCGTATCCATAGTAATAAGGCATGCGAATTCCTCCGAGTCGAGTTACACGTTGGAGGCATTTTACCCACTCAACCGGCTAGGCTTCCCTACAGGAGCTCGATTTTGCCGTCCTTCACCGTCAACCCCATATTGCCGGAAAGCAGATCGTCCAGGCGCGAGCCCACAAGCTCAAAGCGCCAACCTTCGCGCAGGCGGCTCTGCTCGGGATGCTCAATGTAGTCGGCCAGGTCATCGCGCGAGGCAATGACCGAGGTCGCAACGCCTGAGCGCTCGGCAACCAGGCGGATAAGCGCATACATAAGGTCAGTCACGCTCTCCAGCTCCGGCGAAATCTGACGATGTCCGCGCACCAAGAGCGGCAGGCGATCGTGCGGACAGCTCGCACCGCGCTTGATGGCCATGAGCGCACCGTCCACGTCGCGCTCCCCCAACTGATCGGTACCGCGGATGCTACGGAACTCCTCAACGCGCACGGGATTGCGCTTAACGAGCGCAAGCAGCGTGTCGTCGGACATGACCCACTTGCGCGGGATGTTACGGCGCTCGGCGCGGTCCTCACGCCAGGCGGCGAGCTCGCGCGCGATGCCCAACTGGTGACGGCTGCACGAATTGATGCGTTTGACCTTGCGGAACGCCTCGTGGCGATCGGCGCGATAGTGCGACTCGTCAGCCAGCGGGCGCAGCTCGTCGAGCACCCAGTCCACACGGCCCAGCTCGCGCAGGCGGCTCATCATCTCGGTATAGGCGACGATCAGGTACTTGACGTCATCGATCGCATACTCAATCTGCTTATCGGTCAGCGGGCGGCGCGACCAGTCGGTCAGCGACTCGGTCTTGGGCAGCGATACGCCGCAGAACGTCTGAACAAGCGCGCCATACGAAATCTGCTGGCGCTCGCCCAAAAAGGCGGCGGCGACCTGCGTATCGAAAATCGGTCGTGGCAGCACGCCCACGGTATGGAGCATGACCTCCATATCCTGCGAGCACGCGTGGAAGACCTTGGTCACGCTCTCGTCGGCCATAAGCTCGGCCAGCGGCGAGAGGTCGTCGATCACCAGAGGGTCGACCGCTACGCTCTCGGCAGGGGTGGCAATCTGGACCAAGCACAGGCGCGGGTGGAACGTGCGCTCGCGCAAAAACTCGGTATCGACGGCAATCGCGTCGAACTCGCGGGCGCGCTGGCAAAAGTCGAGTAGAGCCTGATGTGTGGAAATGTACATATCAACCCATCGAATAAGGTTAGGCCCGAAAAACACGGGTAGGATATCGGCATTGCCTTACAACTATACTCGGTTAGTCACAGAACGGGAACGTAAGTATGCGCTGCCTTATCATCCACAACCCGGCATCGGGCCCCAGCTCAGATGAAATCTACGCGTTCACGCACGCCCTCGCGCAGGGCGGCGACAAGGTCGTGATGCGCTTTATCGGCGATGGCATGGAACCCGAGGACGCCGTGGCAGACGTGCGCGAGTTTGATCGCGTGGTCGTTTCGGGCGGCGACGGCACCGTCTCCAACGTGCTCGACCAAATGCGCGGGTGTGGTGTCCCCACGCTCGTCTTCCCCTCCGGCACAGCCTGCCTGTTCTTTAACAACATCGGTAATGCCCCCGAGGCAGCGGCGCTTGCCAAGGCTTGCCGCGCCGGTCGCACGGTCAAAGTGGACATGGGCGAGCTCTTTTGGCTCGACGAGAACGGCAACGAGAAGCGCCACGGCTTTATCATCATCGCCGGCTCGGGCTTCGACGCCGAGATCATGATGAAGGCCGCCCCCGCCAAAAACGACATCGGTGAGATCGCCTATTTCCTGTCGGCGCTCGCCACACCCAACCCCACGGTGGCGCATTTTACGATTGAGCATGACGGCATTGTCGAGGAGCTCGATGGCATCTGCTGCATGGCCGGCAACACCTCGGTCATTCAAAACGATATCAACCTGTTCCCCGATTGCCGCATGAACGACGGCATGGTCGACATCGCGGTCATCGAGCCCGTAAAAACCGTCCAGCTCCTGCCCACTGTGATCAGCGCCGTGCTCGACCCCGCCGGCAAGGTGCTCGGCCGTCCGCAGTTCAAGATCATCCAGACCAAGGAAGCCAAGATCACCTGCACGCCGTCGCTGGGCATGCAGTTCGATGGCGAGATCATCTCCAGCAACTCGGGCGTCTTTGGAGTCCGCGCGCTTCCGCAATGCCTCGACCTCATCGTCGACGAATTCTCCCCGCTCGGAAAATAGGAGGACCCCATGAACGACAACCCCCTGATTGGCTTTATCGTCATCGTCTTGGCCATGCTCGTCGGCTATGCGATTAACGTGATCCACCGCCGGAAGAAGTAATTCCACATTGGTATGATATTCATCCAATTATCGTCTCCCCCGTTGTTTATGCATTTGCCAGACAGCGGGGGATTTTTCTTTGTGCCCCGTGCAAGGCGCTTTATTCAGGTACAGTAATTGCAGGGCGTCTTTATTTAACTAAAGCTAGATAATGAGTATTCTTGTCCGCTCATCGCATATTTTAGGACGCTCATCGAGTATTTCATCGAAATAGATGAATACTATTTAGACTTCCGATAGGCTAATAGATGTATTTATTAGCTGAAATCCTGCACGGTTCCGCGGGGTTTCAACGGTTGGGAGGGATCATGAGGTTTACTCATCCTGTCAACACGCTCAAAAAGCTCGGCTGCGGCCTTGCGTTTGGAGCAGCGGCCATCATGGCCATGCCGACTTCGGCGCTCGCCTGCACCCAGATCTACATGGGCAGCAAGCTCACGGCAGACGGCAACACGTACTACGGCCGTTCCGAGGACTTCGGTCCGCGCTATGTCAAGCACTTTGGCATTGAGCCCGCACACAAGGACGGCAACAAGTACACCTCGGTCGAGTCCGGTTTTGAGTACAAGTCCAAGGGCGCAACCTACCGCTACACCTTCGTTCGCGACAACCCCTCTCAGTGGGAAGATCGCTACGACGCATATTCCGAGGCCGGCATTAACGAGAAGGGCGTTTCCTGCTCTGCCACGCTGAGCACCTCCTATAACGAGAAGGCTGAAGAAGCCGACCCCATCACCGAGGAGACTGGCATTGGCGAGTACAGCTATGCCAGCGTCATCCTGGGCGAGAGTGCCACGGCCCGCGAGGGCGTCGAGCTCATCGGCAGCCTAATCGACGAGCAGGGCGTCTGCTCCAACGACCAGATCATCATCGCCGACAGCACCGAGACCTGGCTGTTCGCCGCGCTTTCCGGCCATCAGTGGATTGCTATGAAGCTCGCTGATGACATCGCCTCGCTCAACCCCAACATCGGCAACCTCACCTATAACGTCGACCTCGATGACGCCGAGAACTGCCTCCATTCCGAGAGCATCGAGTCCATGCCTAAGGAGAAGGGCTTTGCCGAGTACACCGACGGCAAGTTCGACGTCGCCAAGACCTACGGCGAGGAGATCGGCGAGGCCGGTATGCACCAGTGGTCACGCTATATCCAGGGTCGCGATTACTTCATGGCCCCGCTGGCCGAAGGCACTGACTACGAGATCGTGAAAGACGAGCGCGAAGACGCTCGCGCCACGACCGGCGCCCTGGTCCACGAGATGCAGCCGCTGTTCTTCCAGCCCGGCAAGTCCGACTGGAACACCTTTGAGATGATCCGCAGCTTCGCCGCCCGCGGCGAAAATGTCGCCGGCCTCAACGCCAACACCGACGGCGCCTACGCCATCGGCTCCAACCGCAACACCGAGATCCACACCTTCCAGATCCGTCAGGGCATGGATCCCGAGATCGCGACCATCCAGTGGGAGATGCTCTCCAACGCCGAGTTCTCCGTCGCCATCCCCCTCTACTCCGCACTGCTCACCGAGGTCAGCCCCTACTTTAGCGATCAGGATGTCTCCTTCGACCACTGCGAAGAGGAAGACGTCGTGAACAACGAGGAGCCCAAGAACTCCATCAACTACGTCCTCATGGACATCAACACGCTCGCCTATGAGAACCGCGACCACTGCGCTTCCGGCGTCCGCGCCTACCTCGACGCCCTGCAGAAGGAGCTCATCGAGCAGAACCTGACCGTCGACGAGGCCATGCAGGCCGCCGAGGGCACCGAGGCCCGCACCGCCCTGGCCAACAAGGCCGGCAAGGCTGCCACCAAGAACACCTACCTCAAATGCAAGGCCATGCTCGAGGAGATGCGTGACTACCTCAAGGAGGGCGACTTCTCCGAGGAGTTCGTCCCGAGTGACTACGATGCCGACAACGACTGCCTGGTCGAGTCCATCACCTACGCCGACGAGGCACTCTCCGATGAGGACGTAGCCGAGCCCGAGGTCGAGAAGAAAGAGGCCACCGAGGAGAAGTCCGAGGGCAACAACATGGCCGCCATGGCCGTTGGTGCCGTCGTCATCATCGGTGTCTGCGGCTTCGTGCTCTATCGTCGCAAGAAGGCCTAAGGCCCTCACGCTCTAAGGGAGGGCAAGACAGTGCGAGCGGTCTTGCCCTCCTCGCCTGTCATCCGACCGGCGGGAAACATCGCCGAAATCTTTTCAAAAAAGATTCCCTGCACACACTTCGCTGTGCTATAGTGCAGCGCAACAGCAACTAGGTGCGACCGCGCCACGGTATCACGAAAGGAGCCACCAACATGAAGAACACGATGACGTCTCTCAACAACTGGTGGTGGCGTGATGCGAATGCGATCGGTCGACAGTGAGTCCCTCACGCCTGTTTTTGCGCTCTAGGTGATTGGAAGGCCTCCGGTTTCGACCGGGGGCCTTTTTCTATCTCGAGCCCAATCGCATTCGCATCACGCGCCTCCGCTTTCTTCTCTTGCACTTCCCTTCCGAAAGGATTTTCACCATGTCTCAGAACACCACCACCGCACAGCCCCGCACCGTCCAGACCGCCGACCGCGGCAAACTCGACGTCCGCGCTCTCGTCTTGCTCGCCATCCTGCTTGCCGCCGGCTTCATCCTCAACTTCACCGTCGGCAAGGCCATCTCCGGCATCTCGGGCGGCATGATCAGCCCCGAGTTCATTATCTCGGCCTTCTGCCTCACTATCCTGGTTGTGCGCCCCAACATCGGTCAGGCGCTCGTTATCGGCCTGATCTCGGCCGCAGTGATCCAGATCACCACCACCTCGCCGTTCGTCGATTTTGCCGCCGAGGGCATCGCCGCCATGCTCATGGCCGTCATTGTCAACGCTGCTGCCAAGGACGGTCAGGTTAAGCCTGCCGTCGCCATCGTCGCAACCTTCGTGACCACCTTTGTCTCGGGCGTCATCTTCATGGTCATCAAGATGGCCATGCTCGGCGTGGTGAGCGAGCTCGCCGCTGCCATGCTGCCCGTCGTCGCCATGACCGCCGTCTTTAACGCCATCCTGGTCGGCGCTCTCTACATGCCCATCCAGAAGGCCCTTAAGCTCAACTAACCTGCTCGGCTTTACGAGCCACCCCATCTTGGCGTTCATTCGTCGCTCGCGTACCCAAGTACGCTTCGTTCCTCTTTCGCGCCAACCTGGGGCACCTCGTAAAGCCGTCTCCGTACTTCACCACCAAAGACTGTCCCAAACAACGAGCTCATGGACGTTCTTATACGGTTCGTCATTCAAGAAACTCCGATGACTATGAAAGGTATCCATGGAAACGATCATCAACGT
>CAUFMB010000021.1 GCA_959026535.1 uncultured Collinsella sp. | reverse complement strand
CGCTGGCGGGTTTGCAGCGTCGACCGGTTACGCGGTTTGGTAAAACCGCGTAACTAAATAAGCTTGAAGCCCTTGCGCTTGCCTACGGAGAGGGTGTCGCCCAGCTTGAGGGCGCTCGGATCGATGTTGTAGCTCTTGGGAGCCACAGCCTTGCCGTTGATCTTGACGCCGCCGCCGTCGATGTCGCGGCGGGCCTGACCGGCGCTGGCCGAAAGGCCCAGGTCCTTGAGCAGGCCAGCGAGGTAAATCTGGCCCTCGTCGTTGACGGTCAGCTCAACGTGCTTCTCGGGGAAGTCGGCAAGCTGGCCCTCCTTGAACACACGGTCGAACTCGGCCTGAGCCTCGTCGCCGGCGCCAGCACCGTGGTAGGTGTCGCACAGGTCGCGGCCTAGAGCGCGCTTGAGCTCGTAGGGGTCGGCGGAGCCATCGGCCAGGGCGGCATCGATCTTGTCGACCTCGGCCGGGGTGAGCGAACTGGCCAGACGATAGTACTTGCCGATCATCTCGTCGGGGATGGACATGGTCTTGCCGAACATATCCTTGGGAGCATCGGTCAGGCCGATGTAGTTGCCATAGGACTTGGACATCTTGCGCACGCCGTCGGTGCCCTCGAGCAGCGGCATGGTGAGCGCGATCTGCGGCTCCATGCCCATCTTCTCCATGAGCTCGCGGCCGGCGAGCAGGTTGAAGAGCTGGTCGGTGCCGCCCATCTCGACGTCGGCCTTGATCTGAACGGAGTCGAAGGCCTGCATCACAGGGTACAGGAACTCGTGCAGGGCAATCGGCGTCTGGGACTGGTAGCGCTTGGTAAAGTCGTCGCGCTCGAGGATGCGGGCGACGGTGAACTTGGAGCACACCTGCAGCAGGCCGGCCAGGTCCATCGAAAGGATCCAGTCGCCGTTGTGCACGATGGTGGTCTTCTCGGGGTCCAGGATCTTCATGGCCTGGCTCACGTAGGTCTCGGCGTTGGCCTCGATCTGCTCCTGCGAAAGCTGCGGACGCGTGGAGTTCTTGCCCGAGGGGTCGCCGATCAGCGCGGTGCCGTTGCCGATGATGAGGGTGACGTTGTGGCCCAGGTCCTGGAACTGACGCATCTTGCGCAGGGGCACGGCATGGCCCAGGTGCAGGTCGGGGCTGGTGGGATCGACGCCGAGCTTGATGTTGAGGGGCTCGCCCTTCTCAAGCTTCTTGCGAAGGTCGGCCTCGGGGACGATCTGCGCGGCGCCCGAGGTGATGATACGCATTTGCTCGTCAACAGACAGCATTGGGTATCCTCCTTTTGCTATAGCACCCTCGCCGAAAACGGCGGTGCTGGAAGTCCATAAACTCTCTTATGATAACAAACTGACGCGACGCAGCACCTACGACAGGAAAATCCTCGTCCTGCCGCATGCGTCAATGGCAACTGGCAGACGTGTACCGTCACGCTCGACCAGATAGCGTACCTGCCGACGACGCAAGCAGTCGCGGCAACGAACCTGTCCCGTCGCATCGGTGGCGCAGACGCCCTCGGCGGTCAGCAGGCAGTGCTCGCACACCATAAGCTCGGGACGGTCGGCGTCGACCGGACCCAAGACGCCGGGTTCAGCGGCCAGTTCGGCAATACGCTCCGCATCATTGCCGAGCAACTCCGCCGGCAAGCACACCCGCCCCGCACCGAGTCCGCGCAGCCAGGTAAGCGTGGCCCGATTCGCGCAGAACACCGGCGCCGCCACGTCAAACGTCACGCCCAGCTCGCGAGCGATCACCACCTGTCCCAGGTTGCGGCAGACGACGCGCCCGGCACGCTGTATCAGTGAGTGGGTCCAGTCAGCGTCACCCGTGCGGCACACCTCGTCAAGCACCACAACGGCGTCGGACAAATCAAGTTCTCCGCGCGGGTCGGCATCCATCAGCTGCCAAGCAAAAACCATGCGAGTGGGAACCGCGCACTCCACCAACTCCGTGGACGCACCGCCATCCACCGCAGCGTCCTCAAAGGGCAGCACCTCAACGGCACGCGCAACGGGCGCAATCGCATCCGCCTCGGCCCGCATGCGCTCCAACACCGCCGCCGTCTGATCCAACACGCCGGCGCTGCGAATCAGATAGACCTCGCAGCCCGCGTCCACCTTACGTTTGCAATGCACAACGATGCGCTCTCCCGCAGCGGCATCCACGGGGCAAGGCACCTGTGGCCAGCGCTTGGGCACATCGGGACGCGCGTCGGCACCCGGGTAAAATCGGATTTCGAGCGTATCGCCCACCGCCACGGCGGCATCAAGCTCAACGGTCACCTCTTCGTGGCCCACAGCGACCAAGCGCCCCACGCGCACGCCCTGGTTAATTGCACGCTCAAAGCTCATCAGCTCGGCACCCGAACGCCCTCGCAGGTACGCATCGGTAAACCCACGGTTAAACGATCTTCCAAGCTCGCGTTCAAACTCTTCCACGGCACCGGGGTCCCACGCGCCGTCGCACAGCATATCGAGTGCCCGGCGCCACACCCGCACCACGTTGAATACGTAATCGGGGTTCTTCATGCGCCCCTCGATCTTGAGCGACGCCACGCCGGCATCTACAAGCTCGGGCAGATGCGCAATACCCAGATAGTCACGCGGACACAGTAGACGATCCCCCTCGACGGCGACAACGCTCTGCCCCGCCTCGTCCACTAGGTCGTACGCCAGACGGCACGGCTGCGTGCAGTCGCCGCGCATCGCCGAGCGCCCACGCCGCAGGGCCGAAAACTCGCACGCCCCCGAATAGCCGATGCATATCGCACCGTGGCAGAATACCTCGATGGGCACGCCCGTGGCACAGAGCGCCGCAATCTCGTCGACCGCCAGCTCGCGTGCCGTCGTCACGCGCTCGACCCCCAGCTCATCGGCGGCAAGCCGCACGGCGCCTTCGCTATGAACGCCCGCCTGCGTGGACAGGTGAATCTCGACCCCGGGAATCGCCGCGCGCAGCGCGCAGGCCAACCCGGCATCGGCGACAATCAAAGCATCGGCGCCCAGCTCCAGTGCATGAGCTCCCAACGCCACCGCGTCGGACAACTCATCGTCAAACACGAACACGTTGAGCGTTACGTACACACGCACGCCATGGGCATGCGCCACGGCACAACCGCGCGCAAACTCGTCGTCGGTAAAACCGCGCGCACTCACACGGGCGTTAAAGCCGCCCAACCCCGCATAGATGGCATCGGCACCCGCGGCGATGGCCGCAAGCATCTGGTCGAGTCCGCCCGCCGGCGCCAGCAGCTCGGGCAGCGCCGCACCGGCAGCATCCAATCCAGTCTCGTATTGTCCGCTCGGCCCCATCGCCCGAATCGCCATCGACAAACTCCTTACCAAGGTATGCATTCACTCTGAAAAATGCCGTCTTCCAGCATACACGAGGCCTCGAGCGCCCCGTTTGGTTTATCGTGTAATAACTTATGTCCATCCTGCCCCGACGGCACATCCACCGTCCGGCACGACATACCTGGAGGTCAATATATGGGTCCTCGCCAACGACAGGGACACAGCCGTTCAAAGACGCACGCCCTGCCCATAATCCTGCTCTCGTTTTTGGGCTTTCTGCTGATTGCGGGCGTGGCGTTTGGCATCGGCATGGTCGGCAACGTCAACCGCTGGTTGTCCGATCTGCCCGACTACACCGACGCCAACGCGTATCTGGTGAGCGAGCCCACCGAGATCGTCGACTGCAACGGCAACAAGATCGCGAGCTTCTACACGCAAAACCGCAAGTCCATCACCAAGGACGAGGTCTCCCCCTACGTGCTGCAAGGCACCGTTGACGTCGAGGACGAGCGCTTCTACGAGCACGGCGGTATCGACCTGTGGGGTATCGCGCGTGCTGCGGTGGCAACCCTCGGCGGCGGGCACGAAGGCGCCTCGACTATCACCCAGCAGCTTGTGCGCAACACCATCCTGCAGGAGGAGCAGTTCGACTCGACCATTGAGCGTAAGGTGCGCGAGGCCTACATCGCCATCAAGATGGAGGACATGTACTCCAAAGACGAGATCCTCATGATGTACCTCAACACCATCTATTACGGCCACGGCGCCTACGGCATCGAGGCCGCGGCCGAAACCTATCTGTCCAAGAGCGCCGCCGACCTCACCCTGAGCGAGGCCGCGCTACTCATCGGCCTTCCCAACTCGCCCTCGCAGTACGACCCCACGGTCAACCCCGACCTGGCGCTGTCCCGCCGCAACAAGGTTCTCGACAACATGCTGCGCCTGGGCCACATCACCCAGGAGGAGCACGATGCCGCACAGGCCGAGCCCATCACCCTCAACGTGACCGAAATCTCGGGCAGCGGCGTCGACGTATACTCGCAGCCCTACTTTGTCTCCTACGTCAAGCAGCTGCTGGAGCAGGAGTTCTCGACCGACGTGCTCTTTAAGGGCGGCCTGACCGTCAAGACCACCATCGACCCCACGATGCAGCAGGTGGCAGAGAATGCCGTCCGCGAGCAGCTCGACACGCTCTCGCTTGACGGCCTGGACATGGGCATGGTCGTCGTCGACCCCAAGACCGGCTACATCAAGTGCATGGTGGGCGGCTACGACTACAACGCCGACGAGAACCACGTAAACCATGCCACGGCCAAGCGTCCCGTCGGCTCCACCTTTAAGGCCTTTACGCTGGCAACTGCCATCCAAAACGGCATGAACCCCAACGTCACCCTCAACTGCAACTCGCCGCTCAAGGCCAAGGGCACCACAACCGAGGTACAAAACTACGCCAATCAAAGCTACGGCACCATCACGCTTAAGCAGGCGACGGCATACTCCTCCAACACCGGCTACATCCAGGTGGCGGAAGCCGTCGGCAACAGCAAGATCATCTCGCTCGTCAAAAAGCTCGGCATCGACCCCGCCAAGGACAACATCGAGGACGTTCCCGTCATGACCCTCGGCACCGGCTCGATCTCGCCGCTCGAGATGGCCGCCGCCTACGCGACGTTTGCCAACGGCGGCTACTATCGCCAGCCGATCGCCATCACCGAGATTGACTCTCGTACCGGTTCGGTGCTGTACCAGCACACCGACAATCCCTCACAGGTGCTTACCGAGGGCGAGGCCGCCGCGGTTACCGATGTTCTGTCCGGCGTCATGATGGGCGGCGGTACGGGTGCTGCCGGCGCCCTGAGTGTCAACCAGCCCTATGCCGGCAAGACGGGCACCACCGACAACACCACCAACCTGTGGTTCTGCGGCTATACCCCGCAGCTGGCATGCGCCCTGTGGACCGGCTATTCCGCGGGCGAGATCCCCATCCAAAAGTACGGCACGGACCTGCTGGGCGACAGCACCAACCTGCCTGTCTTTAAGCGGTTTATGAACACCGTTCTGACCGGTACCGAGCGCGAGGAGTTTGCGACCGGAACGGCGCCCACCTACAAGAACAACAGCGTCTGGAAGTTCTACGGCACCAACAACACCAAGAAGTCGGAGAACGACGACAAGGACGAGGACGAAGAGGAAGAGGAAGAGGAAACCACCACAACGACTACCACGACGACCACGACCACCGAGACCACGGGCGGCGACACCACCGGCGGCACCGGTACGACCGGTGGCTCGACGGGCGGCTCCACTGGCGGTTCGACCGGCGGCGATGGCGGCACGCCTACGCCTACGCCCACGCCCACTCCCGACCCCTCACCCACGCCTGACGATACGGTCGGCTAGAAATCATCCGGCCATAAGCAACAAGGCCCCCGAGCAGCCTATTGAACTGCTCGGGGGCCTTTTAGTTTGAAGCGACCTGATGGGCGGTCTTTATACCGGCAGACAAAAAAGGGGGGTACCGACCAACGTCGATACCCCTTACAAGCCGCTATGTCAGCGCACGCAGTGCCGAGCGCACGACCCGCACGCCTACTTGCGAGAATTGCTCAGCTTATTGATCAGCGCCTCAAGACGCTCGCCGTCCTCGGCCGTCTGGGCAATAACCAAAATCGTATCGTTGCCGGCAAGCGAGCCAAGCACATCGGGCAGCTCTGCCGCATCAACAGCGGCGGCGATGCCGGAAGCCGTGCCAGGCTGAGCCTTGATCATAACCAGATTATCGGTGCGCAGAACGCCCGTTACGAGCTCGGAAACCATACGCTGCAGGTGCAGGTCCTCTGCCAGAACATAGATGCCCTCAGGGAGCTTACGCAGCCCCATATCGGCAATATCGCGAGAGACAGTCGCCTGCGTGCAATCAAAGCCCATTGCGCGGAGCTCATCGACCAGCACGCGCTGCGTGCGGACGTCCTTATTGCGCACAATATCTCTAATGGCATCCTGGCGCCCATTGCGTTTTTTAGCCATACAAACCCTCTCTCCAAAAGATGGCGGAGACAATCAATCAGTGATTGAATAGTTTAACGCTATTTGAAGGCTTTTGTGTATAAGAACGCATTTCGAAACAATTCTATGCAAATTTGTTTCGAAATGAGCCGTTTAGGCGGTTTTTGCGCCCGTCCGGTTAAGAAAAGCTGCCAGATGCGTACACATCACGCAGCGCGCAGGCTTGGCGCTGGCGATCGGCCCAAACAACAGACCGAGTCCCCGATGGTTGTCCTTGAGCGCGGCGACCATCTGACGGGTTCGAGGCGCCTCGAGCATATCACGCATGCGGGCGGAACGCTCGATTGACGACACTCCATGCGGGCTCAGACACAAATTCTCGATGCAGGCGACCAGTCCGGCAAAGTAGAACTTTTGGCTTGCCAGCTTGAGCCGACCACCGCTATCTACTTCCGAGAGTGAGTCCGCAAGCTCGTCGAGCGCTCGAGTGTCATCGGATATCCTGGCATACATGGTGGGATCAAAGGCATCTGTAAGCTTAGGTGCCACCGCGTGGAAACAAGCGTCGCCGCAGCCGGACACGAATCGTGCCTGCGAGAGCGCATAAGCCATAAACTCAACCGTACGGTACGCCTTGCCGCGCGACAGGCATGCCTCAAACAGCGGACGGCTATACATCACGCCAGAGGTCTGAGCGACTAGGCCGCCTAAAATCAACTGGGGCAGCCCAGTCACCATAGAAGACTCGTCTTCTATGGCAATAGAGGCAGCATCCAAGACACGCGAATGACGCTCGCGGTGCGCATCGTATCGATCGAGCGACACCGAGGGGAGCACAATGTCTGCCGCAGTATCGCACGCGATATCGACCATCTTGGAAAGGGCCTGCGGAGCAAACCACTCATCGGCGTTCATGGCGATGATTTGAGAGCCGCGCGAGGCATCAAAACCGGCGCGAAGACAAGCGCCACGCTTCGCGTCCTCGACGTCAATCAAATCAATATGGATGTCCCTGTCGGCAGCAACTTGAAGCGAATGGCGCACACCGGGCGCAGCATCGCGGCAAACAACGACAATCTGCAAATCGTAGAGGTCTTGGTTCTGGATACTCTCGAGCGCACGCATCGCATAGCTGGGCGAACCTTCTACCACAAGGATCACCGAAAGTCGCGGATGCGAGCCACGTCGAACCAAGTTATCCGTCCTCTCGACAGCAATGAATCAAATCGTGGTTCATGGTACACCCCGGCAATAAAAGCAATGAGACACCGGTTGTATTGCACGCCAAGAACAGATGTTGCACACGCGCAGCCCACAGATGACAGGTGTCGACGCACGACACGTCAAGCCCTCCCCTAGTCGAGCACGACAAGCTCGGCGGGATCGTAATCCACGCCCAAAAACGTAAGGCCGCAGGCAGGAGCCGTGGGGCCCGCAGCGGTACGGTCGCAAGCATCGATAACCTCGCGCATCCACTCGGGTTCACGGCGATGCATGCCAATCTCGACAAGCGTGCCCACGATCGTACGGACCATCGAATGCAGAAACGCATTGCCCTCGATGGTAAACGTCAGGATGTCCTCGCCAAACGCAACCTCATGGCCAAATTCGGCACGCATCACGCAGCGATGCGTGGGCTTGCCAACGGCCGAGGCAACCTTGCAAAAGCTTTTAAAGTCCTGCTCGCCCAGCAGCGCGGGGCAGGCAGAAGACATAGCCTCAACATCCAAGGGATAGCGATGCCACCACACGGCACCGCGGGACAGCACGGGGCGCGCATCGCGATCGGCAATACGGTATGTATACGTACGGGAATGCGCGTCAAAGCGTGCAGAAAAGCCTTTACGGGCCCTGTAGACCTCGTTTATGGCGATATCTTTGGGCAGCAGGGCATCCATGGCCCGCAGCCACCTACGGCGCGTCAGAGCGAGCTCAGCGTCCGTAACGGGCACGCTGATGTACTGAGCCACGGCATGCACGCCGGCATCGGTACGCCCCGCGCACGTCAGATCGATCGGGCGGCGAAGCAGCGTCTCGATGGCTCGACGCAGCTCACCCGCAACCGTCGTCTGTCCCGGCTGCTCGGCAAAGCCGCTATAGGACGAGCCATCGTATGCCACGCGGAAAACGAGCGTGGCATCGAGCTCTGGAATCGAATTGAAATCAGACGGCGCGGTCATGGGCGCTCCCAACAAACAGGCAATGGCATTTCGACAAAAAAAGAGGGGTACGCGAACGTACCCCTCGAATATAGCCTATGCAGACGGATTGTCTACTCAGCGGTCTCCTCAGCAGGAGCCTCCTCGGCAGCCTCGACCTTCTTGGGAGCAGCGGCCTTCTTGGGGGCCGGAGCAGCCTTCTTGGCCTTAGGCGTGCAAGGCTCGGTGACGAGCTCCATGATAACGATGGGAGCGTTGTCGCCCTTGCGGTTACCGAGCTTCATGATGCGGGTATAACCGCCGTTGCGATCCTGCCACATACCCTGGGCAGCCTTGTCGAAGATCTCGGCAACGAGCTGCTTATCGCCGAGCTTGGCGATAGCCAGACGACGAGAGTGCAGGTCGCCCTTCTTGGCCCAAGTGATGATCGGATCGACGACCGAACGCAGCGCCTTAGCGCGGGTCTCGGTGGTCTTGATGCGGTCGTTCTCGAAGAGGGCCTTAGCAAGGCTCTTCTTCATGGCCTTGGTGTGGCTCGCATCGGTGCCGAGCTTCAGGCCCTTCTTAACGTTGTGACGCATGGTCTAGTTTCTCCTCAAATATGCGAAGCATTAAGCCTTCAGGCTCAGGCCCATGGACTCAAGCTTGTCCTTCACTTCCTCGATCGACTTAACACCGAAGTTACGGATGTTGAGCAGATCGTTCTCCGAGAACTCAACGAGCTGACGGACCGAGTGAATGCTGGCGCGCTTAAGGCAGTTGTAGGAACGGACGGAAAGGTCCAGATCCTCGATCTGCTTGTCCAGCTCGGCGTTGTCGTTGGTGACCTCGGGAGCGAAGATCGAAGCCTCCTCCTCGACCTCGGGGGTCTCGGCAAGGTTCATAAAGGCGGCCATATGCTGGTTGATGATATTGGCAGCCTGGACCACGGCGTCGCGCGGGGCGATGGAGCCGTTGGTCTCGATCTCGAGGACAAGGCGGTCGTAGTCGGTGTGCTGACCGACACGGCAAGCCTCAACGAGCTTGGCGCAACGGGAAACCGGCGAGTACAGCGAGTCGACGTGGATCACACCGATGGGATCGTTGTCGCGCTTGTTGGCCTCGCCAGAAACATAGCCGCGGCCATAGCCGATGCGCATGCT
Source organism: uncultured Collinsella sp. (assembly GCA_959026535.1). Classification (GTDB taxonomy): domain Bacteria; phylum Actinomycetota; class Coriobacteriia; order Coriobacteriales; family Coriobacteriaceae; genus Collinsella. The sequence goes on along the minus strand of CAUFMB010000021.1, from coordinate 27,896 downwards.
CATGGTGAGATGGCCACCCTCGGTGAGCGTAGCAATGTGCTGCTCGGGGTTGACCAGCTCAAACTCGGACGGAATAAAGAAGTCCGCACCGGTGACCTCGCAGGGGCCGTCAACCGAGATGGTGGCGGTCGCCTCGTCGGTCGTGCCGAGAGCCCTGAAGACAAGACCCTTGACATTCAGGACGATGTCGGTGACATCCTCGACCATGTTAGGGATGGTCATGAACTCGTGCTGCGCACCATCGATCTGAATAGCCTCGACGGCGGCACCCTCGAGCGAGGACAGAAGAACGCGACGAAGGGAGTTACCCAGCGTATCGCCGTAACCACGCTCGAGCGGCTCGACGGAGACACGAGCAGACGTCTCGTTGATCTCTTCGACCTGAACCTGAGGCCTAATGAATTCTGACATGTATTACCTCCAGCCTCAGCAGCCCGGATGGACTACTTAGAGTAGAGCTCGACGATGAGCTGCTCGTTGATATCACCGCTGATCTGCTCACGCGTCGGCAGAGCGAGCACGTTACCAGACAGCTTCTCGATATCGACCTCGAGCCAGCCAGGGACCTCAAAGCGCTCGGAGGAAATCAGGGCCTCCTTGATGGGGAGGAGGTCACGGAACTTCTCGCCGACAGCGACGACGTCGCCGGCCTTGACGCGGTAGGACGGGATGTCCACGCGCTTGCCGTTCACGGTGAAGTGACCGTGACGGACGGACTGACGAGCCTCTTTGCGGGTGCGGGCGAAGCCAAGACGGAAGACGACGTTGTCGAGGCGAGACTCAAGAATGATCAGGAGGTTCTCACCGGTGACGCCGTTCATCTTACGGGCCTTGTTGAAGTAGCCGTGGAACTGCTTCTCCAGAACGCCATAGATGAACTTGACCTTCTGCTTCTCGCGCAGCTGCATGCCGTACTCAGATTCCTTGCGACGGCGCTTGGGCTGACGGATAGATTCCTTCTTGCTGCTGTAACCGAGCTCAGCGGGATCGATCCCGAGCTGACGGCAGCGCTTAAGAACAGGAGTCCTGTCGATTGCCATATTGATACGATCCTTTCAGTTACACGCGGCGACGCTTCTTGGGGCGGCAGCCGTTGTGCGGAATGGGGGTCTTGTCCTGGATGCTCGAGACCTCGAGGCCAGCAGCCTGGAGGGAGCGGATGGCGGTCTCACGACCGGAGCCGGGGCCCTTGACGAAGACGGAAACCTTCTTCATACCGTGCTCCATGGCCTGCTTGGCAGCAGCCTCGGCAGCCATCTGGGCAGCGAACGGCGTGGACTTACGGGAGCCCTTGAAGCCCACCTGGCCAGCCGACTTCCAGGAAATGACGTTGCCCTGGGGATCGGTGATCGAAACGATCGTGTTGTTGAACGTAGAACGAATGTGAGCCTGGCCCACGGAAATGTTCTTACGGTCCGCGCGCTTCAGACGGGCAGCGCGAACGTTCTTCTTAGCAGTAGCCATCTATCTAGCGCTCCTTATTTCTTCTTCTTAGCACCGATCTGACGCTTCGGGCCCTTGCGGGTACGAGCGTTAGTGTGGGTGCGCTGGCCGCGGACCGGGAGGCCCTTGCGGTGACGAAGGCCGCGGTTGCAGCCGATGTCCATAAGGCGCTTGACGTTCTGGTTGCGCTCACGGCGGAGGTCGCCCTCAACCATGATCTGGTTCTTATCGATATAATCGCGGATGGCGTTAACCTCATCCTCGGTGAGGTCCTTAACGCGCGTATCCACGTTAACGTTGCACTCGACGCAAATCTTCGTCGCAGTGGTGCGGCCGATGCCGTAAATGTAGGTCAGACCGATCTCAACGCGCTTCTCACGCGGGAGGTCGACACCATTAATACGGGCCAACGTAGTCTCCTCTCTTAACCCTGACGCTGCTTATGACGGGGGTTCTCGCAAATGACGAGGACCTTGCCATGGCGCCTAATGATTTTGCACTTATCGCACATCTTCTTGACCGAAGGACGTACCTTCATCGTTCTTCCTTTCGGTAGCGCTCAAACTACTTCCCTACTATCTACTCGCCCAGCCGCAGGCGTTTAAAACTATGGCTGGTCTTCACACACAATCCGACCGTAGGTTGAGCTAAGCCTGCAGTCGGAAATGGAGTGCGTGTATGCGTGCCGCTATTTGTAGCGATAGGTGATGCGGCCGCGGGTCAGGTCGTACGGGGAAAGCTCCACGACAACCCTGTCACCGGGGAGAATACGGATGTAATTCATTCGGATCTTGCCAGAAATGTTGCACAGAACCGAATGACCGTTCTCGAGCTCGACCTTAAACATGGCGTTGGGCAACGGTTCCTTTACCGTACCCTCGAGCTCAATTGCGTCTTCCTTCTTCACAAGCAATCATCTTTCTCTAGAAAACGACAGCGATTGAGTATTCTACAACACGTATGCACGCATCGTAATAACTTCGTAATGGCTCCACAACTAAGTGGAACTTGTTACATTTGAAATGTAAAACAAAGCCGTTCCCTGATGCCCAAGATCGCCTTGAAATGAGAAGGCATAGACCTTGGGGTCATGCCTTCGAAATTGAAAGGCGAGGTTGGGCATCAGGGGGCGGCGACTTTTACATTTCACCGCCTTGCAAGGAACACCAAGCACCTTGCGCATCCGTGGTGAGAATCACCGGACCGTCATTGGTAATGGCGACGGTGTTCTCGTAGTGCGCGGCGGGCAGGTGATCGTTGGTCGTAACAATCCAACCGTCGGAGCCCGTGCTCACATGGTTGGAACCCATCGTAACCATCGGCTCGATGGCAATGACCATGCCGGCCTGGAGGCGAACGCCCCTCCCCTTCTTTCCATAGTTAGGAACGTTGGGGTCCTCGTGCATCACGCGGCCAATGCCATGGCCTACATAATCACGAAGCACACCGTAACCGTGAGACTCGGCGAGGGACTGAACGGCATAACCGACGTCCCCGATATGGTTACCGGGAACAGCCTGCTCGATGGCAGCCTTAAGGCAATCGCGCGTGACCTCGCACAAAGCCTTGGCTTCGGGCGTGGGGGTGCCGACGAAAAACGTCCAAGCGTTATCGCCGACCCAACCGTCGACAACGGCTCCCGTATCGATGGAGATGATATCGCCATCGCGCAGGATCATGTCGGGGTTGGGAATACCGTGGACCACGGCATCGTTGATCGATGCGCAAATGGTCCCCGGGAACCCGCCGTAACCCTTAAAGGCCGGGGTGCCGCCATGCATGCGGATAATCTGCTCCGCGAGCTGATCGAGCTCAAAGGTGGAAACGCCGGGGCGCACCATGGCTCCAACGTGGCGGAGCGCCATCTTAGATAGCGCTCCTGCCTTCTTCATCTGCTCGATTTGCGTTGCAGACTTAATCTTGATCATAGACCGAGAGCCTCTTTGACATCCCCGTACACGGTCTCGCGAGCCTGGTCACCGTTGACCGACTTGAGCAGACCCTGGCCACGATAGTAGTCGACGAGCGGGCTCGTGGACTTCTCGTAGACGTCGAGACGGTTCTTGATGGTCTCGGGCTTGTCGTCGTCGCGCTGATACATCTCGCCGCCACACTTGGGGCAGGTAGCATCGGCAGCGGTGCCGGTGTAACCGCATGCGCGGCAGGTGCGACGCGAAGACAGACGATCGATAATGACCTCGGGGGCCACATCGACCAGAAGGGCGCAGTCGATCTCGCGACCCATGGCGGAGAGCTCGGAATCGAGCGTCACAGCCTGGGCGGTGTTGCGCGGGAAGCCGTCGAGGATGAAGCCCTGCTGGGCGTCATCGGCGTCAAGGCGCTCCTTGACAAGGTCGATCACGAGCTGGTCGGGAACGAGCTCGCCAGCGTCCATGTACTTCTTAGCCTGAATACCAAGCTCGGTGCCACCCTTGACGGCAGCACGCAGCAGGTCGCCCGTGGAAATGTGGGCGACGCCAAACTCGGCGACGAGCTCCTGTGCGACGGTGCCCTTACCGGCACCCGGAGCTCCGAGCAATACGAGGTTCATGAGCAATCCTCCTCTAGCCTATTTAAAGAATCCATCGTAATCATACATCTTGATCTGGCCTTCGAGCTTATCGACCGTGTCGAGCACGACGCCGACCATGATGAGGATGGACGTGCCGCCAAATGCCTGGATCAGATGGTTACCCGTGAAGGAGAAGATGATCGAAGGCACAATGGCGATGAGCGCCAAAAAGACAGCGCTGGGAAGCGTGATCTTGTTGAGCGCGTTCTTGATGTAGGCCGCGGTAGCCCTACCCGGACGGACGCCCGGAATAAAGCCGCCCTGCTTCTTAAGGTTATCGGCCGTGTCATCGGGGTTGAACACCATGGAGGTGTAGAAGTACGCGAAGAACACGATGAGGACAACGTTAAGCACCCAGTTGAGCCAACCGGTCGAAAGCGCGGAGGCAACTGCCTGAATCCAGCCGATGCCGGGGAAGAACACGGCAATCTGAGCCGGGAAGTACAGCAGCGCCGAAGCGAAGATGATCGGCACGACACCCGCGGTGTTGACCTTGATGGGCAGGTAGGTGGTCTGGCCACCCATCATGCGACGGCCCACGACGCGCTTAGCGTAGGAGACCGGGATGCGGCGCTGGCCGCGCTCAAGGAAAACAATCAGCGGGATAACCAGCAGGATGATGGCGCAGATGATCACCATGGTGATGATGCCACCGGCATTGCCCTCGGTGCTGGAGAAGATAGCCTGCGGCAGACCGGCCATGATGTTCGCGAAGATGATCAGCGACATGCCATTGCCGATACCGCGCTGGGTGATGAGCTCACCAATCCACATGATCAGCATGGCGCCCGCGGTGAGCGTACCGACGATCATGAGGTCGAAGATGATCTCGGGAGCGCCGGCGCCATTGAAGCTGATGCCGAAGCTCTTAAAGAGGAAGAGGTAACCCACGGAGTTGAGGATTGCCAGAGCCAGGGTGAGGTAACGCGAATACTGCGTAATCTTGGTCTGACCGACCTCGCCCTCGCGGGCAAGCTCATGCAGGGAAGGCACGACGGCCTGGAGCATCTGGAGGATGATCGAGCTGGTGATGTAAGGCATGATGCCCAGCGAAAACACCGACACATAGCTCAACGCGCCGCCAGAGAAAAGATTCAGGAGGGCCATAGCACCTGCGGCGACCGAATTGTTATCGGTCGAGAAAAGGCCCAGCATCCCCTGGAAGGGAATGCCGGGCACAGGAACGTGCGCACCAATGCGGTACACGACGAGCATAGCTATGGTAAAAAGAATCTTTTCGCGCAATTCTTTGATGCGGAAAGCATTCTTAAGACCATTTAGCACGGCAGCTCGACCTTTCCGCCGGCGGCCTCAATCTTGGCCTGCGCAGAAGCGCTGACCTTGTCGACCTTGACCGTGAACTTCTTGGTGAGCTCACCATTGCCGAGCACCTTGACGGGCTCGAACTCGCTCTTGGTGATGCGAGCGGCCTTAAGAGCGGCACCGTCGATCACAGCGCCATCCTCGAACTTACGCTCGAGACGCTCAACGTTAACAGCGGTGTACTCGATACGACGGGGGTTGCGGAAGCCCGGAAGCTTGGGCAGGCGCATAGCCAGCGGCGTCTGGCCACCCTCGAAGCCGGCACCCTTGGTGCCGCCAGAGCGGGAACCCTGGCCCTTCTGACCGCGGCCAGAAGTGGTGCCGTGACCCGAAGAATTGCCACGGCCGACGCGCTTGCGGTTCTTGGTGGAACCGGGCGCGGGAGTAAGATCGTGAAGCTGCATTTGCTACTCCTCTACAATCTCGACAAGGTGCTTGACCTTGAAGATCATGCCGCGGACGGACTCGTTGTCAGCAATCTCGCGAACCTCGCGGATCCTGTGGAGACCGAGGGCACGGACAGTACGGACCTGGTCCTGCTTGCAACCGTTGGTGCTGCGGACCTGCTTGATCTTGATGGTGTCAGCCATGCTTAGTTCTCCTTACCGACGAACATCTCGGAGACCGTCAGGCCACGGCGAGCCGCGACGTCCTCAGGGCTGGAGAGCTCCTTGAGACCCTCGACGGCAGCCTTGATGATGTTGAGGCCGTTGTCGGTACCGAGGGACTTGGACAGGACGTTCTTGATGCCAGCAAGCTCAAAGAGGGGACGCACAGCGCCGCCGGCGATAACGCCGGTACCCTCGACAGCGGGCTTGATGATGATGCGGCCGGCACCAAAGTGGCCGAGAACCTCGTGCGGGATGGTGCCCTGATCGGTCACCGGCACGTGGAACATGTTCTTCTTGGCATCGAGAGACGCCTTGGAGATGGCCAGGGGCACCTCAGCGGACTTGCCCATGCCAACGCCGACGTTACCCTTGCCGTCGCCAACGACGACGAGAGCGACGAGGCTCATGCGACGACCACCCTTGACGGTCTTCGACACGCGGTTGATGTAAACGACGCGCTCCTCGAACTCGGAGGCCTCGCGCTGCTGCTTCTGATTACGAGCCATGTGCTACATACCTCCTAGAACTCGAGACCGGCGGCACGAGCACCGTCGGCGAGGGCCTTGACGCGGCCATGGTAGATACGGCCACCACGATCGAAGGCGACCTTGGTGATGCCGGCCTCGATGGCGCGCTTGCCAACGAGCTGACCGACCTTCTCCGCAGCCTCCTTGTTCGAGGTGTGGGTGCCCTTGAACTCGGCCTCGAGGGTCGAGGCAGAGACGAGTGTCAGGCTGGAGCCCTTGCTGTCGTCGATGATCTGGGCATAGATGTTGGCGTTAGTACGGGTCACGCGAAGACGCGGACGCTCGGAGGTACCCGAGACCTTGCCGCGAACACGACGCTGACGACGCTTGAGGCCTTCCAGCTTCGCCTTATGCTTGTTCATACGTAAACTCCTAAAAAGGTTGATCTTGCCAGCACCTGACGGGGTGCTGGTCTTATGCGAGTGAGTCGGTTACGACTACTTGGCGGCCTTACCCAGCTTGCGGCGGATGTGCTCGCCAACGTAGTGGATACCCTTGCCCTTGTAAGGCTCGGGAGGACGATGGCCGCGGATCTCAGCGGCGATCTGACCGACCTGCTGCTTGTTGATACCCTTGACGTTCACGTGGGTGTTGTCGGGAACCTCGAAGGTGATGCCCTCGGGAGCCTCGACGATCACGGGGTGCGAGAAGCCCAGGGAGAACTCGAGGTTCTTGCCCTTCTGCTGCACGCGGTAACCGACGCCGGCGAGCTCGAGCTTCTTCTCGAAGCCCTCGGAAACGCCAACAACCATGTTGTGGATGAGGGCGCGGGTGAGGCCGTGGCGGGCACGGGTCTCACGCTCGTCGTCGGGACGGGAAACGGTGAGGACGTTGTCCTCGACGTTGATAGCGAGCTTCTCATAGACATCGAGCTCGAGCTGGCCCTTGGGGCCCTTGACGACAACGTTGTTGCCGTTGACTGCCACTTCGACTCCGGCGGGAATCTGGACAGGCTTATTACCGATACGAGACACGGTGATCTCCTTTCCTTCTACCTACCGAGCGAATTACCAGACGTAAGCGATGATCTCGCCGCCGACGTTGTGCTTGCGAGCATCGCGGTCGGTCATGACGCCATGGCTGGTGGAAATAATGGCGGTACCAAGGCCACCGCGGACGCGGGGCATGTCGGCAACGCCGGTGTACTTACGCAGGCCCGGCTTGGAAATGCGGCGGATGCCGTTGATGACCTTAGCCTTCTTGGGACCATACTTAAGCGTGATGTGCAGAGTCTTCTGGGGAACGGTGTCCTCGACATCGTAGCCCTCGATGTAGCCCTCCTCGTGCAGAACACGAGCGATCTCGACGAGCTTCTTGCTGCTCGGCATGGAGACCGTGGCCTTGTTCACAGAGTTAGCGTTACGGATGCGCGTAAGCATATCTGCGATCGGGTCTGTAAGGTTCATACAGATTCTCCTTCGTTCTTGATGAACACGTGCTCTTGGTTCTTCGCCGCCCTTAACGGCAAAGCCTTTTTAGCGCGTTTTCCCTGTTCCAAACTGATGCTTGAAACGCTGGTAGTGACTTACCAGCTGGCCTTCTTAACGCCGGGAAGCTCGCCCTTGAGTGCAAGCTCGCGGAAGCAGACACGGCACAGGCCGAACTTGCGGTACACAGAGTGCGGACGGCCGCAGCGCTGGCAGCGCGTGTACTCACGAGTAGAGAACTTCTGCTTGCGATTGCACTTGACGATCATCGATGTCTTAGCCACTTATATCCTCCTCACATAGAGTATTGTTCGCCCCAAGCGCCGCCCCCTTCTGGGAACGGCGCTCATAGGGCAGGTGAACCTATTTCTTGAACGGGAAACCGAAGGCGTCCAGAAGGGCCTTGGCCTCCTCATCGGTGTTGGCGGTGGTCACGAAAGTGATGTCCATACCACGCTGGTGATCGACGGAGTCGAAGTCGATCTCGGGGAAGATGAGCTGCTCGGTGACGCCCATGGAGAAGTTACCACGGCCGTCGAAGCTCTTGGCGGAGATGCCGCGGAAGTCGCGGATACGGGGGATCGCGACGGAGGTCAGACGATCGAAGAACTCCCACATACGGTCGCCACGCAGGGTAACCTTGCAGCCGATCGGCATACCAGCGCGCAGGCGGAAGGTAGCGATGGACTTGCGGGCACGGGTGATCATCGGCTGCTGGCCGGTGATGGCGCGCAGGTCGCGCACGGCACCGTCGATGGCCTTGGAATCGGTAGCGGCCTCGCCGACACCCATGTTCACGACGATCTTCTCAAACTTGGGGATCATCATGACGTTCTCGTACTGGAACTTGTCCTGAAGCTGCTGCTTGACCTCGTTGTTGTACTTGGTCTTCAGACGCGGCACATACTTCTCTTCTGCCATTGTTCACTCCTTCTTGGGGTTTTAAGCACGGGGCGTGGCCACGATGGGTTGTCCTCGTGCCTCCTGGCTGCATCCGCGCCGCTCATGGCATTTCGCGGTTTGGACTCGACACAGCAGGAGCCGACAAAACAATCGGTACTATACGCGCATCGGGAGCGTATTTCCAGAAAAACCTCGTCTGCCTGCACAACTCCACAACTCCCCCGCACAAACCGATCCGCATGCGACGGAGGAAAATGGCAGTTGCGGTGAAATAGGGACTGTTTGACGGCTTAACTGGCTTAAACAGCCCGTATTTCACCGCAACTTATTGATGGGGATGCGACTAGCGCTTGCGGGGGACGAGCTTGGTACGGCGCAGGTGGATCATCTCGGCAGCGATGGAGATGGCAATCTCCTCGGGATCCTCGGCCTCGATGGCAACGCCGATCGGCAGGTGCAGCCCGTCGATCTGGTCCTGCGTAAAGCCCTCCTGCTCCAGGCGGGCGCGCACAAAGGCCGTCTTGCGGCGCGAGCCCAAGCAGCCCAGATAGGCGGGTTTGGCGCGCATGGCCTGGATTACCACGTCGATATCGGACTTGTGGCCTGCTGTGGCCACAACCACCAAGTCGCGCGGACCGATGGGACACAGCTCGCTCAGATTCTTGTAGTCGACCAAACGACGGTCGTAGACACCGGGCACCCATTCGGGCGTCAACGTGCCCGGGCGATCGTCGCAGGCCACGACGGCAAAGCCCGCCGTCGTGAGCACGCGAGCCGTCGCGGCGCCCACGTGTCCACAGCCAAAGATGTAGGTCAGGCCCTCGGGGCAGAGCGTCTCGACGTGCGCCGCGGGAATCTCGGAGGCGGCGTTAGTGTAGGTGACGTTACTCCCCTCCTCCACCAGTGAAAGCCCGGGGCAGCCCGCAATGGTATGGCGCGATGCCTCGCCATGGTACTCGGCCACATCGCCCTCGAGCGCGCTCGCGATAAACGGTTCAAAGTCGATGACGAAGTCGCCGATGCGCCGATAGACCAAGACGTCGGCAATTTCCTGGAACAACGGTGCCTGGGTCGCATCCAGATGTAGGTAGCACAGGCAGATGGCTCCGCCGCAGATCATGCCGGTATCGGAGTTCTCGCCGCCCATGGTGTAGCGGACCAGACGCGATTGCCCCGCGGCCAGCAGCTCTCGCGCCTCGTCCAGCGCAAAGAGCTCGATCTTGCCGCCGCCGATGGTGCCCGCCTGGCTACCGTCGGCAAAGACGGCCATCCAGGCGCCCACGCCGCGCGGCGACGACCCCGCCGTGCCGGCTACGACCACGAGCTCGCACGTCTCGCCAGCACGCAGGGCGACAAGCGCCGCATTCACAACATCGAGCTTTTCCATTGCCGCCTTCTATCCTCTAAAGATATCGGTGAGCATAGCGAGTGCCTCGAGCACGCCGCCGCCGACCGACGTCGCCTTGTCCGAAATGTAGTTGATATAGCTGGCATCGCCACGCGGATCGACATCGGCGCATTTAAAGCCCTCAGTCACCTGCACGCCGTTCGCCAAAAGCCCGCGCAGGCAGCCGTCGATCTGCGTGCACATGGGCGTATCGTCCGCGTAGCCAATCACGTCTCCGGCGCTCACGATGTCGCCGATTGCGCGGTCGGACCGAAACACGCCGGCGGCGGGGCTGTGGATAACGCGCTCCTTGCCATAGCCGGCGATCACGCCCGGCACGCCCGTGTTGGGCTGGGGCGAGCCCTGGGTAATGACGCGGCCCAAAAAATGCCCGCGCATGGTCTCGACCACGGCGTCGCAATCGACCGGCGCGGTAAAGCCCGGCCCCACGGCGATGACGGTAGGCGCCATGTCGCGCGTGGTGCCCAGGTTGCGCTTGGCCAAAATCGCGTCGACCACAGCCGCGGGTTTAAGCTCATCGAGCATCTTGGCCTGAGGGTCCACCACGACGGCAACATCCCCCGCTTGGGTAATCTCGAGCGCCTCTGCCGGCGTCTGCGCCAAGCGAGCGCGAATGCCCTCGACCTGGACCTCGCCCAGGCGAATAGCCTCGCAAAAACTGATTGTGCGGCGGATGCACGTGGGAACCGCGATATCGGCCATAACGACCGACACGCCGGCGCGCACCAAGCGAGCGGCGACACCCGTGGCGATATCGCCGGCGCCGCGAACATAAACGAGCATTCCCGGGGCACCTCCCTGTGCTACGGTTTGAGCAGAGCAAAAGCGGCTCGACCGCTACTCTGATGATTATTTATTATCACAGTATTATACGGCGGTGAACAGATGGAAACGGTTAGCGGCAATCTTGCCTCGGCGCTCAGGATCGAGCCGGACATTACCGCGATTATCGGCAGCGGCGGCAAGTCGACGTTGCTCAAAACGCTGGGTCTTGAGCTCATGCGCGCTGGCGGCCGCGTGCTCCTTTGCACCACCACGCATATGCTTCCCGTTGCCGGCGTGCCATGGGACGGGTCGAATCGTCGCCTGGACGCCGTGCCTTGGAAGCCGGGCGCCTCGCATGTCCCCGGTTGCACCTGCGAGGCCTGCGCGGGCCTTGCACGCGGAGGCATCTGCCAGGCAGGCATCTTGGACCCGGAGACAGGCAAGCTCTCCGCCCCCGCCGAGCCGCTCAACGAGCTGGCGCAGCGCTTTGACTATGTGTTGGCCGAGGCAGATGGCAGCAAGCGACTCCCGCTCAAGGCGCATGCCGCCTGGGAGCCGGTAATTCCCGCCGCCACGGCAAACGTTGTCTGGGTCGTCGGCGCCTCGGGACTGGGCAAACCCGTCGCCGAGGTTGTCCACCGCCCCGAGCTCTTTTGCGAGCGTTGCGGCTGCGAGCTCACCGACACTGCCACCCCAGAGCGCGTCGCCCAGGTGCTCAATGCCGAGCTGCGGATGCTGAACCTCAACAATGCCCGCGTCATGCTCAGCCAAGTCGACACGCTCAGCGACCCCACGATGGCCGACCGCTTCGAGGCAGCCCTCGGCCGCCCCCTCATCGCCACCAGCCTCCAGGGGTAGCAAATTTGGGACGGGGCTCTTTTTGCTACCCCGTCCCAAAAAATCATCTCCCAAATTAGCTACCCCGGCGGTCTTCCCGTTAGCGGGGCACGTAGCGGCCGGGCTGGGCTCCGGTGGGCTCGCCATCGCGTGCCGCCAGCACGCCGTTCACAAACACGGCCTTGGCGCGGCCATGTGCCTCAAAGCCCTCGAGCGGCGTGTAGTCCACAGCCTGATGCTGCGTCGCCGCGCTAATGGTCCAGCGCGCCTTGGGATCCCACACGCACACGTCGGCATCGGCGCCCTCGGCAAGACAGCCCTTACGCGGATACATGCCAAAGATGCGCGCCGGGTTCTCGCTCATCAAGCGGCACAGATCCTCGGGACCCAGCTGTCCCTCAAAGCTCGTAGCGATCGCGACAGAACGATGCTCCACGCCGGGTCCGCCGTTGGGAATCGCGCGGAAATCGTCGCGTCCGCGGTCCTTTTGCCCGTGCAGGTTAAAGCTGCAATGATCGGTCGCAATAGTATCGATCTCGCCGGCCACAAGCGCCTCGCGCAGCGCGGCACGGTCACCGGCATGGCGCAGCGGCGGGCTCATCACGTACTTGGCGCCCGCAAAGCCGTCCTCGCCCTGCTCCAGATAGCAAGTATCGTCGAGCATCAGATACTGAGGGCAGGTCTCGACATAGATATTCTTCTGCCCGCGCGCCTTGGCGGCACGGATGGCCTCAAGACCCAGCTTGGTCGAAAGGTGCACCACATTGACTGGAGCGTCCCCGGCTAAGTGCGCCAGATACAGCAGACGACTCACGGCCTCGGCCTCGCACACGTCCGGACGGCTGAGCGCATGCCCCTCGGGCCCATGAATCCCCTGCTCGTACACGCGCTTCTGCAGTTCATTCACCAGCGTACCGTTCTCGCAATGCACGCAGAGCATGCCGCCCACGCGCTTGAGTTCCTCCAGCACCTCGAGCGTCTCGGCGTCGTCCAGGCGCAGGTGGTCATAGGCAAAGTAGGTCTTAAACGACGACACGCCCGCCTCGCGCATGGCCGAAAGATCGGCGCGGTTGCGTTCATTCCACTCGGCGAGTGCCATATGAAACGCGTAGTTGGCCGTGCAGGTTCCGTCGGCGCGGCGATGCCACTCGGCCAAGGCATCGGGCATGGTCACGCCGCGATCGGCCGTCGCGTAGTCCACGATGGTCGTCGTACCGCCGCAGGCAGCCGCACGTGTGCCGGTCTCAAAGCTATCGGCCGTCCAATCCATGCCAGTCCAGCACTGCATGTGCGTGTGGCCGTCGATAAAGCCGGGGAACACCCAACAGTCGGTGGCGTCCTGGACGGTATCGCCCTCGCCCGGCTCGATTGCCGCGGCAATCCGCACAATCTTATCGCCCTCCATGGCAAGATCGGCGCGGCGAAGCCCCTGGGGCGTCACGAGCGCGCCGTTTTTGATGATGATCATAATTGCTCCTTATTGATTGATGCAGTTGGCCACGCGATCAAAATACGAGCAGGCGGCGATGTGCTCCGTTATACGACGCTGCCCCTTTACAGTATCGACATCCCAAAGCTCGTAGGCACGCGCCTCGACCAGCGCAATGTCGGTGCGGCCCCTGAGAATCGAGCCTCCGCCGTCTTTGCCTTCGAGAAGCATAAGCGCGTCGAACAGCTGCGCCGGAAAGAGCACCGGACTCGAGGGCTCGCCATTGCACGCCAAGCGCACCGGATGTTTGCAGTCGCGCTCGTCAAATGCACGAACCATGGCCTTAAAAGAATCCGAGCTCACGAGTGGCTGGTCGCCCGGCAAAAAGAGGCAGCCTTTCCAGTTGCGCCCGGCTCCCCAGGAAAGACCCGCACGAATGCTCTCGCTCCTGAGCGAACCGTCATGCAGCACGCACGGACAATGCTTGTCCTTGCAAATCTGGGCGACCTCGGGCCAGCGCGTCGAAACCACCATATCAAAGCCCCGGGAAACCGAATCAATCGTCCGCGCGATCAGCGGCTCACCATAAATGTCGGCGAGCATCTTGTTGGAGCCAAACCGTTTGCCCTCTCCCGAGGCCATAATCACGCAACCGAGTTTCATCTCCGCAAACCTCCCCTGGCCGCCTTGGACACCATAGTTGCTATACCCACCATACCAAGCTCACACTCCGTCGGAACAGGCACGCGCCAGTTTTCCAGCAAGCGCTCCCCAGCTCTCCATAGCACAAAGGAGGGCACCCCGCGACGCAGGGCACCCTCCTCAATGGTGCAGATATGCCTACTCAGCGTCGCCGGTAAACGTGGTACCGGTCTTGCCAGCAAGGCCATCGCGCGCCTTCTCGAGCAGCGTGATGAGCGCCGTACGGCCCGGCTTGCTCTCGGCAAACGTCGAGACGGCCTGAACCTTGGGCAGCATGGAGCCGCGTCCGAACTCGTTGGCCTCGGACAGACGCTTTACGTCAGCCGCGGTCAGCGTGTCGAGCCACTGCTCGTGGTCGGTGCCAAAACCAATGGCAACCTTCTCCACAGCCGTCAGGATGATCAGGGCATCGGCGTCGAGCTGCTCGGCGAGCTTCTCGGCCGCAAAGTCCTTATCGATGACAGCGGCAGCGCCCTTAAGGTGGTTGCCCTCGGCCTTGGTGACGGGAATACCGCCACCGCCGCAGGAGATCACCACGTGGTTGGTCTCGACGAGCGACTTGATGGTGTCGAGCTCGACGATGTTCACGGGCTTGGGCGAAGCCACCACACGACGGAAGCCCTGCTTCTCGTCGTGGATGAACTGATAGCCGCGGTCGGCTTCCAGCTCCTTGGCCTCGGCCTCGCTCATCCACGGGCCGATCGGCTTAACGGGATCTGCAAAGGCCGGATCGTCCGCCGCAACCTCGACCTGGGTGAGCACGGTGGCGACGCCCTTGTCGATATTGCGGTCGAGCATTTCCTCGCGCAAGGCGTTCTGCAGGTCATAGCCAATGTAGCCCTGGCTCATGGCGCCGCAGACGGACAGCGGGCAGGGAATGTACTTCTCGGGGTTGGAGCGCGTGAGCTCGGCCATTGCATTGGCGATCATACCCACCTGGGGACCGTTGCCATGCACGATGACGACCTCGTTGCCCTCCTCGATCAGGTCGACGATAGCCTTGGAAGTCGTCTTAACGGCCTCCATCTGCTCGGGAAGGTTGGCGCCGAGGGCGTTTCCGCCCAGGGCGACAACGATACGCTTAGCCATTTCTCGGCCCAGCTTTAGGCCTGGAACCAACGGGCGGTGTTGCGCTCGTCGAGGGCCTTGAGGGTAGCGGCCGGATCGGCAACCTTCTGCAGGAACATCATGGCTGCGATGGCGTACGGCTTGTAGCTGGCCTCCTTGTACATGCCCACGCGGTGCATGTCGAAGACGTCGGCGTTGACCTCGCCGTGCTCGCAGGAGACACCGGAGATGTCGGCGGGCAGCGGGTGCATAAAGATGGTGTCCTGGCCGTTGGCGGTCTTCTCCATGAGCTCGGTCGTGGAGCACCAATCCTGATGGGTGGCGTTCTGAGCGAGCAGTTCCTTCTCGAGCGCAGCGATGCCGGCGTCGTCGCCCTCGGCGTACAGGTTGGTGCGCTTCTCCATGGCGGCAAACGGGGCCCAGCTCTTGGGGATCACGATGTCGGCGCCCTCGAAGGCCTCGGCCATGGTGTTGACCTGCTTAAAGGTGGTGCCGGACTCGGCGGCGTAGCCCTTGGCGCGCTCGACGACCTCGGGCATGAGGTCGTAGCCCTCGGGGTGAGCCAGGGTGACGTCCATGCCAAAGCGGGGCAGCAGGCTGATCAGCGACTGCGGGCAGGACAGCGGCTTGCCGTAAGAGGGCGAATAGGCCCAGGTGACGGCAACCTTCTTGCCCTTGAGGTTCTCGAGACCGCCAAACTCGTTGATGAGGTAGAGCATGTCGGCAGAGGACTGCGTGGGGTGATCGGAGTCGGACTGCAGGGAGATGAGCGTGGGACGGTGATCCAGAACGCCGTCCTCGTAGGCCTGCTGGACAGACTCGGAGACCTCGGCCATGTAGGCGTCGCCCTTGCCGATGTACATGTCGTCACGGATGCCGATGACGTCAGCCATGAAGGAGATCATGGTAGCGGTCTCGCGGACGGTCTCGCCGTGGGCGATCTGGGACTTCTTCTCGTCCAGGTCCTGCAGCTCAAGGCCGAGCAGGTTGGCGGCCTTAGAGAAGGAAAAGCGCGTACGGGTGGAGTTGTCGCGGAACAGGGAGACGGCCAGACCCGAGTCGAAGATCTTGGGAGAGACGTTGTTCTCGCGCAGCTGACGCAGAGCGTCGGCGACGACGTAGAGAGCCTTGAGTTCATCGGTGGTCTTGTCCCAGGTATGCAGGAAGTCGCTGCCGTACATACCCTTAAAATCGAGACCGTTCAGCTGCTCGACGAGCTCGGTAAACTTAGCGTCCATGTATGTGTCCTTTCCAAAGATGCGAATGATGGTAATGGGTAGATGCGCTCCGGCATGCGCGTGTGGCTAGAACATGCAGAGCACTATGACGAGGACCCGCCACCGTCGAGGAAGCATGGGAGATAACGACCGCGGGCCCCAAGTCAACAGGGAGTGCCGGGGACACGAATGGCCCCCGGCTCAACAAAATCGAAGAATGGGCTAATCGATCTTGTTGTTGGTCAGACCGGCGCGGAACACGGTGGCGTCGCCATCGGCCTGGCTCGGATCGTAGAGGTTCAGAGCCGCAACATACATGGCGGCAGCGGTGACCAGGTCGTCCTTGTAGGTGACCTCGTTGGGGGCATGAGCCTGAGACTCGGCACCCGGGCCGAAGCCGACGCAGGGGATGCCATAGCGGCCCTGGACGGAAACGCAGTTCGTGGAGAAGGTCCACTTGTCGCACAGCGGACGACCGGTGCGCTTGTCCATGCTGGGCTCGCAGCCGATGCGCTCGTCACCGAACATGGCCTTGTGGGCGTCGACGAGGGCCTTGACGTGCGGAGCGGTCTCCTTGTTAATCCACGTGGGGAAGTAAGCCTCGGTCTCGTAGACCTCGCCGGTCCAGGACGGACGGTCGTACATGTACATGGAGACCTTCACGTCGTCGCCGTACTTCTTGGCGGCCGGCAGGTTGCGGATCTCGTCCAGGCAGGACTCCCAGGTCTCACCGGCGGTCATGCGACGGTCGATGGAGATGGCGCAGGAATCAGCCACGGCGCAACGGCTGGGGCTGGTGTAGAAGATCTGGCTGACGGTGCAGGTGCCACGGCCCAGGAAGCGGGCGTCCTCGAAGTGCTCGGGGTTGTACTTGGGGTCGAGCATCTTGACGAGACCCTTGATGTCGGTCGACTCGTCGCAGCCGTTGTTGTTGAGGGCGCGGACGTCGGCGATGATGTCGGCCATCTTGTAGATGGCGTTGTCGCCGCGGTCGGGAGCGGAGCCGTGGCAGGAGGTGCCGTGAACGTCGACGCGGATCTCCATGCGGCCGCGGTGACCACGATAGATGCCGCCGTCGGTGGGCTCGGTGGAAATGACGAACTCGGGCTTAATGCCGTCCTTGTTGTAGATGTACTGCCAGCACATGCCGTCGCAGTCCTCTTCCTGGACGGTGCCGACGACCATGATCTTGTAGCCCTCGGGGATGAGGCCCATGTCCTTCATCATCTTGGCAGCGTAGGTAGCAGAAGCCATGCCACCCTCCTGGTCGGAGCCGCCGCGGCCGTAGATGATCTCGTCGGTCTCGTAGCCCTCGTAGGGATCGGCATCCCAGTTCTCGATGTTGCCGATGCCGACGGTGTCGATGTGGGAGTCGATGGCGATGATCTTGTCGCCCTCGCCCATAAAGCCCATGACGTTGCCTAGGCCGTCGACCTTGACCTCGTCATAGCCAAGGCTCTCCATCTCGGCCTTGATGCAGGCGACAACCTCGCCCTCCTCGCAGGACTCAGAGGGGTGGGAGATCATGGCGCGCAGGAAGCGAGTCATATCAGCACGATGAGACTCAGCAGCAGCCTTGATAGCGTCGAAATCGAGTTCTTTAGCCATTGTTCATAACCTTTCAAACTAAGGAATCTACCTGTGAGGTGGCGGAGCGATACCTATTTACTCCGCCCCAACGATTAGCAAGTGGGGTATTCGCCTTCCCAGACGATGCGACGGTACTGATCCGGATCGGTGTCACCTTCCGTGGAGAAGCAGAGCACGGAGCTCGTCTTATCCAGGCCGATGAGCTCTTTGAGCTCGGCGTACTCAGGATCGAGCATGAGGGTCTCGACCAGGCCAGTGGTCACCGCGCCGGACTCGCCGGAGATGACGCGCGGGTCGCCCTTCTCGGGGGCGCCCAGGGTGCGCATGCCGCGAGCGGTGACCCAGTCGGGGCAGGACACGAAGGCGGTGGCATGGTTGCGCAGGATATCCCAGCCCAGGATGTTGGGCTCGCCGCAGCACAGACCGGCCATGATGGAGGGCATGTCACCGTCCACGATACGCGGATCGCCGTCGCCGGCGGCAGCGCCCTTGTACAGACAGGCGGCAGGCGCGCACTCAGCCACGACGAAGGTGGGCGGGTTATCGGGATACAGGTTGGTGAAGTAGCCCACCACGGCGCCGGCGAGCGAACCCACGCCAGCCTGGACAAACACGTGCGTCGGGCGGTTGATGGCCATCTCGCGCAGCTGCTCGGCAGCCTCGGAAGCCATGGTGCCGTAGCCCTCCATGATCCAAGACGGGATCTTCTCGTAGCCCTCCCAGGCGGTGTCCTGAACGATGACGCCGCGCTCGCAGGCGTCGGCCTCGGCGGCGGCCATGCGCACGCACTCGTCGTAGTTGACCTCTTCGATGGTCACCGTTGCGCCCTCGGCGGCGATGTTATCGAAGCGGGGCTTGGTGGAACCCTTGGGCATGTGAACGACGGCCTTCTGGCCCAGCTTGTTGGCAGCCCATGCCACGCCGCGGCCATGGTTGCCGTCGGTAGCGGTAAAGAAGGTGGCCTGGCCAAAGTCCTTGGCAAGCTGATCGGAGGTCAGGTAATCGAAGGTGCACTCGGCAACGTCCTTGCCGGTCTCGTCGGCAATGTAGTTGGCCATGGCAAACGATCCGCCCAGAACCTTAAAGGCGTTGAGGCCAAAGCGATAGCTCTCGTCCTTAACGCACAGGTTGGACAGACCCAAGCGCGCAGCCTGACCGTCCAGGCGGGCAAGCGGGGTGACGGTATATTGAGGGAACGACTGGTGGAAGGCGCGGGCCTTCTTCACGTGGTCGAGGCTCATGATTCCCAAGTGCTTGTCATCGCTCTTGGGCATCGTGTTGCCCGCCCACTGGATCTTATCGGCCATACGGTGAACTCCTTAAGTCCTCTCTTGCCGGCCCCCGCATACGCGTTTCAGCCCATTCCCATTCATGCGACTGAACTTTTATGTGGATGCCAAACAAAAAGTTTGTTAGCACTGTTCTATCACACTTTTTGATTGGCAAACCTAACAAATTGTTTGTTGCCGTAATCGGTACTTTTTCGCCGCCGAACGGTCATGAATTGCCTTGTTGATGGATTTGTTTGCGAACAGATGTGGTTTATGGCAAAGTGTGCCCAAACTAATTTTTAGGAAGGCACCCATGACCCCCGCACAGATTGAGTTTTACAAGCGCCTCGCACACGGCCTGGCGCTCCAATTTGGCCCCAACTGCGAAGTCGTCGTCCACGATCTGGAGACCGAGGACGTGGACCACTCCATCGTAGTGATCGAAAACGGCCACGTCAGCGGGCGCAAACTGGGTGACGGCCCCAGCCATATTGTGTTTGAGTCCATGCACGAGGGCAGCACCGACGTACACGACCGCGAGCCGTACCTCACTAAAACCACCGATGGCAAGCTGCTCAAGTCCTCGACCATCTTTATCCGCAACGACGAAGGCAAGCCCGTCGGCATTTTGGGCATCAACTTTGACATTACGCTTATGAAGGCTTTTGAGCGTTCGCTCGACGCCTTTACCGGCACCGGCGGCACGGGCTATACCGAGCCCGAGCCCATTACCAAGAACATCGGCGACCTGCTCGAGGACCTGCTGCACGAGTGCGAGCAGTTTGTGGGCAAGCCCGCGGCACTCATGACCAAAGACGAGCGCATTCGTGCCATTGGCTACCTCGACCGTCGCGGCGCCTTCCTCATTTCCAAGTCGAGCGAGCGCGCCTGCGAGTTCTTTGGCATCTCCAAGTACAGCTTCTATAGCTACCTCAATGAGGCCAAGGCGGCGGCCGGCGACAAGTAGGCACTCGCCTGGATTGCCCCTCCCCTTTTGGGTGCGAGTTCTGGAAAGCACGAATCCAAGACCGGGCCGCTTGGGAAGTTCCATATAATCGATGTCATTAGTATTTCGAAAGGATGGAACAGAATGGCGTTGAGCAAGGCATCATGCACCGGTCGCGGATTGATTCCGGCAATTGGTGGACATGTGCACCGCATGTTCGATGAGGGTGAAGACGACCTGTTTTCGCTAAGCCTTGACGACGTGATGGATGATCGCCCGTGGACCGCCGACGAACTCATGGGCGGCGGGGCTCGCCCGTCAAGCCCCGATCCCACACTTGCGCCTAAGCCCGCATCTGCGCCGACTCCTGCGCAGTCGCCTGTTTCGACGCCCGCGCCTACGCCCGCACCCACTTCGGCGCCCACGCCCGCTCCCCGCCCCGCAAGCGACCCGTCCGAGACGGCGGCATTTCTCGCTGCAGCGACGCAGGGCAAATCGGCCGACAGCACCGTTATGTACAGCGCCCAGCAGTTGCCTGTTCCTGCGGCACGCAAGCCTCCGGTCGCAAGGCTCGATGAGCCCGTTGCCCATCAGGTTGCCTACGATTCCTGGGCTGCAGCCGATCTGGATGAGACCTCTACCGGCATGCCGGCGCTCGACGTTCCAGTTAATCCGCTTTTTGCCGCCAACACGAGCGCCGCGGACTATGAGGGCGGTGCGGCATATTCCGATTATTCCGATGGCTATGCTGGCACCAGTCGCATCGAGACCGAGGATTATGGCACCGCACCGAGCGATTATCTCAACAATCCGTACGCTGCCACGCGTGCACCGGAATATGACCCGGAGGCCGCGTCCGCACCGGCGTACACCAAAAGCACGGGCGAAGAACGCTTCGCCGATTATTACGCCGAGGAAAAGGCACTGCGTTTCTCGGAATTTCCGCAGGCAGTCAAGATTGCCTTTCTCGCCATTGTCATTGCCCTGTTCGGCGTCATTGCGTTTGAGGGATTCCAGCTGTTCCGCGGCCCCACCCAAGCGGAGTCGGAGACCCAGCAAAAAGAGGACGATAACCAGTACCTGGACATCAACACCCTCAAGGGCGACCCCAACGACGGAGACGATGAGTAGCGGGAGCTGAAGGCGGCCGCAGGATCCCGCATCCAGCGCCGGCTTCTAAGTGCTGTTTTGTCATCCAGCCACACTTTTCCGAAGTTTTAAGGTGCCTATTTCGACACTTTTCCGTACTTTTACACGGCTGATTTCGACACTTTTCCGGATGAAAGCCGAATAATCACTTGGGAAACCAACGCCATCCGCGCGTCATTTCGCGGATGGCGCTTGATTTCTGTCCGTACACGTTGAGTCCGTACACGTTGATAGACTTCCTCTTGCCCGCAAGGAGCGGGCACGTTTTATCCAGAGTCGGAGTAGAGAGTTGGCTCCACGATCCCGACGCCAACCGGCCAAGAGGCACGGTGGCCCTGCCAATATCGATGAAAGGAGTCCGTATGGACAATTTCTCCGTGCGCAGTGAGCGCAACTTCCACAACCTGGCAGCCAAGCCAAAACGAATGCATCTTCTGGACAAGCCGAACGGCTATGCCTCGGCCATGGTCAAGAGCAGTCTCCCCCACCAGATGCGCTTTACCGTGCAGGCGCTCGAGAAAGAGCTCTACACCGCCGGCGACCCGCACGTACTGCAGATCAAGCTGCTTGGAGACGACTCGCGCGAGCTGTCTAGCTGGAAGCTGTTTGCCGACGGCACGTGCGTCGCAAGCGGTTCGGGTGACTTTGCCCGCGAGTGCTTCTGCGAGGGAGCTGAGGTGTTTCTGGACCTGTGTCGCGACGCCGTCGAGACTGCCGAGCTGTGCCAGTGGAGCGAGAGGGAGCACGAGCTGTTGGGTGCCGCGCGCGGGATTGCGGGGGGGTGTAGGAACAGAAGCCTCATGACGGTGGCCTCAGCTGGAATGACGTATCGCTCGATAAATGATCTCAACAACGTAGCCGATGCGCCGCATTTCACCTCAAAGGCATTGAGCGATCAGGAGGCGTCCAGCATTTCTTTGATATCCCCAATTGATTGTTCCGAGAAAGTCTCTTCATGTCCTTATAATCGCCCTTACGAGAAACGTGGACGAGACAGGCGTCCATATGCCGTCTCTAAACTAACGAGCCGTTCGCGGAAAGAACATCTGGCTAGCATGGGCCAAAGATATACTGGTATCGCTGCAACAATTATGGAAGATCGGCACCACCAATGACCTCCTTGAAATTCTCCAGGCGCTTCGCGCTTAGCCTGCTCGCCTCGCTGTCCGCCACCGTAGCGCTTGCTTTGCCCTCAACCGCCCTAGCCGCGTCGGACCCGAACCCGCCCAGCATCTCCAACGTGACGATATCCGCGACGACAGTCACGGCCGGCTCCACGCTGCATGTCGGCTATAGCGTCGATGATCCTGACGGGGTACGGTCCGTCACGCCCATAGTCGAAGTCCTTGTCGAAAACGATACCGGAGACCATGGAATCAGTTCCCGTCTCGCCTTCTCGTCGACCGGCAACACGACCGCGGGCTTCGATATCTCCACCTCCCCGAGCGACCGGCCCTGCAGGTACCGGATCATCGGCCTCGGCGTGACCGATAGTCTTGGATGGGTTACCGATGTCTACGACACGACGTATGCCGAGGAGAAGGGGCTCGACTGTCCGACCTTCACCACCGACCCCCTCGAGTATGAGGTGACCGAGGGACCCGAGGACCAAAACCCGCCGACCGTGTCCTCCGTGTCGCTCTCGAGCAGGGAGGTCGCAACCGGTGCCGACCTCCACATCTCTTGGACCGTCTCCGATGCCGACGGCGTTCGCTCCGTTTCCCCCATACTGCGGCAGGGCTGGGAGAATTCGGACGACGGCTGCTCTGTTTCGTCAGCCTATTATCACGGAGGCTCGTCTATCGACGGGTTTGACCTCACATTCGACAGCAATAGGATCGGAAGGCACAGGCTGATCGGCCTTTCGGTCACCGATGGCCTAGGGTTCGAGACCGATGTGTACGAGAGTTCCTACGCCAGGGCCAACGGCATTTCGGGCGCGACTTTCTCGGTTGGCGACCCGAGCGAGCTGTGCTTCGAGGTGACCGGCAGCGCGATCGACCGGAACCCGCCCACGGTCTCGAACGTTTCCATCTCCGCGAAGAGGGTCCCCGTCGGCGGGATCCTCCGTATCTATTGCAATGTAGGCGACGCGGACGGCGTAAAGTCTGTCTCCCCGATCCTCGGCGACCCCGGCTATGTCGAGGACCCGAACTCTTTAAAGACCCGCAAAACGTTGAGCTGCAGCAACGATGCGGCAAGGGGCTATATCGAAATCGAGTTCCCCACGTCGCTCTCGATGGGCTCGTTTGAAATCCAAGCCCTCGCGGTCCTCGACAAGACGGGCCACGAGACCTTCGTCTACAGCTCCGCCTACGCCGAGCGTAACGGCAAGACCGGCGTTCAGACCTTTGATGTCGACGACGCGGGGGACGTCACCTTCGACGTGACCGCTCCGCTGTATGCCGCCACCAAGGGCGACGGGCAGGCGTATGCAAAGGACGGCGAGGCCGGTCTGACCTTCCGCTTCAGCGGTCCTCTCGATGAGTTCACGCGTCTCCTCGTGGACGGAACTGAGGTCTCCGCCGAGAACTACACCGCAACCAGGGGCAGCACGATTATCGAGCTCAGGCCGTCCTACCTGGACACGCTCGCCGGCGGCGGACACACCGTCACGGCCGTCTGGAAGGACGGGACGGCGACCGATGCGTCCTTCACCGTGGAGGGGAAGGCCCAAGGGGAGCAGGCGGGCGGAAAGACCGACGTAGATTCACCCGGCGACAACAAAAGTGATCCTGCCACTCCTGAAAAGGACGCCGACGAGGCGGCTACAAAAAAGTCGGGACGCACGACAGCCGATGAACCAAAGCTCGCTGCAACCGGCGACTCCACTTGGATGGCCAGCATCGCATTGGCCATGGCGGCCACGGCCTGCTTCACGGCAGCGAGAAGGCTTGAGCCCAAGCAACATAGGCACGAACAGTAGCTCAAAGCGAACTCAACTGGGAAGGGCAGATGGATAGCCGTCCTTCTCTTATAATCAACCCAATCCGCTGAAATGCAATCAGTTAACGAGTTTCGCCAGACGCTCGGCCTCTACCCCGCTCTAGCAAGCCACCAGGCGATGAGATAATGCCCACGACTATCAACGTAAGCAAGGAGCGCGCTATGGCAGACAACGAGACCAAACCCTCGGCGAACGACGGCCGAGAGGAGCTCGTGGCAAAACAGCTCGCATCGACCAAAATCCACCTCGCGCTCACTCAGAAGCGGGTGGACGTCTCCGGCGCCATCAAGCTACCGCTCGAGCGAATTCCCCAACTCGGCGTGGCGTTCGCCTCGCTCCCCTCGATGTTTCGCACCGTCACCAACACGGTGAGCGTGCCCACGCTGCTCCAGGCGACTGACAAATATGGTAACCCGCTCGATCCGTCGAAACTCAACACGTTCAAGGACGGCAGCGGTCTCACAGGGGGCTACCGCGACGCCGCCAAGGGCCTTGGGCAGGCGCGCTTCCACGTAGTCGAGGGCGACATCGCCACGAGCGTCACGCAGGTGCCTTACGATCCAACATCGCTATTCATGGCAGCCGCAATCGCGCAGATAAACCAAAAGCTCGACTCCATCCAGGAGTCCGTCGCGAAATGTTCGAGTACATGCGTCAGCGCGACAAGGCCAACATGCGTGGCAACCTCAAGACGCTCGCAGACATCCTCAACGGTTACGGCCTCAACTACGGCAACGCCACCTACATGGCAAACGCCCATATGAAGGTGCTCGACATCAAGCAGTCGTCCGCGCAGGACATGGAACTCTTCCGCTCGCAGGCACAGGCGGATCTGAAAAAGAAAGGGTTCATCGAGGTGCGAGACGGCTTGGGCAGACGCCTCGACAAGGTGCTCGACTACCTCAAAGACTGCCAGCTCGCCACCTACATCCACGCGTTCTCGCTGTTCCTCGAACCCATGCTCGCCCAGAACTTCGAGCCCGCAAAGCTCGCGGACGCCACTGCGAAGATCGAGGCTGATTCGATCGCGTACCGCGAGCTCTACACCGACTGCTACAACGCACTCGAAGCGGGGGCTGTCGACACCGTCGATGCGGCACTGCTGGGCGGTATCGCGTCCGCGGGCAAATTGCTCGGTCACGCCATCGCAAAGACCCCCGTGGGCGACCATACACTCATCGACGAGGCGCTCGAAGGCGCAGGAGAGAGCATCGGAAAGTTCAACGACAAGCAATCCGAGAAACTCCTCGAAAAGCTCCATCAGGCAAAGACGCCCGACGTCACGCCGTTCAAGCAGAGCGTAAAGGAGATCGACACCCTCTACAACCGCCCCGCGCAGATCGCCGTGGACGCCGAGAACGTCTACATCTTGCCTGCCAAGCAGCAGGAAGAGTAACGATACGCGACAGGCACGCGCCATGCAGACAGCTAACGCCCCTACCTTCCCGCCGCCTTCAGCTTCAGCAGCAGGTCGCCCAGCTCGGGGCACTTGCTAGAGAGGCGTGTCTGGGCCCGCTCGCCCATCCCCCAACGTTGGCGGACTTCTTGGGCGCGCGGACTCACGTGATAGTCCCCGTCCATCACCTGCTTGAGCAGCTTGGCGGTCACGCGCGCATCGGCTAGGGCGCTGTGGGCATGGCCCGTCGACTCGTCAAACTCGATGCCGAACCACGTTGCCGCGTCGCCCAACGAGACGCGCCCGTGGCTGCCAACGTCCATGATCGAGGTGTAAAACGCCTGCAGGTCGGCCCAGTCCGTAGGAAATGTGGAAAGGTCGATGTGCTTTGCCTGGCACTCGGTCAAAAGCTGCCGACGGTCCGCACCGCTCCAACAGACCACCTGGGCGGAGTAGCGACCGATCCAATCGCTGAGCCTTTTTATCACCATGTAGAGCAGATCGGCCATCGCGGTGTCCACGGCCGATATCCCCGTGAGCTCGCGGACGGGATACGCAACGCCTTCGGTAAATTCCGTCTGCAAAAACTGCGAGAACTCGCCCATAACGTTGCCGTGGTAATCGAGCTTAACGGCGCCGACCTCGATAATCTCATTGCGCAGCCCACGGCGCTGGCGCTGCTTTGGCACCGGCGCAAACTCAAAGTCCAGCACAATCTGGCGCGCAAAGTTCGTCGTATCGATAGCCGAGATACACGGCGTCTTTTCAGCTGACACGGTTAGGGCCTTTCTCCGTTGCTTGCCGCTTGTTACATAAGCGGCTACATTGCCGTAAGGATAGGTGGCCGCGCGGACATGAAAGCTGGGCGCAATACCACGCGCTAATCACACGCCATGCAGACGGCCCCAAGAGAGTCGCCCGCTCTATTCAAATGGATGAAAAGATTTAGGCCCGGTGACTTGAATCAGCGGTCATCCCGGGCCCATCAATATGCAGTGTACCTACAGAGGGCTGGTTAATCAAACGGGCTTTCGGTGACGAAGACCTGCGCGTCTAGCCCCAATCGCCCAGCGCCGTCTTCTGCCGCCCTTACGAAAGGCTGCTATTCGCGGGAATCACGTTGCTGTTATTATCGAACATATATTCGTATTTATGACCGCGCTTTGATTGAATGGCAGTTGTTGACGGCAGTTCCATGTGCCGGGCAGCGCCCTCCATGCGACGGGAGGTGATGCCCATGACCGATCTGATTGATTTCGTGAAGCTCCTGACCGCTTTGGTCTCGCTCCTCACGGCGCTTATCGGACTTTCCGAGGCACTTAAGCAGCGTACGAAGCAAGACGATATGAGAAAGCCATTTGGGTCGCCTCCCCCGCGGCGCAGCTTCTTTCCGCGGGCTCGGGATGCCACAATGGGTTTTGAGTATCGGCCCGTGCGGTAGCCCTTACCGCACCTGCGGGGAGGAGGCTTCCCATGCCCCATGTTACCTCCATCGGCCTGGACGTCCACGCGCGATCGGTCGCCGCCGCGGCGTTCAACCCCTTCACCGGCGAGGTGGTGCACCGTGACTTCGGGACGGACGCCGCCGAGATCGCGGAGTGGGCCCTCGGGTTCGAGGAGCCCAGGGCCTGCTACGAGAGCGGCCCCACCGGCTTCCACATGGCGCGCGAGCTGCGCGCGCTCGGCCTCGACTGCGCCGTGGCCGCCGTCTCCAAGATGCAGAGGCCGGCGGCGGACGCGCGCCGCAAGAACGACCGGCGCGACGCCGAGTTCATCGCCCGCATGCTCGCCACCCACAACATCGTGGAGGTCCCGCTGCCCGATGCGGCCGTCGAGGCCGCCCGGGACCTCGACCGCGCCCTCGACGACGCCACGGTGGAGTACCGCCGCGCCAGGCAGCGCCTCAACATGTTCCTGATCAGGCTGGGCCACGTCTGGGACGAGCGCAACGCCGACGGGACGAGGAAGGGATCCTGGACGCGCGCCCACTGGAGGTGGATATCCGGGATCAGGCTCGAGGGGCCCCAGCGCGACGTGCTCGAGTACTACGTCACGGCCGCGAGGTGCGCGGAGTCGGACCGCCGGCAGCTCGAGAAGAAGGTGCTCGCCCTCGCCCGGACCGACCGGTGGCGCCCGGCCGTCGAGGCGCTCTCCTGCATCAAGGGAATCGACACCCTGACGGCCTTCAGGCTCGCAGCCGAGGCGGGTTCCTTCACGAGGTTCCGGACGGCCCCGGCCTTCGCGAGCTGGTGCGGGCTGGTCCCGTCGGAGCGCTCGAGCGGCGAGACCGAGCGGCGCGGCGGGATAACCAAGACGGGCAACCGGCTCGCCAGGACGGCACTGGTGGAGTCGGCGTGGCACTACC
>CAUFMB010000020.1 GCA_959026535.1 uncultured Collinsella sp. | reverse complement strand
GGAGAGAGCGCTCCCGCAAACTGCCTCTTGACAACTTATAGGAGCGTCGGTTTTTTGTTTCTCAATTCTCGGCGTGGTCGAGGGTAACCGGTTAAACGTAGTAGATAGGCCCATTTCGTGGCGAGCAGGCCAACTAGCTGCCCTGCGGAAAGGCTCTAGCGGAGCAGACCGGCTACTTCGCCGGCTAGGGTGATGGTGCCGGCTGCTACGAAGGGCTCGCCCGCGGCATCGAGGGCTGCGAGGGCCTCGGATACGCTGGGGTACACGCCCGCGAGCTTGTCGGCATCCACCAGGGCAGCAAGCTCCTCTGCCGGCAGGGCGCGATCGGAATCGGTCTGGGTCACGACCACACGGGGAAACGCCGGAATCAGCACGTCGACGATGCCCGCCACGTCCTTGTCTGCTAGCGCGGCGCACAACAGCGTGGGGCGATTCTCCACGCACGGATCAATCTCGTCCAGCGCGCTCACAAAGTTCTCGCAGCTCTGGGGGTTATGGCAGGCGTCGATCAGCTTGAGTGGATCGGTTCCCAGCACATCAAAGCGACCCGGCGTGGGGCAGCCCATAAGCGAAGCGTCGAGCGCATCGTGGTCGAGCTCGCGGCCCAGATACCCCTCGCACAGCATAATCGCGCACGCGGCATTCTGCGGCTGATAGGCCGGCTTGACCATGCTCGACGTATAGATTGCGCGCGGCGTGGTGCAGCTAAACTCCACCGTATCGCCCACGTGTGCCGGAAGTTTGGTCGTCGTATGGCTCACCACGAGCGGCACAACACCGCACTCGCGGCAGCGGGCATCCATCACACGCTGAACGCTCGCCTCATGCGTACCCTCGCCCAAAACAACCAAACGACCAGGCTTAATAACCGCAGCCTTCTCCCCTGCAATGGCCTCGAGCGTGTCGCCCAAAATACGAGTGTGATCAAGCCCAATGCCCGTAATGGCCACGGCAACGGGATCGGTGGCGCTCGTGGCATCCCAACGACCGCCCAAGCCAACTTCCAGCACGGCAACGTCCACACGAGCCTCGGCAAACACAACCATTGCAGAGGTCGTAAGCAAATCGAACGGGGAAATAAAGTAAGCGCTCTTCCCGGCCGCCACACGACGTTCATTCACGCGATGCCCGGCTTCAATCGCAGCAGAAACGCCGCGAGCAAAAGCGTCATCGCTCACCACACACCCATCAATCTCCATGCGTTCGGGATAACGCACAAGATGAGGAGACGTATACAAGGCCGTCTTCAGACCTTCACCGCAAAGAATCGAAGCCGAGAAACGCGTTGTCGAGGTCTTACCGTTGGTTCCGGCAATCTGGATGCAATCAAAGTATTCATCGGGACGACCAAGCTCATCGAGCATGTCGATCACCGTCTCAAGCATCCGAGTACCAGTGCCAGAAATCTTCCCCGTATCGGCCGCCACAACGACAGCCTCATCAAACGGAACCAGATCAAACTCAAACGGCACCGAATACAACCCAGAACGCTTTGCCATTGCCAAAGTCCCCTCAACATAAAAAGAGGCCCGTAATAAACAACGAGCCCCTCCCATTCAAAATATCAGCCAAACAACGCTTTACAGCAGAATCAAGGCCACAACCCAGTGGCCCTAACACGCAGGATGCAAACAACTACGTAACCGCACTAGGAGCGGCCCGACGCTTTGCTCGATACAAGTTCCGCACGCAAAGGACAGCACTTAATGTGCTGTCCGTCTTGCGCAGGACTATCCGCAGTAGCGAGCAAAGCCCCAAACCGCGTCCCCCAGTGACCCTTACGAGAAGTCAGCAACCTGAGCAGTCAGTGCCGCCAGGATCTCCTTGAGCTCAGCTGCACGGTCCCTCTTCTTCTGGACCACTGCGGGCGCGGCCTTAGCCACAAAGCCCTCGTTGGCCAGCGTCTTCTCGCAGCCGGCGAGCTCCTTCTGGGCCGCGGCAATCTCCTTCTCCAGGCGCGCCTTCTCGGCCGAAAGGTCGACCTTGCCCTCGAGCACCACAAAGACCTCGACGCCGCTATCGACCACGGCGATGCTCGCAGCCGGCTTCTCAACGTCGGTACCCATGACCAGCGAAGCGGTGTTTGCCAGCGGCTCGATGGTCGAACGCAGGCTCTCGAGCTTCTCGATGTCCTCGGCACCGGCGCGCACGACAACGTCGAGCTCGGCCTTGGGGCTCAAGCGGTAACGCGAACGGGTGGCGCGGGCGGCAGACACGACGGTACGGCACAGCTCAAACGCGCGCTCGGCGTCCTCGTCAACATATTTGGCGTAGTCGGCGGGCTCGGGCCACTTGGCGATCATGAGCGCCTCGGCGCGGTTCACGTTGCCCTCGGCATCCAGGTCGAGCACGCTCGCCGGCATGTTGTCCCAGATCTCCTCGGTGACAAACGGCATGAGCGGGTGCATCAGGCGAATGGAGGTATCGAGCACAAAGATCAGGTTGCGCTGCGCCTGCAGACGGCCCTCGCCCTTCAGACGAGCCTTAGTGACCTCGACGTACCAGTCGCAGACCTCGTTCCAGAAGAACTGCTGCACGCCGCGGGCCATATCGCCAAAGGTGTAGTTCTCAATACCCTCGGTAACCATCTTGACGGCCTTGGCCAGACGGCTGAACATCCAGGCGTCGGCCGGCGTCTCCACGACGGGCTCGCCGGGCGTGTAGCCCTCCATGTTCATGAGCAGGAAGCGGCTGGCGTTCCAGATCTTCGTCACAAACGACTTGGCCTGGTCGGTACGCGGGCTGTCGATGAGCTTCTTGGTCTTCTTGTCGATGTTTGCGTCAAACTTGACGTCCTGGTTGTTGGTGCACAGCGTGAGCAAGTTGTAACGCATGGCGTCGGCACCGTACATGCCAATGAGGTCCATGGGGTCAACGCCGTTGCCCTTGGACTTGGACATGCGGCTGCCGTCCTTGGCAAGGATCGTCGGGTAGATGACGACGTCCTTAAACGGCACCTCGTCCAGGAAGTACAGCGAGCTCATGACCATACGGGCGACCCACAGCGCGATGATGTCGCGCGCGGTGACGAGCGCCGTCGTGGGGTGATGGCCCTCGAGCAGCTCCGGCTTTTGCGGCCAGCCCTGCGTGGCGAAGGTCCACAGCTGCGAGCTAAACCAGGTGTCCAGCACGTTCTCGTCCTGGTGCACGTGATGGCCGCCACACTTGGGGCACACGTCGGTGTCCTCGGTAAGGGCGTCCTCCCAGCCGCAGTCCTCGCAGTAGAACACGGGGATGCGGTGGCCCCACCACAGCTGACGGCTGATGCACCAGTCCTTGAGGTTCTCCATCCAGGTGGTGTAGGTCTGCGTCCAGCGCGCGGGGTGGAAGGTGACCTTGCCGGAGTTGACGGCATCGAGCGCCGGCCCCTTGAGCTTGTCGACGGCCACAAACCACTGCTCGGACAGCCACGGCTCCAGCGCGGCGTCGCAACGGTAGCAGTGCATGACGGAGTGATCGAGGTCCTCGACGTGATCGAGCAGGTCGTGCTCCTCGAACCACTTGATGACAGCCTCGCGGCACTCGTCGCGGTTCATGCCGGTGAACTCGCCGTAGCCTTCGACGACCACAGCGTGCTCGTCGAAGATGTTGATCTGCGGCAGGTCGTGAGCCTGACCCATGGCGTAGTCGTTGGGGTCGTGGGCCGGGGTGACCTTGACAAAGCCGGAGCCAAAGTTGGCGTCGACATGCCAATCCTCAAAGATGGGGATCTCGCGGTCGACGATGGGGAGCTTGACGGTCTTGCCCACGAAGGCGGCCTTCTCGGGGTCCTTCGGGGAAACGGCAACGCCCGTGTCGCCGAGCATGGTCTCGGGGCGCGTGGTGGCGACGACAATGTAATCCTGGCCGTTGACCGGCTCGGTCAGCGGGTAGCGCAGGTGCCACAGGTGGCCCTTCTCGTCCTTATACTCGGCCTCGTCGTCCGAAATGGCGGTGGTGCAGTTGGGGCACCAGTTGACGATGCGCTTGCCGCGGTAGATCAGACCGTCGTGATACCAGTCGCAAAAGACTTTGCGCACGGCCTGCGCGTAGTCCTCGTCCATGGTAAAGCGCTCGTTATCAAAGTCGACGGAGCAGCCCATGCGCTTGATCTGCTCGACGATGATGCCGCCGTACTCGTGGGTCCAATCCCAGCAAGCGTCGACAAACTTGTCGCGGCCAATCTCCAGGCGGCTGATGCCCTCGCTCTTGAGCTTCTTGTCGACCTTAGTCTGCGTGGCGATACCGGCGTGGTCGGTGCCCAGCACCCAGCGCGTGGACTTGCCGCGCATGCGAGCCATACGGACGATGGCGTCCTGGATGGAGTCGTCGGTAGCGTGGCCCATGTGGAGCTTGCCGGTCACGTTGGGAGGCGGAATGGTGACGGTGCAGTCGCCCACGCCCTCACGGCGCTTATAGTAGCCGCCGTCGAGCCACTTCTGCAGGATCGCCGGCTCGTTGGTCGACGGATCGTAGTTCTTAGGCATTTCTTCCATATATCTCTCCCTGTCCCGCCGGCGTGTCCGCCTGCTTGGTTTTCGCTCGGTCAGGTCCTGGCTCGCACGAAGAGCACATTTAGTGCTCTTCGGCTCGTGCGGAATCTACGAAAACCAAGCAGGCGGACACGCCTTAGGTATCGATTACTTCAGTCTGAAGGTACTAACTTGACAATCTCACAGAATAGCACAGGCATACCTGCCGAAAAGGGACAGGTTTATTTTAGTAGGTTTTATCAGGGGAAACGACATTTGCCCATATAAAACCGACCAAAATAAACCTGTCCCTAAATGGCAGGTCCCGCGGTGGTTGCCGCGGGACCTGGATTCAAGCTATTTACCCGTAGATACGCTGGGGCTGCTCTTCGCCCTTTACGGAGGCTTCGGTCACGATGACCTTAGTGACGCCTTCCTCGCTGGGCAGGTCGAACATCGTCTGCTGCAGCACGTCCTCGCAGATGGAGCGCAGGCCGCGGGCGCCGGTCTTGCGGGCGAGCGCCATGCGGGCGATCTCGTGCAGGGCCGCATCCTCAAACTCAAGCTCAACGTCCTCGAGCTGGAACATCTTACGATACTGGCGCACCACGGCGTTCTTGGGCTCGGTCAGAATCGACACCAGGTCATCCTCGTCGAGCGCCTGCGTCTGGGTGACGACGGGCGTACGTCCCACAAACTCGGGGATCATGCCAAAGGCGTTGAGGTCCTGTGGGAGCACCTGGCGCAGCAGGTCGTTCTCGTCGACCGAGGTGGGGCCGGCAATCTCGGAGTTAAAGCCCACGCCCTTGTTGCCCACGCGATCGGCGATGATCTTATCCAGGCCCACAAAGGCACCGCCGCAGATGAACAGGATGTTGGTCGTGTCGATCTGCAGCAGCTCCTGCTGGGGATGCTTACGGCCGCCGGTGGGCGGAACGCTTGCCACCGTGCCCTCAAGGATCTTAAGCAGCGCCTGCTGAACTCCCTCGCCCGAGACATCGCGGGTAATGGAGAGGTTCTCGGCCTTACGGGCGATCTTATCAATCTCGTCCACGTAGATAATGCCCACCTGAGCGCGCTCAATGTCACCATCGGCAGCATTGATGAGCTTGAGCAGGATATTCTCCACGTCCTCGCCCACGTAGCCGGCCTCGGTGAGCGCGGTGGCATCGGCGATGGCAAACGGCACCTCGAGGATGCGCGCGAGCGTCTGGGCCAGCAGCGTCTTACCGGTACCGGTGGGACCGAGCAGCAGGATGTTGGACTTGGCGAGCTCCACCTCGTCCATATCGTCACCGAACTGGGCGCCCATGCCGCCGTCGAAGGCGGACACCGCGGCACCGCCCTCGATCACGCGACGGTAGTGGTTGTACACGGCCACCGACATGGCGCGCTTGGCGTCCTCCTGGCCCATAACATAGGCCGAAAGCTCGTCATAGATCTCGTGCGGCGTCGGCACGTGCGTAATGACCTGGCGGTCGTCCTCGAGCTCAAAGCCCTCGGCCTCGGGGTCGACGGCAGGCTGGGACGCAGCCTGGCCATGGTCGTTGAGGAAGCCCGGCAGCTTGCCGTTGCGGGCGGCGTCCATAAAGTCCGAAGCCAGCGACTCCTCCAGAATCTCGGAGCAGGCAGCAACGCACTCGTCGCAAATGAAGATGTTGGTCGGGCCCTTTACGAGGCGACGGACCTGACCCTGCTCTTTTCCGCAGAAGGAGCAGCGGATGGGGTTGCCGTTCTCGTCAAAGTTGTCCTGCATGTTACCTGCCATCCTAGGCGTCCTTCGCGGCAAGATCGCGCGAGGTGACGATACGGTCGATCAGGCCGTAGTCGAGGGCCTCGGCGGCGGTCAGGTAGTTGTCGCGCTCGGTATCGGCCTGGACCTTCTCGATAGGCTGGCCAGAGGCGTCGGACAGAATCTGGTTGAGCTCGCGGCGGGTCTTCTTGATCTCCTCGGCCACGATCTCAATCTCGGTCTGCTGGCCCTGGGCACCGCCGCTGGGCTGGTGAATCATGACCTTGGAATGCGGCAGGCAGAAGCGCTTGCCCTTGGCACCGGCCGAAAGCAGCACGGCGGCCATGGACGCGGCCATACCGACGCAGATGGTGGAGACCTGCGGCTTGATGAAGTTCATGGTGTCAAGAATCGCCAGGCCGGAGTAAACCTCGCCACCGGGCGAATTGATGTAGAGCGAGATATCCTTCTCGGCATCCTGGCTCTCAAGATGCAGCAGCTGGGCAACGACCAGGTTGGCGCTGACGGAGTTGATCTCCTCGCCCAAAAAGATGATGCGGTCGTTGAGCAGGCGCGAATAGATATCGTAGCTGCGCTCGCCGCGCGGCGTCTGCTCGATAACGTATGGCACGAGGGCGGAATCGAACTTGGCGATCATACGCATCTCCATTTCTCTCTTGCGGACCAAATTGGTTCTAGATAAACGTACGGTGCCCGCATGCTATGCATTGGCTGGCACCGTACGAAGCAACCGGATAACCGGTGTATAACTTTACCCCATCACGGGCGCACGCATGCGCTCGCGGGCAAGGTGGCGAGAATTACTCGGCGTCCTTGGCGGTCTCGTCGACCTCGGTCACCTTGGCGTTCTCGACCAGGTGGTCAACGGCCTTGGAGCGACGGATGGACTCGCGGACGGCAGGCATGCGGCCATCGGCGATGAACTCGGCCTTGGAAGCCTCGACGTCCTTGACGCCGGCCTTCTCGAACTCGGCGTTGATGTCATCCTCGGTGACCTCGATCTTGAGCTCGCGGGCGAGGGCGTCCAGAGCCAGGGACTCACGGGCAACGTCGTTGGCCTGCTTGTGCAGGTCGCCGATGAACTGCTCCATGGTCAGGCCGGAAGCGGGCAGCCAGGTGTCCAGGGTCATGCCGCGGGCAGCGAGGTTGGACAGGAAGTTCTGGCCAAGCTCCTCAAAGACGGACTGCTCGTAGTCGGCGTCCATCTCGTCGAGCTGCAGGCGCTCGGCGAGAGCGGAGACGCAACGGTTCTCCTTCTCGGCCGGGAGTCGGGAAGCCTTGTCCTGCTCGATCTCGATCTTGATGGCGTCGCGCATAGCGTCGATGCTGTCGAAGCCAAAGTCGGACTTGACGAGCTCGTCGGTGAGCTCGGGGGTGTTGCGGACCTTGATGCCCTTGACGGTGACCTCGACGGTGTGGGTCTCGGCCTCCTC
This sequence comes from uncultured Collinsella sp., assembly GCA_959026535.1. Lineage (GTDB taxonomy): Bacteria > Actinomycetota > Coriobacteriia > Coriobacteriales > Coriobacteriaceae > Collinsella. The sequence continues at coordinate 30,315 of CAUFMB010000020.1, read as the reverse complement.
GCCCTCCTCGACCTCGTCGGTCCAGGTGACGGTCTTGACGTCGTCAACGTTAGCGCCGATCAGGGCCTCGTTGAACTCCTTGGGGTTGCTGTCGCTACCGGCGATGAGCATGCGGCCCTCGGCGGCGAAGTTGTCGGCGTTCTCGACGGCCTTGAGGTCGACGGTCACATAGTCCTCGGCCTCGACGGCGCGACCCTCGACGTCCTCGAAGGTGGCACGGTAGTTGAGGAGCATCTCGACCTGGTTGTTAATCTCGGACTCGGTGACCTCCGCAGGGGGCATCTCGATCTCGACGGCGTCGAAGGAGGAGAGCTCAGCAGCAGGACGCAGGGAGAACTCGACGGTGTAGGTGTAGTCCTCGTGATCCTTGGCGAGGTCGAGCTCCTTGTAGTCACCGTTCTTGGTGGGGACGATGTCCAGCTCGTTGAGGACGGCGGGCTCGTTGGCGGCGATCAGGTCGTTGGTGGCCTGAGCGAGGGTAGCCTCGGCGCCAAGTGCGGAGTCGATGACCGGACGGGGAGCCTTGCCGGCACGGAAGCCCGGGAAGCGGTACTTCTTGGCGGTGTCCTTGTAGGCCTTCTTGATCGCGGCGTCGACGTCAGCGGCCGGGATGGTGACCGTAACGGTGAGCTTGGCGTCCTTGACGTCAGAAGCGGTGATGTTCAACACGTTCCTCCTCATACTGCCCAGCTTATCTGAGGTGCTGGTACCTTTATGCAACAAAGTGTCGCGACGACCGAGGCCGACGCTGGTGCGTTGGTGCGGGCGAAAGGACTCGAACCTTCACGGGAATCCCACCAGAACCTAAATCTGGCGCGTCTACCAATTCCGCCACGCCCGCATGAGCGCACAGATTAGGAATGATAGCAGATACGAACGACAAGCGCACGCACACCTTTTACAAGCTCACGACCTCACCACGAGTGCAAAAGGCGGGGCGAGTTGCCCCGCCCCGCAAATTACGACTTGTCCGCAGACCCGCTACTCCCCCAGCAGGGCCTTCTCGGGCGTGATCGGCAGCGAGCGCACCTGGTGGCCGGTGGCGTGTGCCACGGCCGAGGCCACGGCGGCGAGCGGCGTGTTGATGACGACCTCGCCGATCGACTTGGCACCAAACGGACCCGTCGGCTCGTAGCTCGGCTCAAAGGCCACGCGTATGCTGCCGATATCCAGGCGCGTGGGTAGCTTGTAGCTCATAAAGTTGCCGGTGCGCAGACGGCCGCGGTCGTCGTGCTCGACGATCTCGTAGAGCGCATGGCCGATGCCCTGGGCAATGCCGCCCTCAGCCTGGACGCGCGCGAGCGCCTCGTTGATCACGGTGCCGCAGTCCACGGCCGCCGCATAGTCCACCACAGTCACCTTGCCGGTAGCCTTGTCGACCTCGACCTCGGCAATGCCGGCCATAAACGGCGGAGGCGAAACGGGCAGGCAGGCAGAGGCGTGCGAGGTGAGCGCGTCGCCGCCCGCGATGTTCTTGACGCACAGGTTGGCAAAGTCGCGCAGCGTGAGGTAGCGATTCTGCTCGCGCGCGGCACGCTCGTCGGACAGACGCACGTACTGGCCATCAAAGACCACATCGGCGGCGTCAACGTCCCACATCTGGGCAGCCTTGGTGCAAATCTTCTCGCGCAGCTCGGTCGCGGCGTTCTTGGCGGCAAGGCCCGTCACGTACGTGCCCGAGCTCGCGTACGAGCCGGCGTCGAACGGCGACACGTCGGTGTCCACGCCGCGCACCACGATCAGGGAACTCTCCACGCCCAGCTCCTCGGCGGCAATCTGCGCCAGGATCGTGTCGACGCCCATGCCGTTATCGGTGGCGCCGGTGCCGATGGTAATGAAGCCGTCTTCCTCCAGGCGCATGTCGATGCCGGCGATATCCACGTTGGAAATGCCCGAGCCCTGCATGGTGAGCGCGCAGCCCAGGGCGCGCACGCGATCGCCCAGGTCGACGGCCAGCGGCTTGTCGCGCCAACCGATCATGTCCATCGCGCGCAGCAGGCAGCGGTCGAGTGCGCAGGCGTTGAGCTTCTCGTTGTAGTACTGCGGCATGATCTCGCCCTCGCGCACAATGTTCTTAAGGCGCAGGTCGGCGGGGTCCATGTGCAGCATGTCGGCGAGCTCGTTGACGGCGCTCTCCACAGCAAACTGGCCCTGGGTGGCACCGTAGCCGCGATACGCGCCGCCGCGGTTAGTGTTGGTGTAGACGGCGTCCCAGCTAAAGCGGCTCGCCTTCACATGGTTGTAGATGGGCAGGCTCTTGTGGCCCGAAAGACCGATCGTCGTGGTAGCGTGCTCGCCGTACGCGCCGGCGTTGGACAGCGTATGCAGGTCGATGGCCGTGATGGTGCCGTCGTTCATGGCGCCCAGCTTAACGGTCATCTGCATCTGGTGGCGCGAGTTGCCGGCGGTGATGGTCTCCTCACGGGTGTAGCAGCAATAGCTCGGACGGCCGGTCTGCTGGGTGACGAACGCCACGAAGATCTCGCAGCAGCCCGTCTGCTTGGAGCCAAAGCCGCCGCCGATGCGCGGCTTAATGACCTGCACCTGCGACTGCGGGATATCGAGCGACTGCGCGACCATGCGGCGCACGTGGAAGGGCACCTGCGTGGAGGTGGTCACCGAGATACGCCCGAACGCGTCGGTCGTCGCGAAGGCGCGGAAGGTTTCCATGGGCGCGGTCTGCGTGGCCTGGCTGGTGTAGGTGCGCTCAAAGACGATGTCACTCTGGGCGAATGCCTCGTCGAGGTTGCCAAAATCGCTGGTACCGCTGCACACCAGGTTGCGGGGCACGTCGCCGCCCTGCGGGAACATAAAGGTCACGTCGCCCTCGGGGTGAACCACGATGTCGTTATCGAGTGCCTTGGTAAAGTCGAGCAGCGGCTCGAGTACCTCGTAGTCGACCTTGATGAGCTTGAGCGCCTTGTCGGCGGCCTCCTCGGTCTCGGCAGCGACGATCGCCACCTCCTCGTTTTGGTAACGGACGAGGTTCTCGAGAATCAGGCGGTCGTAGGGACTCGGCTGCGGATAGCTCTGGCCGGCGATGGTAAAGCGGCGCTTGGGCACGTCCTCGTAGGTGTAGACGCCCACGACGCCGGGCACCTTCAGTGCGCGCGACGTATCGATGGAGCGGATCTTGGCGCGGGCATAGGGGCTGCGCTTGAGTTTGACGATGAGCGCACCGGCGGGCACCATATCGCCCGTGTAGACCGGACGACCCTCGAGCAGGGCCTTCGAGTCCTTCTTGGGCTGCTTGTGGGTGATCTGCTTGTAGGAGACACCGTCGTAGCTGGTGTCGTTGACCGGCAGCTCGGGCATCTCAAAGCCAACCTGCACGCCAGACTCATTGAGGAAGCGCACGATGGCGCGCAGCTGGCTCTCGTAACCGCTGCAGCGGCAGAGGTTGCCGGCGAGCTGGCGCGAGAGTTCCTCGCGCGTGGCGACGAGGCTCGGATCCTCCTTGGCGACGCGGGCAAGCGCCAGCACGTTCATAATGAGGCCGGGGGCGCAAAAACCGCACTGCTCGGCGCCTTCGGCAGCCATCGCACGGGCCAGCGCCTCAGACTCGGCCTTGAGACCCTCGAGCGTGGTGACGGAGCGACCCTCGACGCGCGCCGCGGGAACCGAGCAACTCAGCACCGGGTCGCCGTCGAGCCACACCGTGCACAGGCCGCAGTTGGTGGTTTCGCAGGCACAGCGCACCGACGCGCAACCCTGCTCGCGCAAAAGCGCAAAGAGCATGGTGTCGGGGGCAATCTGGACCTTGACCTTACGGCCGTTGAGCGTAAAGGAAAGATCGATGAGTTTGGCAGCCATTAGCGCACCTCGCTAGAATCGACGCCGGGCACGCGGCGGCAGGAATACTCGTCCGTGGCAAACTTGGGGACCTGCACGGTCTCGAGCTCGCGGGCAAGCGCGGCAGAAAGCTCGATACCGGCGGCGCGGCGCACGGCCTGGATGGCGAGCGGGGCCGAGATGCGGCGACGGTAGTCGGCCGAGCCCCAAAGGTTGGTGCCGTAGCTCAGGGAACGCACGGATGCGGCAAGGGCGCGAAGCTCGTCCTCGGAAGGCTGCTCGCTGGTGAGGCCAGATGCCTCGCCCTGCAGCAAGGTCGCGCGCAGCGGGCGGGCGCCCACGGTGACGTGCCAGGAGCCGTCCCACCAGGCGGCGGTAACGTTCAGCGAGGGGAAGTCGGTCGCGGCCTTGCGCACGGCCTCGTAGCTCGCACGGTAATCGTGCTTGACGACCACGACGCGCTCGATCACGTCACGTACGTAGCCCATGTCCACGAACTCCGCGAGCGGCACGCGGCCGGCGCCCGTCAGCTCAACATAGGAATCGAGCGCCAAAAAGGCCGAGAGCACGTCCGAAAAACCAAAGCGGCCGTAGATGCTGCCGCCCACCGTGGCGGTATTGCGCAGCTGCACGCCTACAATATCGTGGACGGCGAACTCAAAGACATGGTTGACAAGCGCGTTGAGCCCGGTATGGCGCTCGATCTGGCGCAGGGTGCACATGGCACCGATGCGAAACTCGGTCTCGGTCTCCTCGATCTGATCGAGTCCGCAGGCCGAAAGGTCAATCGCCGTCGCCACGCGACGCGAACCCAGGCGCATCCAGATGCCGCCGCCCACAATCTTGTTGTTGCGGTTCTTCTGTAAGAGCTCATAGGCTTCGGCCGCGTTTCCAACACGGACGTAGGTACCGAACTTGAGCACGTTCTCCCCCATCTCTCCACTTGTCCAGTACTTTTAAGTGTACCAAACGAGGGGCCGCACACCGTTTTAGGACAAAATCCACCCACCCATACATAACTTGCGGTGATATACGGACTGATTAGCCGTTCTGGAACGCAAAACAGTCCGTATATCACCGCAAGTTATGAGGAGTCCTCCGGGATAGAAAAGGCTCCCAGCCGGAATGGCTGGGAGCCTCATCACAGGCTATGTCGAGCGAAGATTTAGCAGACGCCCTGGGCGAGCATGGCGTCGGCGACCTTCAGGAAGCCGGCGATGTTGGCGCCCATAACGAAGTTGCCCTCCTGGCCGTACTCCTTGGCGGTGTCGTCCACGTTGTGGAACATGCCGCGCATGAGCTGCTCGAGCTTGCCGTCGACCTCCTCGAAGGTCCAGGACAGGTGCTCGGCGTTCTGGCTCATCTCCAGGCCGGACACGAGCACGCCGCCGGCGTTGGCAGCCTTACCGGGCATAAAGGCGACGCCGTTCTTCTGGAAGTAGGTCGTGGCCTCGATGGTCGTGGGCATGTTCGCGCCCTCGCCGACCACCTTGCAGCCGTTGGCGACGAGTGCCTGGGCGTCCTCGAGCAGCAGCGTGTTCTCGCGAGCGCAGGGCAGCGCGATATCGCAGGGAAGCTGCCACACGCCGCGGCCGTCGCCCTCGTGCCACACGGCGTTAGGCTTCTCGTCAACGTACATAGCGAGCGTAACGCCCTTGTCGTGGCCAGAGCGCTTCTTGTTGTAGATGTGCTCGAGCACGGTGTAGTCGATGCCGTCGGGATCATCGACCCAGCCGTGGGTATCGGAGCAGGCGAGCACCTTGCCGCCGAGCTGAGTGACCTTCTGGACCGCGTAGATAGCGACGTTGCCGGAGCCGTGAACGACGACGTTCTTGCCCTCGAAGGAGTCGCCGCGACTCTTGAGGTACTCGTCCACAAAGTAGGCCAGGCCGTAGCCGGTGGCCTCGGTACGGGCGAGCGAGCCGCCAAAGGAGAGGCCCTTGCCGGTGAGAACGCCGGTCCACTCGTTGGTCAGGCGCTTGTACTGACCGAACAGGTAGGCAACCTCGCGGCCACCAACGCCCAGGTCGCCGGCGGGAACGTCGGTGTTGGGGCCGATGTGGCGATAGAGCTCGGTCATGAAGGACTGGCAGAAGTGCATGATCTCGTTGTTGGACTTGCCCTTGGGGTCAAAGTCGGAGCCGCCCTTGCCGCCGCCCATGGGAAGGGTGGTCAGGCTGTTCTTGAGGATCTGCTCCAGGCCCAGGAACTTGAGCATGCCCAGGGTGACCGTCGGGTTAAAGCGCAGGCCGCCCTTGTAGGGTCCAATGGCAGAGTTGAACTCGACGCGGTAGCCGCGGTTGACCTGGACCTTGCCCTGATCGTCGACCCAGGGAACACGGAACATAACGATGCGCTCGGGCTCGACGAGGCGCTCAAGCAGGGCGGCCTCCTCGTACTCGGGATGGGCGTCGAGCGCCGGCTGGATGGTGCCGAGGATCTCGGTCGCGGCCTGGATGAACTCAGGCTGCTCGGGATAGCGGGCCTTGAGCTCTTCGAGAACTTTCTGCGTGTAGCTCATGCTTCCTCCAATTGATGGAAAAGAAAAGTGTCGTTCGAGGCGCCCCATGCGCCGCGAGCTTTATCGAGTATGGATAATATCGCACTGTTGCAGCAAAGTTACGCATAAGCCGACGAGCAGATGTTTCGTTTTGATTACGATGCAGGTAGAGGCGTTTTTGAGCACCTGACGTGCAAAACCTGTGTTTCAAACCTGTTTCGTCCACGTGTTCCAAACCACCACATTGGGGACAGCACCTTTGTGGTGGTTTGGGTGGTTAGAGGACGAGCTGATGGTAGTCGGCGGGGGTTATGCGGCCTTCGGTGGCAGCACGGAAGGCGGCGAGCGCATCGCCCGAGAACGGCATGGCCCAGCACAGGCCGCAACCTGCGGTAATGGAGCCGGGCAAAGGCATAATGCGCCCGGGCACGCCGGCATCCAGACACAGCTGCTCGCATTCCATCACATCGAAGGTGCTGTCAAACGACACGATAATCTTGCGTTCGTGGTCGAGGGCATCACCGGACGGGCCTTCGCGGTGTGCCTCACGATACGCCGCGGCGACCGCTTCCTCTTCCGCAGTATGTCCACAGCCACCGCAGCCGCAGGTACAGGGCTCGGACCCATCGCAAGTGCAAGGCTCTCCCGTATCGGGACAAATATCGTGAGACATGGCAACTCCAATCGTCTAGGCGAGTAACTCGGCCGCCGCAAACTCCTCGGGCGTATTGACGTTTTCGAAGCAGAGCGTCGAGCCCGCGGCCTTAATAATCTGCGGCTCATCCATATAACCGGCCTGAACGCGATTGATCAGGCAGCGAATGCGCTGTCGGTCGCAGGAGAGCAGCTCTTGGGCAACCGGCGCACAAGCGTCACGGCGCCAGACGGCGCAAAGCGGCTCAATCCCCCGCTCCTCGCGCGGCACGCACACGTCGAGCGCATCGGCCTCAACACGATCGGCGAGCGCGCCGATCAGTTCTGGCGAGACGAACGGCATATCGCAGGCGACGATGGTCACAAGCGGCAATCGGGCCGCGGCCAACGAGCTCGCGATGCCGCGCATGGCACCCGCCGGTCCTTCAAGGTCCGCCACCACACGCGGCACCAGGCCGCCAAACGTGCGCTCCTCAAGATAGACAAGCTCGCTGGGACGCGAAGTCGTCACGACCAACTCGCCGGCAACTGGCGCCAGCCGGCCCAGCACGCGCTCGATGAGCGGCTCGCCGCAAAACGCCATGCGCGCCTTATCGCAGCCCATGCGCGACGACAACCCGCCCGCCTGGACGACACAAGAAAGATCGGCACGTCTTACGGTAGTCATACGACAAAACACCTCCATCGGCATGCTCGAAACCCGGTGCACGAAGCTAAATACCGCCGCCGAAATAGCGGCGCTACGAAAAGCTCGTGCAAAAACAAAACAGCGCCCTTGCGGCACGCAGCAAGACCGCGAGCACAAAAGCGCTGGTAGCGTATGGCGGGAACGTATGTGAATCGAACACATCCAAGACGTTTTGCACGCCTCGCAACGGTTTTGAGGACCGCGGAGCCCACCGGAGCCCATCCGTTCCCAAGTGCGGCGGTATTTTACCAAACCGAGCGGGCCCCATCCCAAAAAGACGAGCAAGAAGTTGCGGTGGAATAGTTCTTGCTTAGGCTGCAAGACCCCAAAAACAGGAACTATTTCACCGCAACTGAGGAGGCGGGAGCGGGTAACCGGCCTAGCGTAGGGACCTCAGGCCACCGGCATCCTTGTCGAGCACCGTAAAGCGCACGGCATCTAGGTGCTCCAAGATGCTGATGGCACGTTTGCGCGACACACCCAGGGCCTCGCGCAGCACGCTCGTTGTGGCTGCGCCACCGGCTGCCTCAATGGCAGCTGCGACGAGCTCACGCGCATGGGCCTCGGCGGCAGCGGACAGGGCAACGTCGCGCTCGACCTTAACGATCGAGCGGTTGAGCGAAAGCTCGCGCAGGGCACGCGTCATGGTGTCGCGGCCGAGCTGCAGCTGTTCGCCCACCTCGGGAAGCGCCGGTGCGTCCAGGCCGGTCTCGTCAAGCAGCGCGACAATGCGCTCGCAAGCCTCTCGCACCACGCGTGCCGCCGCGGCGGCCGAATGCGGATCGAATACCTCGGCGCCCTCGGCGGCGCACACGCCACGCGAGCAGCCCTCGGCAATCAGAGCCGCGGCAACGCCTTCATCAGCGGCAGGCCACGCTGCATGGGCAACGGCGCCGGGCGTAAAGCCCGTTTCCTTGGGGGCCGCCGCGTGCATGGCTGACAGGGTCGCCGCCAGTGCAACCATCGCGGCATCGAGCGCGGAAGCATCTGCATACAGCGAGCCATCCGAGCCAGCAAGCGCACAAGCAGCGCCCTTCGCCACCAACTCACGCAACGCTGCCTCAGCCTCACCGGCAACAAGATCGAGCGTCTCGGCAACATCAGCCGCCGCAACCGGCAGCGCTTGCAGCGCCAACCACGCCTCAACACCAGCAACGGCATCGCCAGCCTCAAGTGCCGCGAGCAGCGCGCGCTCCCCAGCCGAAAGCTCGCGCGAGCGACGACAGCGCGAAAGCAGTACACGCCCGCCGCCAATGAGCATAACGGGCGAATACGACAGCACCACGGCATGGTCTCCGGCTCGCAGCGGCAGCGGCTCCTCCAAGCGCACCTGTACGGCACGGGTCTCGCCCACCGCCACGGGGGCCTCGCCCTCCAAGAACATGATGCGGCCGACGACCTCGGCCGTACCCGCCATCACGTGCACACGCGCACCCGACTCGAGCACGCGCGGTTTGGCTCCCTCGCGACCCAAATACGTAAACGCCATCATAAAGCGTAGCGTCTGGCCAAAGCGACCCTCCACGCCGAGCATCTCACCGCGATCGAGCGCGGCGACGCCATCGCCCACCAGGTTGAGCGCCACACGCTGACCGGGAAGCGCCTGCTGCGTGTCGCCATGCACTTGGATCCCGCGTACGCGGCAGGCCGTGCGCGACGGCAGCGCGACGAGCTCATCGCCCACCGCAACCGGCGCATCGTGCAGTGTCCCTGTCACGACGGTGCCGGCGCCCTTGATCGTAAAGCAGCGGTCAATCGGCAAGCGCGGCGCAGCATCGGTGCGCTCGGCACGGTCGCGGCAGGAATCCCAGCAGGCACCGACCTGATCGTCAAGCGCGGCCAGCAGCGCGTCAATCCCCTCGCCGGTCTTGGACGACACGGGGACCATCGGCGCCCCCGCAAACACGGTACCCGACAAAAAGTCATCGACATCGAGCTCGGCAAGCTCGGTCATCTCGGCGTCGGCCAGGTCGCACATCGTCAGCGCGACCACCATATGCGTAACGCCCAGCAGCTCCAGCACATGCACGTGCTCGCGGGTCTGCGGCATCACGCCCTCGACAGCCGAAACCACCAGCACCGCCACGTCGATGCCCGTGGCGCCCTGCACCATGGCGCGCAGGTAGTGCGCATGCCCCGGCACGTCGACCAGGCCCACGATCTTGCCGCTCGGCAGTGCCAGTTCGCCAAAGCCCAGCTCCACCGTCATGCCCCGGCGACGCTCGACCTCCAGGCGATCGGGATTCTTGCCGGTCAGCGCCTCAATCAGTGCCGACTTACCGTGGTCGACGTGGCCCGCCGTGCCAACGATAACGGGACACTCCACCAACGCCTGAACCTCACTCATCGAGTAATCGCCTTCTTAACGCACGCGACGAGCGTCGTTGCCGCCGTCTCGATATCGCGGTCACCCACGAGCGTGCGCACGTCAAACAAAATGCGATCGTGCGAGGTTCGCGTGACGACCGGCGTGTCGAAGTCCTGGACAAGCGAGCGCTTGAGCGCGTCGACGGACAGGCGCTCGTCAACAAGACGCACGGCCACGCACATCGTGGGCAGCTCAACGGTAGGCAGCGAACCGCCACCGGGCGTCGAGGACTCCTCGACAATCTCCAACTCAACGGCGCACGGGCAACCCGCCTTATCGAGCCCGGCGGCCATGCGATCGCGGAGCTTGCGGGCACGACGCTCCAGATGAGCCTGCGGAAGCGTGAGCATGTTGAGCACCGGCACCTCACGATGGGCCACATCCGCCCCGTCCATGTAAATGCGCAGTGTAGCCTCGAGCGCCGCCAGTGCAAGCTTGCCCGGGCGCAGGGCACGCATAAGCGGATGCGACCCGCAGGCCTGGACCAGATCGCGACGGCCCATGATAATGCCCGCCTGCGCGGCACCGAGCAGCTTATCACCCGAGCACGACACGATATCGAGTCCCGCCGAAACCGAAGCCGGCGTGGTTTCTTCGCCACCGCGCACCAAGATGTCGTCGGGCAACAGCGCGCCCGACCCCTGGTCCTCGTAGAACAGCAGGCCACGCTTGTGGGCCAGAGCAGCAAGCTCCTTTGAGCTCACTTCCTCGTGAAAACCCTCGATGCGATAGTTGGAAGGATGGACCTTGAGAATCATGGCCGTATCGGGTGTGATGGCTTGCTCATAATCTGCCAGGTGCGTGCGGTTGGTGGCGCCGACCTCGACGAGTTTGGCGCCCGAAGCCTCCATAACATCGGGGATACGGAAGCTGCCGCCAATCTCGACAAGCTCGCCGCGGCTGACGATAACCTCTTTGCCCGCAGCATGAGTCGCCAGCACCAGCAACACTGCGGCGGCATTGTTGTTGACGACCAGCGCATCCTCGGCACCGGTAAGCGAACGGATGAGCTGCGCGGCATGCTCCTTGCGCGACCCGCGCGAGCAGGTGTCCACGCTGTACTCGAGCGTACTGTACCCGCGCGCGACCTCGGCCACGGCCTTGGCGGCCGATTCCGCGAGCGGGGCGCGACCCAGATTGGTATGGATAACAACACCCGTGGCGTTGACGGCAGGACGCAAGCTCGGCAGCGCGGAGCGATGCGCACGCCACTCGATGGCCGATGCCAGCTCGCGCTTGGAGCGCGGATCGGCGCCGGCACGAATCGCGGCGCGCTCCTCGTCGAGCTCGGCCGTGACGGCGGCATGCACCACCGCGTCGCAGGTCTCCCCCGCCGCCTTCACCACCGGCCACTCGGCAAGCAGCTCGTTGACGGAAGGAATGGCGCGCAGGCGGGCGCGTACCTCATCGGACATGTTCTGGCTATCGCTCATGTGCAGCCTTTCAAAACCAAGGACAGATCAGTCGGTCGTTCATCAAAAACTAGCCGAATCAATCTGCTGAATCAATCAGTCGTTATTATCCTCGTGCTCCGTGATCTTTTCCACGCGAACGGCGTTTTCTTGGGTGAGCGCAGCACCCGTCAACGGGTCCCAGCGCAGCGGCGTGTGGTCGAGCGGGCCCACGCCCAAGCCTTGAGCGCCACCGGCATCGAAGCCAAACGAACGCCCACCGGGGGCGGCCGACGTAAAGATGCACGCGGGATGCAGATAGGGCGTCGTCTCCACGCGCACGCGGTCGCGGCCCATGTCGCTTACAAGCTCGACGACCTCGCCATCGGCGATACCCATTCGAGCGGCGGCATCGGCATTCATCTGCACGGCGTCCAAGTCCGACCCTGCCTCGACGGCGCCGGCCGCCGCAAGTCTGCGCGAGGTGTGCGATTCAAAGGGACGGTTGCCGCTAATGAGGCGAAACATTCCCGGGCCGGGCTCCACCATGGGCGCGATCCAGTCGGGCACACGACCCAAACCGGCACGCTCCCACACGCTGCTTGCCAGCGCTATCTTGCCGCCTTCCAGTGGAATCACGGGCTCACCTGTGCGCGGCGGCAGCGGCACGCCCGTATCGGCCCAACCGCGTTCCTTGAGCTCGTCCAGATCGATCCCAAAGGGCGCCACCTGGGCAGCCGCAAGGTCGTCCGGCGTAAAGTCGAAGTACTCGCCTACGCCGCAGGCCGCAGCCAACCCGGCAAAGATCTCCCGACCGGGACGCGTGTCGTTATGCAACACGGGCAGCACGGCGTTGCGGTAGAACAGGCGCGCATCGTTGGCACCTGTCACCGTTCCCACGCCACGGTCGGCCTCCAGATACGTCACGTCGGGCAGCACGAAGTCAGAAGCACGCGCCGTCTCGGACCAGCGAATATCAATCGTCACAAGCAAGTCGAGCCGCTGCAAAATACTCAACCAAGCCTGTGCATTGCCATAGCCCGCACCGGGGTTACTGGCATAGACGATGAGCCCACGCAAATCGCCGGCAAGAATCGACTGACCGATGGTCGTGCACAGGCCGCGCACCGGATCGACCAGTGGATAGCGCTCGGACCCCAGCTTGGGCCCACGCGGCACCGGCGGCGTCGCGAAACGCACAGGATCCAAGTCGCCCAGCGCAAGCGGTGTAGGTGGATTGAGCGCGCCGCCCACATGCCCGATACAGCCCAGCAGCACATCGACCAGACAAATCGCGCGCGCAGTCTGGGTGCTATTGGCATACGCGATACCGATGCCGCCATGAAAGCCCGCATCCACCACAGCGGCGGGCACGGCGGCAGCCAAATCACGCGCAGTCGCACGGATATCGTCCGCCGGCACGTCGCACATCGACTCGGCCCACTCGGGCGTCCAAGCACGGGCCGCCAGCGCCAGCTCGTCAAAACCCGTGGTATAGCGGGCAACGAACTCGTTGTCGTACAAGTCCTCGGCAATGAGCACATGCGCAATGCCCAGCAACAAGGCCAAGTCACAGCCCGGGCGCACGCGGAGCCAGCGATCGGCAAGCGCGGCGGAGCCGCTGCGCCGGGGGTCGACCACGATGATCTTCGCCCCGCGCCGGCGTGCATCGTTGAGCGCATCGACAGCCCCCATCGTCGACGAATCGACGATGGAACGCCCCAGATACATGATGCAATCGGTATGCGCCAGGTCGGAGGCGGGACTATAGCCCAGGCTGTGTTCCCAACTGGTAAGTCGGCTTACCTCGCAGGCGCCATCGGCACCGTATACGTTGGGCGAGCCCAGCGCATGCATAAAACGATACGCCCAGTAGCGGTCGAACGAGGGCACGCCGAGCGTCATGCCCAGCGCACGAGGCCCGCACTCGTCAACAATCCCCAAAAGACGCTCGGCAATCTGAGCAAACGCCTCGTCCCAGGTAATCGCATCAAACCCCGAGCCATCCCGGCGGCGTCGCATGGGGTGCACAATGCGGTCGCGCTCGTCAAACGGCATTGCCAGGCGATGCCGTCCGCGGGCGCAGAGGGCACGCGCCGCGCACGGATGCCCCGGCACCGGCAACTCGGCCACCACACGACCATCCTCAACGCGTGCCGCAAAGGCGCAATCGGCATAGCATCCCCCGCATGTGGTCACCACAGCGCGACCGTCACGCTCCACAGCAGATGCCATCTCGATTACCCCTTTCACAGGTCAAACACAACAGGCCAGCAGCACGCCAACGAGCCCCAGACCCAAAAAGCCTCCCGCACGGCAACGCCCCGCGGGAGGCCCAACGTCAAACAGACGGTACCTTACGCCTCGGACTTCTTGGCGTAGACAAACCAGTAGCCGAGCGCGATCAGAACCGCGCCGCCCACGATGTTGCCCAGCGTGGCGGCGGACAAGTTAAACGCAATGCCCGCAGCGTTGAGCGCATCGGCGCCGGCGACGTCGGCACCATAGCCGCACGCGTGCATCACGGCACCAATAGGCAAAAAGTACATGTTGGCAACGCAGTGCTCAAAACCGCAGGCCACAAAGGCGGAGATGGGCAGCAAAATGCCCACAACCTTATCGACTACGGTCTTGCCCGCAGTACCAATCCACACGGCCAGGCACACAAAGATATTGCACAGGATGCCACGGAAGAAGATCGTCACCCAGTCGATCGTCACCTTGCCGGCGGCGACGCTCACCATGGAGTTGGCGACCGCCTCGCCGTTGAGTTTATAGATGCCGGCCATGTACACCAAAAAGACGATGAACAGAGCACCGACAAAATTGCCGACCCACACGACGACCCAGGCCTTAAGCATCTGGACAAGGGTGATCTTTTTGCTCTTGAGCGCGCAGACCATAAGCGAATTGCCGGTAAACAGCTCGGCGCCGCACACCAGCACCAGCACCAGGCCCAGGCAAAAGCACAGGCCGCCCACGACGCGCTGGGCACCCCAGCCCAGCGTGCTATCGCTCAAAAACACCGTAAAGAACAGGCCACCGAAGGCGATAAACGCGCCGGCGAACATTGCCAACAGAAAGGCCTTAGCGACCGGCAGGTTAGCCTTGGTCACGCCGGCGGCCTCGGTCTTGGCCTCGATCGCGGCGGGCGCCAGGCAATCGGGAGCGGGGTACTCCACCTTGGAATCTGCCATGTCAATCACTTCTTTCCTATTCAGCAGAGGCAAGCGCTGCTATAGCTCCTGCCCCAAGCGGACAAAGTGGGAAAAGTCGTTGGCGGCCACGGCGTCGTACACGGCGTCGACGGCCTCAAAGACCTCCGGGGACATGGGGTTGTAGAACTCCGTGTCGCCCGGCTGAATCCCAACGAAGACGATATCATCACACGATTGCTCAATCTCTTCGATCAGAATCGACAAGGGAAGCGAATGCGTGGTGAACATCGACTTGCGGGCCACGTCACGTTTGTCGAGCAAGCGGATGGACCCGACGGGCAGTGCCATGTCGGCGGCATCGACCAAGACCAGGCGAGGCGGACGCTCGCGCTTGACCTCGATGATGTCGTCCTCAGGCGTTTGGCCACCGTCGATGGTGTACCAACCGGCAATGGGCGCGTCCTCCATCTTTTTGGAGAGCACAGGGCCGGCGGCATCGTCGGCACGCAGCACGCTTCCCGCCGTGAGCACGATACCCGCAAACGGGGCGCCGTTCACACGACCATCCACAACGCGACCCATTACTGCAACCTTCCCGTCAGATACACACCCGACACACCGCGCACGCGCTCCACCAGATCGCGGAATTTCATCAAAAACGCGACCTGCTGGGCATGCAGGCCAAAGTCGTCGTCGAACACCGAGATGCCGGCCTTGGCCGACCCGCGAAAACCGCGCTCGTCGAGCAGCGTGTCGCAGGCCTCGAGCAGCGACGGCACCGCCGCCTTGTCGAGCTGGCACTCGCCAAAGGAGCGGATGGCCTCGAACTTGGTTTTGGCCTCCCCCTCCGGCAGCGCGTCGACGAGCGAATAAAACACATCCACCGGCACCGACAGGCGCGGCTCAAAGCAGTCGAGCACGCCGGTGTGGTGGCCCACGGCGAGCGTGTAGTACAGCACGTCGCAGGCCTCCTGGGGAACGTCTTCCTCGGTCTCCACAAACTTACGCGTGAGCTCGTAGAAGACCACCTGGTCGGGCGCATGGCCCAGGCAGGGGTCGGCGACGCCCTCGGCGGCCTCGTCGCTTGCGCGCGAGGCATCGCCAAAAGAGCCGCCGAGCATGCCGGGGCCCGCAAAGTAACCAGAGCGGTCCGTGAGCTCCATCTAGTGACCTCCGGCCAGCACCAGATCCTGCAGCGCCGAGTAGACCTCAACGCGGCGCGGATCGTCCTGCTTGTCGATGAGCAGCGCCATGGCACCTCGGATATCACCCTTGGGCGCGCCCTCGAGCGTATCCATAAACTCGTTGGCCAGGTCGCGGCCGTAACGGTAGCCGCTCATGGCGCGAGCCTCGCGCTCGATGGCAACGCGCAGCTTGTACGGCACGCCGGGATGCAGGATATCGGCCTGCTCGCCGGCAGCCTCCACCGTGGTCTCGGCATGGAGCTTTTGGTCCAGCAGACCGAGCGCCATGGCAAAGCCGTAGACGGTCTGCGCGGGGCTGGGCGGGCAGCCGGGGATGTAGACATCGACCGGCAGAATCTTATCCGTGCCGCCCCAGACGCAGTAGTTGTCGTAGAAGATACCGCCGGTGCAGCCGCACGCGCCATAGGACACCACGATCTTGGGATCGGGTGCGGCCTCAAACGCGCGCAGGGCCGGCATGCGCATGGCACGCGTCACGGCGCCGGTGTACAGCAGCACATCGGCGTGACGGGGCGAGGGCACGACCTTGATGCCAAAGCGCTCGACGTCAAAGACGGGCGTGATGGAACCGAAGATCTCGATCTCGCAGCCGTTGCAGCCGCCGCAGTCGACACGGTAGACGTACACCGAGCGCTTGATCTTCTTAAGAAGGGTCGCCTTGGCCTTCTCGATGCTCTCGTCGAGCTCGATCTTGGTCGGGCGGTACTGAAGCCGCTCGGGCAAAAGCGTGGGTTCGGCCATGGTTACTCCTCCTTCGTTTCAAAATCCATGATGATGCCCTCGACCGGCGCCGGACCGGCGGGAATCTCGGGCGCATCGGGGTTGAGCTCGCGGTCGATATACTCCGGGTTCACACCGTGGCCGCCCAGATGCTCCATGCCGGGGCCCTGGGGCTCACCGGACGCAAGCGTCTCGTTGGCAGCCATGCCGTGCGCGTTGCCGGTCTTTACGGCCGAGGCGGCGCGCAGGGCGTCGAGCTCGCGCTTGCACTCCTGGCACATACCGACGGTACGGGCGGCCTGCTCGGCCTCCATGCCGCCGGCCTTTTGCAGCAGGCGCTTAGCGTAGTCGATCTCCTTGTGCGGGGCGAACGGCTTGCCGCAGCGCGAGCAGTGCTCGAGCGTGTAGACGCTCTTGCTGGTGAGGTCGTCCTTGCTCATGACGGCCAGCTCAAACTCCTCGGTGAGCTTGATGGCCTCCATGGGGCAGGCCTCCTCGCAACGGCCGCAAAAGATGCAGCGGCCGTAGTCGATCGACCAGGTAATGGTATCGGCCGCAAGGTCGGTGTCCATGCGAATGGCATCGGCCGGGCATGCCACGCCACAGGCACCGCAGGCGATGCAGAGCTCGGCGTTGTGCTCGGGCTTGCCGCGCATGTCCTTGTTGGTGGGAAACGGCGCAAACGGGTACTTGACCGTCGCGTCGCCGGCCTTGGCGTTAACCTTCCAAAGCTTCAGCATATTAGAGCGCCTCCTCATCGAGCGGAGCGGCCATGGTGCCCTCGCCCGCAAGCGGCGACTTGTCGCGCCAGACGTTCTCGAACTGCTCCTTGTCGAGCACGTGGTCGCGCTTGGCGGCGACATCGGTCACCGTCACGCGGTCGGTGCAGGAGTAGCACGGGTCGAGCGAGCCGACGATCAGCGCCGCGTCGCCCACGGTGTTGCCGCGGAACATGTAGCGCAGGACCGGCCAGTTGCTGTACGTAGCTGCCTTGGCGCGCCAGCGGTAGCACTTCTGGTTGTTGCCGAGCATGGCCCAGTGCACGTCCTCGCCGCGCGGTGCCTCGGTGGCGCCGATAGCGTACTTGTGCGGGGTGTACTCCCAATCCGTGGTGAGGATGGGGCCCGACGGGCAGTTCTCGAGCATGGTCTCGATCATGTCGATCGAATCGTAGACCTCCTGGATGCGAACGGCGGTACGGCCGAAGGCATCGCAGGTGTCGGCCGTGGCAGCATGCATCTTCTGAACATCCGGATCGGCGTAGCCGTCGAAGGGATGGTCAAAGCGCACGTCGCGGGCATAGCCCGAGCCACGCATGAGCGGGCCGACCGGCGAGAAGTCGCGTGCGATCTTGCGGTCCAAGATGCCAATACCGCTCGTACGCTCGATAAAGTTGGGCGTGGAGAGCAAGACGTCGACGAGTTCCTGAACCTCGGAGCGCAGCTGGTGGATGGTCGTGAGCGTGGAGAGCTTCTGCTCGGCCAAAATGTCGCGACGCACGCCGCCGATCACGTTGAGGCCGTAGGTCTTGCGGTGACCGGAGAGCTTCTCGGCCAGGTCCATGGACTTCTCGCGGACGCGGAAGAACTGCTGGAAGCCGGAGTCGAAGCCCGTGTAGTGCGATGCGAGGCCAATATTGAGCAGGTGCGAGTGCAGACGCTCGACCTCGAGCATGATGGCGCGGATGTACTGGGCGCGCGGCGGGACATGAATGCCCTGGGCGCGCTCGACGGCCTCGGCGTAGGCCACCGAGTGGGCGCAGCCGCAGATACCGCAGATGCGGTCGGCGAGGAACGTCACGGCGTCATAGTTCAGGCGCGTCTCGGCGACTTTCTCCATGCCGCGGTGCACGTAGAACAGACGGTAGTCGGCGTCGACGATAGTCTCGCCCTCGACGAACAGGCGGAAGTGGCCAGGCTCGTCGGAGGTAATGTGCAGCGGGCCCATGGGGACGAGCGTGGTCTCCTTGCCCTTGGTGTCGGCCAAGAACTCGTAGTTTTCCATGTCGCTCGCGGGAGCGGGACGGAAGCGGTAGTCCATGGAGTCCTTGCGCAGCGGGTACAGGCCGCTGGGCCAGTCATCGGGCAGTACCAGGCGGCGACGGTCGGGCAGACCCTCGGGGATCAGGCCGAACATGTCGCGCAGCTCGCGCTCGCCCCACACGCAGGCGGGGACGAACGGCGTCACGGACGGGAACGTCATCTTGGCGGGATCGACCTCGGTGCGCACGGTCACCCAGCCGGGGTCCTCCCCCTCCATGGAGATGACGTAATACACGGCGTAACGGCCGCACAGGCTGCGCTCATCGTTGCCGATAATCACGGGAATCCAGCCGTAGCGCTCGTAGTACAGGTAGTGGACGGCCTCGGGCAGCTTGTCCTGCTTGACGGTGATCGTCAGCTGGTCCTCGCACTGCCATTCGACCTTCTCGATAGCGCCCGGCACTGCAGCACGCAGGGCCTCGACGTGGCTTTCGCAGCGACGAGCGTAGTCCTTCTTTTCAGGTTCTGCCATGGTGCTAATTCACCTCACTTGTCTTGGTCTGGGAACTGAACACCATGCGGTAGAGAGGGGCCTCGTGGAGCTCTTCGACGCTCTGGTTCAAAACGACGGACGTTGCATCCTCGACGCCGCTCGTGATGGTGACCGGGGTGGCGATACCGAACCACATGACCACGATCGCGAGGGCGATCTCGGGGATGATCATGAGGGCGGGCACCTCGTGGCGCTTCATGCCCTCGGGCGCCTTGCCGAAGATGGACTTGAGCGCGATGCCGGTAAGGGCGAAGTACACGCCGGTGAGGCCGATGGCCACGAGCACGACCACCCAGATGGGACCGGACTGAACGCCGGCCACGAAGGTGAGGAACTCGGAGATGAACAGGGCGAACGGCGGGAAGGCGGCGAGCGCGAGCAGGGCGATGATGGTGAGCGCTGCCGTGACGGGAGCGATCTCGACGACGCCCTTGATCTTGTTCAGGTCGCGGGTGTGGTAGATGTGCTGGATGTTACCGGCCATGCAGAAGGCGAGCGCCTTCGTGAAGCCGTGGAAGATGCAGTGCAGCAGGCAGGCGGCGATACCGAGCGGGCCACCGATACCCAGGCACAGCGCGACCACGCCGACGTTGTCGACGGAGGAGTACGCGAAGCGGCGCTTGATATCGTCCTGCTTGAAGATGCACAGGGCAGCCACCAGGATGGACAGCGTGCCCAGGATGAGCAGGAGCGTTCGCGGATAGGTGTCGCCCACCGTGATGATGGACAGGGAGTAGAAGCGGATGATCACCAGCATGGCGCACTTGAGCAGCACGCCCGAGAGCAGCGCGGAGACCGGGCTCGGAGCCTGGGAGTGCGCGTCGGGCAGCCAGGTGTGCATGGGGAACAGGCCCGCCTTGGTGCCGAAGCCGATGACGATGAACGCGAACGCGAGGCGCACGAGCATCGGGTCGAACTGGTCGGCGTAGGGCATGATGGAGGTGAGGAAGGCGGCCTCATGCGCGTTGGGCATGATATCGGCGGCGTTCGCGTAGATGAGCAGCGTGCCGAACAGGCCGAAGGCCACACCGGCGGTGCAGACCATCGCGTACTTCCAAGACGCCTCGAGCGCCTGCTTGTTCTTGTAGATGCCCACGAGGAACACGGTCGACAGCGTAGTGGCCTCGACCGCCGCCCAGGTGAGGATGATGTTGTTGGACAGGCAGGCGAGCAGCATCGTGAAGACGAACAGGCTGAACAGCGCGTAGTACTGCTTGGTGCGCTCGGCCGGCATGGTCTTCTCCTCGATATCGATCTTGATATAGGAGATGGAGTACACGCCGGTGATGAACCCGATGATGCCCACCAGAAGGACGAAGATCGACGAGAGCGAATCGAGATGGAGCCACAGGCCCAAAGCGTCGATATTCTGCCCGCTCGAGAGCATGGTTCCCGCGGTGACGACCGAAAGGACAAGGGTCGCCGCGACGGAGATGGTGTTGAGCCCCGCGAAGACGTTGTAGGACGTCGTCTTGGGGAGCGCAGCCATAATCAGGGAGAAGACGAGAGGACAAGCGAGCAGGGCGACCGTCAGCATTGAAACATCCATGGCCTACCCCTTCAATTCGGTCAGGTCGTGGGAGTCGAGCGACTTGGTGTCGTTCCAAATCCTCACGACGACGGCGGACATGATGATGACGGCGAAGATGGCGTCGGTGGCGATGCCGATCTCGATGATCTCGGGGGCCGTGGGCGCGAGCAGAGCGAGCGTCACGTGGCTACCGTTCTCCATAAGGCAGTACCCGAAGATCTGCTTGAGGATGTTGCGCTGGGAGATGATGCACGTGAGGCCGACGAAGAAGTGCGCGAAGCTGATGGCGAGGGCCGGAGTGGCCACCTCGGCGGTGGGCAGGCTCAGGCGCGTGACCACCGCGAAGCAGACGGCCACCTCCAGACCGGTGAGGATGATGGTCCAGGCCGGCTTGATGGAGGAGGTCAGCGTGCTATCGGCAGGCGAACCCATCTTCTTGTAGGCACGGTTGAGAATGAACGGAACGAGGATCACCTTGGTGACGAAGGCCGACGCGGCCCACATGAGAAGCTCGGTGGCACCGGTGGTGAGGCCCAGGGTGAGCAGCACGCCCACCAGGACAACCGACTGGATCGCGTACCACTTGATGGCGGACGGGATGGTCTTCGAGACGACCACCATGGTGGAGGTCACGATCAGAAGACCGCCCAGGATATTGACTAACGAATAACCCATGTCCTACCTCCTAACCCATCCAACTAGAGGACAGAGGACCGGCGACGACGACCATGATCATGAGGACGACGAACACGAACGCCATGGCGCGCGGAAGGGGCTGGCCGGCGGCCACGGTCTCGCTCGGCTCACCGGGCAGGACCTTACCCATCCAACGCAGGAACCATGCGAAGGTGGCGACGGTCTCGACGACCATGACGCACACGAGGACAAAGATGACCGTGTTGGTAGCACCAACCGCGAAGCCACCGGAAATGATCTGGAACTTGGAAAAGAACGTGCTCATGGGGGGCACGCCGGCGATAGCGGTCGCGGCGACCGCAAAGCCCACGCCCGTGACCGGGTACTTCTTCATGAGGCCCTGGATCTTGGGCAGCATACGGGTTCCCAGCGTGAAGCTGAGAGAGCCAGCGATGAGGAAGAACAGGGTCTTGGTGAACGCGTGGTTGAAGATGTGCTCGACGGCGCCGTTAAACGCCATCTGGCTTCCGAACACGGAGAGGCCCAGGCCAAAGAACACGTAGGCGAGCTGCGCGATCGTCGAGAAGGCGAGCAGGCGCTTCATATCCTTCTGGGGCAGGTACATGAGGAAGCCGAAGAGCATGGTCACGACGGCGTCGATGATGGCGACCCAACCGACGATCTCGGGGATATCGCCGGCGCTCGCAAGAGCGCGGGCGAACACGCACACGCCGACCTTAACCATGGACGCACCATGAAGGTAGGCGGAAACGGGCGTGGGGGCCTCCATTGCGGAGGGCAGCCACATGTAGAGCGGGAACTGGGCGGACTTGGCCCAAGCAGCGAACAGGATGAGCAGCAGCACGACGGTCTTCATACCGGAATCGAGCTGGGAGATCGCGCTCAGCGCGAACGTGCCGGTTCCGGCGAACAGGAAGGCCGCGCCGATGTAGAGTCCCAGAGCGCCGATATGGGTGATGATGAGCGCCTTCATACCGGCCTTCTTGGCCGTGGACGTCATGTAGTAGCTGATGAGGCCCCAGGAGCACACACCGGTGATCTCGAAGAAAACGAGCTGGCCGACGATGGTGGAGCTGCGGGCGAGACCGGCCATGGCGCCGATGAACGTGGAGAAGTACACGTAGAAGCGACGACGGGGCGCGTCGGGATGCTCCTTATTCTTATCGCTCATGTACGGGAACGAATAGATGACGACGAGCAGGCCGATAGCGACGAACGCGGGTGCGAGCAGCGTGCTCATCCGGTCGAATATGAAGCCCATGACCAAGGTCTGGCCCATACTCGCCCAGGTTACATCGACCGCGTTCATGCCGTTTCCGGCAAACGTCGCGGCCAAGCCAACGGAAGCGACCGTGGCGATGCCGCCGGCAAAGGCGCAGATCCATTTAGCGTAGGGACGCGGCAGCATGACGATGAGCAGGGAGCCCAGCATGGGGACGGCGATCGCCACCATGGCAAAGAGGGACAAGCTCGATTCGATTGACATAGTTTCTCCCTTCTCCCTACACGCCTACGACGACGAAGACGAACGCGAGGACCGCGATGCCGACGACGGCCCAGGTCTGGTTACCGAGCACCTTGAAGCGCGAACGGGAAACGGAGTTCTCGAGCACGCCGCAGACGACGAAATCGACCAGGCACTTGACGAGGAAGACGACGGCGCCCAAGAGAGCGGTGACGCCGATGGTCGCGGGCTCTCCCCAGGGGATGAAGATGGAGGTGAACCAAGCGACGACCACGACCTGCTTCATGCCCATGGCGAGCTTCATCATGGCCAGGGACGGGCCGGAGAGCTCGGCGAGCGGGCCCTCCTGGAGCTCCTGCTCGGCTTCGGCCTGATCGAACGGAAGCTTGCCGAGCTCCATGTAACAGGCGGCCGCGAAGGCGACGCCGGCGAGGATAACGGCGACGACGCTCGAGACGTTGCCCGTAACGATGTGCTGACCCATGGTCGCAATGTCCGTGGAGCCGCACACGATGGCGACGGTGAACAGCGCGATGAGCATGGACGGCTCGATGAGCACGCTCATGAGGAGCTCGCGGATACCGCCGAAGCCCGCGTAGGCGTTGGAGGAATCCACGCCGGACAGCGCGAAGAAGAAGCGGGACAGCGCGAGCGCGTACATAATGGTGATGGCGTCACCAAAGACGGGCATGAGGCTCTGGAGCGTGAACATGGGCAGGCCCATGGCGAGCATAAACGACACCGCGAGGAACAGCGGCGGCATGATGCGCAGCACGAAGCTCGAGTCGGAACTCACGGACTCGGGACGCGCCATGAGCTTCGCGAGGTCCCGGTAATCCTGAAGGATGGACGGACCGCGGCGATTGTGCATCTTCGCGCGAATCACACGGGCGAGGCCGGAGAAGAAGGGCGCGACCAGCATGACCACGAGGCCCTGCGCCATCGCAAGAACGATGTTCATAATATCCTCTCCCCTCTCTAGACCATGACCACGGCGAGCACGAGGAAGACCACGAGCGCCGCGACGATGTAGCAGATGTATACGGAGTAGTTGCCGCCCTCGATCTTGGAGGCGAGGCCGGCCAGCTTGTCGGCACCCTCGCTCGGTGCATCGACCAGGAAACGGTCGGGCAGGGGCTCGACGCCCTGGGCGACACCGGTGAGCTTCTGGAACACGTGCGCGATGGACCAGCAGATCTTGGTGCATACCTCGCGCAGGGTGTAGAGCGGGCCCATGAAGAGTTCGACGTCGGACGCGAAGCTCGTGGCGACGACGGGCATGCGCTCGTTGGGCTCGTAGCCGCACGCCCAAGGGTCGGTCTTCTTAGCGGGGGCCTTGGCGCCGAGGCAGGACCTCAACGCGAACGCGAGGCCGGTGAGGACCACGAGCGCGATGGCGATCGCGGGGGTGGAGGTGGCGGCACCGGAAATCTCGTTCACGAGAGACACGCCCGAGGTGGCTGTGACGGCGGAGCCGGCAAGCACGCTCTGGGCGACGTCGCCCAGAACCGGGGCGATGACCGGGGAGCCGATTCCCAGTACCACGCAGATGGCCGCGAGGAGCATCTGCGAGAACAACATCGGAGCCGGGGACTCCTTGGCGTTCGCGGCCTCCTGGGAACGAGGGCTGCTCGCGAACGAGACGCCGTAGGCCTTCACGAAGCACGTGACGGCCAGGGCACCGGTGATGGCGAGGGCGGCCGCGGAGGCGACGGCGAACACCATGACGACCGGGTCGGAGAGCGTCGAGATGTTGAACAGGGACTGGTAGGTGAACCACTCGGAAACGAAGCCGTTGAGCGGCGGGATGGCCGAGATGGCAAGGGCACCGATGAGGAAGCAGACGGCCGTGACCGGCATGCGGCGGAACAGACCGCCCATCTTCTCCATGTTGCGCGTACCCGTGGCATAGAGCAGGGAGCCCGCGCCGAGGAACAGCTCGCCCTTGAACATGGCGTGGTTGAGCGTGTGGTAGAGGGCGGCCATGAGCGCGATCGTCGCGATGACGTCGTTGCCCAGGGCGTGCGCCGTCATGGACGCGCCGACACCGAGCAAGATGATGCCGATGTTCTCGACGGAGTGATAGGCAAGCAGGCGCTTGATGTCGTGCTCGTGGAGGGCGTAGACGACACCCAGGACCGACGAGATGGATCCGAAGACCAGGACCATGAGGCCCCACCAGAGCTGGACGCCCGAACCCGCGAGCAGGTCGAGACCGACCTTGAGGATTCCCAGGATGCCGATCTTGATCATGCCGCCGGACATGAGGGCGGACACGTTGGACGGCGCCTCGGGGTGCGCCTGGGGCAGCCAGGAGTGCAGCGGAATGATACCGGCCTTCGCGCCAAATCCGAAGAACGCGAGGACGAAGCACGCGGAGGAGACGGCGGGTCCAAAGTCATGCGTACGGAAATCACTGAAGCTGAAGGAACCGCCCACGCCGTTGGTCATGAGCAGGAAGCTCGCCATGATGAGAACGAAGCCCACGTGCGCGATGACGAAGTAGAGCCAACCGCCCCTAATGGAGTTCTTGTTCTCCTCGATAACGACAAGGAAGTAGCTCGTAAGGGACATGAGCTCAAAGGCGACCAGGAACCAGAACACGTTGTCGGCGGTGATGACGAGCATCATCGAGGCGACGAAGGTGTTCATAAAGAAGCCGGCGCGCCCGACCTTGCCCGGGTACTCGTCGAAGTAGGACAGACCGTAGATGAAGCCCGCAAAGGCGAGAATCGAGATGAGGACCACGATCAGGCCCGCAAGGCCGTTGAGCAAGAGCTCGAGACGGGCGAACGGGAAGAAGAAGACCGTGTTGAGGGACGAAACGTCGCCAAGCACGGCCTCGAGGCCCGCGATGAACGACAGCACGGCCGCGACGGCGCCGATCAGGCAGCCGGCGGTCTTGGCGGCGTTGTCGGCCTTAATCAGCAGAACCGAGGCGAGCGCACCGATGCACGAGACGGCAAGCGATGCGATAAACAGCGTCATGCTATCCATTGTTTACGCTCCCTTCTGCTTTCTCGGACAGACCCTGGGCCACAGCGGTAACGTCGACGACCGGACCGTTTTCGATCGAGCGCAGGCGCTTGGCCTCGTCGAGCTCGCGATCGGCCGCGCCGCCCATGACGGTCAGCGCCTTGGTGGGGCACGCCGCCACACAATGCGGACCGTCCGGATCGAAGGCGTCGGGTCGCACATGCCTGCGACACCGGCGATAGACGTGCCATCGGGATGGATGGCTCCGAAGGGGCACGCGATGGCGCACAGCCTGCACCCGATGCACTCCTGCTCCTTGACGTGGATGCGATCGCCATCGTGCTCGATGGCATTCACCGGGCAGACCTCGGCGCAGGGGGCACCCTCGCAATGGTGGCAGGCAAGGGCGGCCGAAATACCGCCGGTCTTCACGAGCGCCAGGCGCGGCGTATCCTGAAGACCCTGCATCCGGTGGGCGTCGGCACAGGCGGACTGGCATGTTCCGCAGCCGATGCACCTCTCCGGGTTGATGTCGATGAAGCGGTTCATCCCCACTTCCTTTCAAAATAACGGGCCGAGCTCCCGAACGTACGGGACGCCCGGCCCAAAAAGCCAACGAGAACGGGACTACACGATTTGATTCACGTGCGTCTCGTCGTCGAACTTGGCGGCGCCAGGCTCAACGTCCTGGGGAGCGGCGGCGTCCACCAGAGCCTGCTTGAGCTCGGTGTACTGACGCTCGACCTCGCCCTCGGCCCAGACCTGGTCAGCGATAGCGTCGACCTGGCAGGCGGAGAACTTGTCCTCGGGCGTATGCGAGACCGGGTCAACCTTGTGAATGGTCAGCTCGTTGCACTTGCCGATCCACCACTGGTAGGTCATATAGACCGTGCCCTTATTGATGCGGTCGCTCACGTCGGCGCGGCTGTATACCTGGCCGCGGCGGCTGTGAATCGAGACGATGTCGCCGTTCTTGATGCCGCGCGCCTGGGCGTCCGCGGGATTCATGCGGACAAAGCCGGGCTCGTCGGCGAGCAGCGCCAGCGTCTTGCAATTGCCGGTCATCGAGCGGCAGCTGTAGTGACCGACCTCGCGGACGGTGCACAGAATGAGCGGGTACTCATCGTCGGGAAGCTCGGAGGGCGCCTCCCAGTCGTGCGCCATCAGGTTGGCGCGGCCGTCCTTGGTGGTGAACTTGCCACCAGCGAACATGTCGGGCGTACCGTGGTCGTTCACATCGGTGCTCTTGACCGGCCACTGGGCGTAACCGCCCTCGGGAGCCATCTTCTCGTAGGTCGCGCCCACAAAGTTGGGGCACAGGCTAATGCACTCGTTCCAGATCTGCTCGGTGTTGTCGTAGTGCATGGGATAGCCCATGCGCGTGGACAGGTCCGCGAAGATCTCCCAGTCGTGACGGCACTCGCCCTTGGGCGGAACAGCCGCGTCAAAGTGCTGGAAGCTACGGTCGGATGCAGTAAAGACACCCTCGTGCTCTCCCCAAGAGGTAGCGGGCAGGATGACGTCGGCGAGCATGGTCGTCTGCGTCATAAAGATGTCCTGGCAAATGAACAGATCCAGCTCGGAGAGCGTCTTGCGCATACCGGCCGAATCGGGCTCGGTCTGCACCGGGTCCTCGCCGTAGTTGTAGAAGCAGTGCACCTTGCCCTCGTCGACCAGGTGACCCAGGTCGGTGAGCTTGTAGCCCTCCTCGAGCGGGAGCTTTTCCTCGGGCACGCCCCAAGCCTTGGCAAACTTGGCACGCACTGCGGGGTCAGTGACTTTCTGGTAGCCAGGGTACAGGTTGGGCAGCATGCCCATATCGCAGGAGCCCTGGACGTTATTCTGACCGCGCACGGGCGCGAGGCCGGAATTGGGTTTGCCGATCTGGCCGGCAACGCAGGCGATGGAGGCGATGGTGTGCACCGTCTTCAGGTTCTGCTTCTGCTGGCATACGCCCATGCCCCAGCCAATGATGGCAGAGGGCTTCGCCGTGGCGTACATCTCGGCAGCTTGGTGGATCAACGCGGGCTCGACACCCGTGATGTCCTGTACAGATTCGGGAGTGTAGTTCTTGATGGTCTCCCACCACTCGTCAAAGCCGTTCGTGTGCTCGGCGACGAATTCCTTGTCGTAGAGGCCATCGTTGACCAGACAGTTGGCAAAGGCGTTGAGGAACGCAACGTTGCAACCGTTCTTGATCGGAAGGTAGAGATCGGCGATACGCGCGGTTTCGATATGGCGCGGATCGGCGACGATGATCTTGCAACCCTTTTCTTTGGCTCGCACGATACGCCTTGCGACGATGGGGTGCGAATCGGCAGGGTTATAGCCGAAGAGGAAAATGCAGCCCGCATCCTCCATACCGGGGATGGAGCATGACATGCAACCTGAACCAACCGTGTCCATCAGACCGAGGACAGTAGGGCCGTGTCAAGTACGGGCGCAGTTGTCCACGCTGTGGGTGCCGATGCACGCACGCGTAAACTTCTGCATGACGTAGTTCGCCTCATTGCCGCCGCCTCGCGAAGAGCCGGTAGTCATGACAGCGTTAGGACCATATTCGTCAATTATGGCCTGCATCTTAGATGCGGTGAAATCCAGTGCCTCGTCCCAGCTTACGCGCTCAAGATCCGCGCCCTTAGTGCGGCGGATCATCGGGTGCAGTACGCGAGGAGTCAAGATCTTGGTGTCGTTGATGAAGTCATAGCCGCTCATGCCCTTAAGGCACAGCTCGCTCTGGTTGGTGATGCCGTTGAGCGGTTCGGTACCCACGACCTGGCCGTTTTGGACCAGGAGGTTAAACTGGCAACCGGCGCCGCAATACGGGCAGATCACTTTATGCTTCTCCATGACACCCTCCTTCCTTTCTCTGCTACCGAATACTCGGTACTTATTTGACAATCATTGGGCCTGTATGGCCACCCGCCTACGCCTCGTTTTCGATGGTGGCGCGGGCACGCTCGGCAGTCAGCTCCGCCAGGCGCTCCTCGTCTACCAGGGTGAGGCCCTTGGTCGGGCACGCCTCGGCACACGCCGGACCGCCGGGACGGTCCACGCACAGGTCGCACTTGAGCACGAAGCTCTTGGTCTGCGAACCCACGCGCACGTCGCCCATCAAGACGGGGACCTGCGTGGTCGCCACGCTCACGGCGCCAAAGGGGCATGCCATGACGCAGCTCTTGCAGCCGATGCAGTTGTCCTCGTTGACGCCGATGCGATGGTTCTTTGGATCAAAGAACAGCGCGCCGGTGGGACATGCCTTAGCGCACGGCGCGTCCTCGCAATGATGGCAGGCCACCGGTGCGGAAATCTCGTAGGTGCGCGTCACGCGCAGGCGCGGTGCGGCGATGTTGCCGGGAATATCGTGTGCCTCGATGCACGCCGCCATGCAGGTTTGACACCCGATGCAGCGCGAAGAATCGGCCACGACTCGTTTATTGCCCATATTGTTCACTCCCTCCTGAATCCCTTGCCGGAGAGACCCTGCCGGCGTTGTCCCAGACCGCCCGTGGTCTGGCAT
Organism: uncultured Collinsella sp.; assembly: GCA_959026535.1. Lineage (GTDB taxonomy): Bacteria > Actinomycetota > Coriobacteriia > Coriobacteriales > Coriobacteriaceae > Collinsella. The sequence continues at coordinate 1,155 of CAUFMB010000020.1, read as the reverse complement.
CGGCGTATCGAGCACATGCGGCGAAACAGGCGCTTCGATAGAATTCCTCCAACGATATACAGGTTAAATATACGCAGTTGCAGGTGGCAAACTTGAGCATAGGCCCTGCAATACGGGTGTATTGCAGGGGTTTTGGCAGGTTGGAATTATTCTCTAGAAGCTATAAAGGTGAGTGTATTACATGCGTACGCCCAAGAAAGATTTCCCGCTCGTTTCTGGTGAATGTAGTACGTTTGTAATATCGTTTACACTCAATTACTCTAGTGCAATAAAGTAGTGGTTGTAAGATTGGCTATTATTAGCCGATGCTGTATTTGACTATTCAAATTGCACACTCATTAAGGGAGGCCAGTGATGTCATCGACTCAAAAACGAGCCATCCTGCAGGTGCGCATTCGCGAGGAAGATAAGCAGCATGCCGAGCGTCTCTACGACGCCATGGGCACATCGCTCGCCGAGGCTGTCCGTCTATTTGTCGCGCAAAGCATTTTGATGCGCAAGCTTCCCTTTCAGCCGGTCGCCGTGCGCTCAAAGGACGGCACCGCCGCCTATGGATCGCTCAAAGCATATGGGGACCCCAATCGCCGCTCCGAGGAGCGCAATGCCTGGATTGAGTACCTTGCTACAGAAAGCGACGATTCGATTTTGGGTCCCGAGGAAGTAGATATCCATGAGTAGCACCATCATCGACGAGACCGTCATCCTACGCTACCTGCTTGACGACGACGAAGTTCTGTCACCGCGCGCCGCCAAGGTCATCGCCACGCGCACTGCTCGTGTCTGCCCCGAAATCATCACGCGCGTCGTGGTCACGCTGCGCGACGTCTATAAGGTTCCCCGCGTTGAGATTGCTGCGGCCATGAAAAGGCTGCTCGATGACGTCATGGTCGACGAGTCCACCGTTGTCGCCCTTGCCGTCAAACTCTTTGGCAAGACCCATATGGACTTTTCCGACTGCCTCCTCGCAGCCCGAACCGCCATCTACAACGATGATGTCGTGAGCTTTGGCAAGCCCATCATCCAAGGCATGATCGATTACCGCCGCAAGCGCCAAACCGCGGCCGACGCTCGCGACCGCGCCGCCGAAGCCCGCAGTCACAGCACCGACTCCACCATCGACAAGCTCCGCCACCGCCCCCGCAGCTAACCCCATCC
>CAUFMB010000019.1 GCA_959026535.1 uncultured Collinsella sp. | reverse complement strand
CGCGGGCAGGCCGCCGACAGGTCGGCGGAGGCGCCCACGCGCTCGCCGCGCCTGGGCTTCGGCGCCGTCACGAACCTGTGCGACGCCACCTCGGCGCTCACCGTCGAGGGCGACCTGCCCAGCTCCCTCGCGATCTCCCTGCACGAGGCCCCGCGCTCCAGCATCCTCTGGACCGTGTCCCGCTCGTGCCTCGTGAGCCTTCCGTAGGCCCTCGGGGCCGCTTTCGCGGAACCCTTCTTCCTCTTTCCGGACATGCCGTCCTCCGATCTTCCGGGGCCGGCCGGTCCGGCCCTCAGGGTATCGGGTTCCCACATTCATCCGTACATGTACGGATGAATGTGGGAGGTGTTCGGATGAAGTCGATAATCAAGGGCGCACATTGGGGTCTTCACAGCTCGTGCATAGAACAGCTGTCTGCCTTTAGAACGTGGTAAGATAGCTATCCACGAGCGGGGCTCGCCCCGCGTGTTCCTTGAAAAGTCGACGGTTATCGGGTGTTTGCAGGCCTGATACCATCCAGACTTTCCCAACATTCGGGGGCGACTGGTTTCGACACGATAGCTCTGAGAGAGGAAGCAAGCCGAGGTCTCCTCGCCTCGTTAAACAGGGGTACCGTCAAATTGAATTGACAACAACTCTTCTTTTGAGCCTATGGCTCTCGCTGCTTAGTTTATAGCGGCGCGTCAACCCGGTGATTTCCCCGACACCGGCGCGACGTCATGTTAGGGGAATGCTCCTGCGCACGTAATCGGTATGGCGCAGGCTAAGACCGAACCGGTTAGGACGCCGCGAGCGTGTCGCTGCGCGCAAAGCGTCCGAGACTAAACCAGCGACTGAGCTTGGAGATGCCAATCAGGGGGCTTTCGTGGACCGGAGTTCGATTCTCCGCGCCTCCACCAATAGTTGCAAGCAGGTAGGTAAATGTACCTACCTGCTTTTTATTACTTATAGATATCGCGGAGAATCGAACTCTGTGCAGGGCGCGAGCGTTTGTAGCGAGCGGGCGAGGACGCCGACAGGCGGCCGAAGCCGGTGCGTATTTGCGAAGCAAATACGCGGATTCTCCGCGCAAAGCCTCGACCACATATAGATACGATGCCGATTGAGCTCCGGCTGCCCATGCCCCACTTCAACGCAAGCCCCGTACCGCGGAGAATCGAACTCTGTGCAGGGCGCGAGCGTTAGGAAAACGCTACGGCAACGCAGGGTGGGACGCGCTTCCCAATGGCGGCCCAGGCGGAAAGCGCGTCCCGGAATCCGCACTCAGACTGGGACGTAGTTTCCGGATGACACATCAAGCGGAAACTGCGTCCCGGAATTCTCATTCGGAATGGGATGCAATTTCCAAATGAATGGCTAGCGGAAAGTTCATCCCGGAATCCCGCCTCAAACTGGGACGCACTTTCTGTCCCATCTCCTCAACTCCAAAACCTATGCGCCCTCCATTCCAAAACTGGGTAGAAGAAAGCCAAAACGCAATCGCAGGAGGTCAATATGACTGCAGAAGATAAGGCAAAGAACGCCGGCAAGGTCGCGCTCGTCCTGGAGGGCGGTAGTTTTCGCGGGCAGTTTACTGCGGGCGTGCTCGACGTTCTCATGGAGGCCGGCGTCGAGATTCCGGCGGTATATGGCGTATCGGCCGGCGCCCTCAACGGCGTGAACTACAAGTCGCACCAGATCGGCCGTGCCAACCGCATCAACCTGGCTTTCTGCAACGATAGCCGCTTCATGGGCGCCGCATCGTTTGCGTCCACGGGCTCCATTGTGGGTTACGACTTCATCTTCAACGATGTCCAGGACCGCCTGGATCCCTTTGACAGCGAGACGTTCGGCGCGAGCCCCATCGAGATGTTCGCCGTCGCGACGGACATGCTCTTTGGAACCGCCACGTATCTCCCGGTCAAAAGCGCCGTGCTTGACCTCGATGCCGTGCGCGCCTCGGCGTCGCTGCCGCTGGTGACGCCGCCGGTCGAGATTAACGGGCACAAATACGTCGACGGCGGCGTGGCCGATTCGGTCCCCATCGAGCACGTGCTGGAGGAGGCGGGCTTCGACCGTGCGGTCGTCATCGTCACGCAGGACCGTTCGTATGAGAAAAAGCCCTACGAGTTTTTGCCGGCCGCGCGTGCGCGTTATGCCGACTACCCCTATCTGCTCGAGGCTATCGAGACACGCCACGACCGTTACAACATCCAGCGCATGCACCTGTGGAAGTATGAGCGCGAGGGCCGTGCGTTGGTCGTCGCTCCGCAAAAGCCGGTCGAGGTCGGCCATGTCGAGCACGATTCGGCAAAGCTCCTCGACCTGTATATCCAGGGCCGTCAGGAGGCAAAGCGCCTGCTCGCGGAAATACAAGAGTTCGTTGAGCGCTAACGACGGCGAACCCTCAAAAAATGGCAACAGCTAAAGAGCTGGAAAATCACGGCTCGTGGATGACATGTGCAGAAACTCTGGTCGGAGCCAAAATACCTGTTGACTCGTACGGCGAGCGGGGTAATATGGACGGGTTACTTGCAGAGCCCCGTGAATCTCTGTAACAACACGTACTGTACATGGAGGAGTCTAAGTGATTTCGAAATCGACTCACTACGCCAAGCAGGGCGAGGTCCAGCGCAACTGGGTTCTCGTCGACGCCGATGGTGCTGTCCTGGGCCGTCTTGCCACCCAGATCGCAATGATCCTGCGCGGTAAGAACAAGCCCCAGTTCACGCCCAACAGCGACTGCGGCGACTTCGTTGTCGTCATCAACGCCGATAAGGTCCAGCTTACCGGTAACAAGGCCGACACGAAGACCTATTATCGCCACAGCGGCTACAACGGCGGCCTCAAGGCTGAGAGCTTCCGCCAGGCTATGGAGAAGCACCCGGAGAAGGTCATCGAGCGCGCCGTTCGCGGCATGCTGCCCAAGACCACCCTCGGCCGTGCCCAGATGACCAAGCTTAAGGTCTACGCTGGTGCCGAGCATCCGCATGCTGCCCAGAACCCCACGAAGATTGAGCTGGAGGCTTAAAGATGGCTGAGAACACCGTTGTCTACCAGGGTACCGGCCGTCGTAAGAACGCCGTCGCCCGCGTCCGTCTCGTCCCCGGCACCGGCAAGGTGACCATCAACAAGCGTGACGCCGAGCAGTATTTCGGCCGTCATCAGCTCGTTGAGAACGCCCTTGCTCCCTTCAAGGTGACCGACACCGCCGGTCAGTTCGACGTTATCGCTCTGTGCGATGGCGGCGGCATCTCCGGTCAGTCCGGCGCTCTGCGCCTGGGCATCGCTCGCGCTCTTCTGAACGCTGGCGACTACCGTGCTGACCTCAAGAAGGCCGGTTTCCTTACGCGCGATGCTCGCGTGGTCGAGCGCAAGAAGTACGGCCTCAAGAAGGCCCGCCGCGCTCCCCAGTTCTCCAAGCGCTAAGGTTTTATCTCCTTTCGAGATACAATGTACAAGCGGGGCCTGCCGATTCCTCGGCGGGTCCCGCTTTTCTTTTTCGACTAGGGTGGGCGGTTGTATATCGCCTGCTAGGGAAGGAGCAATCCTATGCCCCAGAACATCTTCGGTACCGACGGCGTCCGTGGCGTCGCCAACGCCGATCTTTCGTGCGACCTCGCGTTTCGCCTGGGCCGCGCGGCGACCAAGTTCCTTGGTCCGGATATCTGCATCGGCCGCGACACGCGTCTTTCGGGCACCATGCTCGAGAGCGCTCTGACCGCCGGCATCATGGCCGAGGGCGGCCGACCGCACTGCTGCGGCGTCATCCCCACGCCTGCCGTGGCGCTGCTCACCGTCCAAAACGAGCTCGATGGTGGCATCGTCATCTCCGCTTCGCATAATCCGCCGGAGTTCAACGGTATCAAGTTCTTTAGCCGCAAGGGCATGAAGCTTCCCGATGCTGTCGAGGAAGAGATCAGCGCCTGGGTCATGTCCGAGGAAGCCATGGCTGCCGATACGCTGCCGACCGGTGCCGGCGTGGGCCACATCATCAAGATGAAGGACGCCCGCAAGGCATACGTCGACCACGCCATCGATACGCTTGATGGCCTGAGGCTCGATGGCCTGGTCGTTGCCGTCGACTGCGGCCATGGCGCTTCTTGCCAGACCACGCCCACCGCGCTGCAGCGCCTGGGTGCCACGGTCCATGCCATCAACACCGATTATTGCGGCACCGACATTAACGTTGAGTGCGGCTCTACGCACCTTGAGCCCCTGCGCGAGCTCGTGCTGCGCACCCATGCTGACATCGGTCTGGCCCACGACGGCGACGCCGACCGCGTGCTGTTCGTGGACAGCGAGGGCAATGAGATCGACGGTGACTACATCCTGGCTATCTGCGGTTCTGACCTCGCCGCTCGCGGCAAGCTCGCCAACTCCGAGATCGTCTCGACCGTCATGTGCAACCTGGGCTTCTCCATCGCTATGAAGGAGCAGGGCTTTGAGATGGTTCAGACCGCCGTGGGCGACCGCTACGTTCTGGAGCGCATGCTCGCGGACGGTGCCGTCATCGGCGGCGAACAGTCCGGCCACATCATCTTCCTGGAGCACAACACCACCGGTGACGGCCTGGTGACGGCTCTGCAGCTGCTGGCCGTGCTCAAGCGCACCGGTCGTACCCTCACCGATCTCGCCGGCATCATGAAGAAGTACCCGCAGGTACTCGTCAACGTGCATTCCGACAACAAGGCTGGTCTGGACGATTGCCAGCCCATTTGGGACGCCGTTGCTGCTGCCGAGAAGGAGCTTGACGGCCGCGGCCGCATTCTGGTGCGCCCGAGCGGTACCGAGCCGCTGGTCCGCGTGATGGCCGAGGCCGAGACGCACGAGCTGACCCAGCGCGTTGTCGACGACATCGTCGAGGTTGTCAAGCGCGAACTTCCCTAATGGTCAAAAACGGGTGCCAAGTGGTAAACTGTTAAAGTTATTTTGGTTGATCGGTATGTCCGAGGGGGAGCATGTTCACTAAAGTCCTAAGGTCTTTTGGCATGCGTGGTCGAGTCCTTACGCTGGATGCTCCCATCTCGGGCGACGTCATTCCGCTTTCCGAGGTAAACGACCAGACGTTTGCCACCGGCCTTTTGGGCCAGGGCGTGGCGATTCAGCCCACCGGAACGCGTGTGATTGCACCGGCTGATGCCAAGGTCGAGGCTATTTTTCCCACGGGACACGCTGTTGCGCTTAACACGGTCGATGGCTTGGACGTGCTCATCCACGTTGGTTTGGACACTGTTCAGCTCGAGGGCAAGCACTTTACCGTACATGCGCAAGTGGGTGACATCGTCCATAAGGGCGATGTACTCATTGAGTTCGATCGCGAGGCAATTGCTGCCGAGGGCTACGATGTGACGGTTCCCATCTTGGTGTGCAACTCCGTTGAGTTCTCGAGCATCAAGGGCTCCGTTGGTGTGCATGTCGAAGAGATGGACCAGCTCATCGTTGCTCGCGAGCGCTAGCAAGTGCGCTTGGCCATTAGCCTACAATTCAAACACGTTTACGGAGGGCGCCCTTGAAAGAGGACGCCCTCCGTGGCAAGATGGGAAACGTCCGAGGCTAAACAGCTTCGGGTCACCGTGGACGGGCAGGGGCCTCGACGCGGCTAGACACGAGACACATACATTACGCGACCTCGCCCTGGTGGCCGCACACGTTGGTTGCGGCCGACGCGGGCCGCGGGCAAGTGCTTGTAAGGGAGCCTTGCCTCTCTTGTACGAGAAAGGACGCGTAATGAAGATCATTAAAGCTAAAGACTACGAGGATATGAGCCGCAAGGCCGCTAATATCATCTCGGCCCAGGTTATCCTCAAGCCCGACTGTGTGCTGGGCCTTGCCACCGGCTCCACCCCGATTGGTGCCTACAAGCAGCTCGCTGCTTGGTACGAGAAGGGTGACGTCGACTTTGCCGAGGTCAGCACCTACAACCTGGACGAGTATCGCGGCCTTTCGCACGACGATCCCCAGAGCTATCACTACTTCATGCGTGAGAACTTCTTCGATCACATCAACATCGACCTGAACAACACGCATGTGCCCGATGGTTCCAACCCCGACGCCGCCGCTGCCTGCTCTGAGTACGACAAGATCGTCGCCGACGCCGGTTACCCGGATCTGCAGCTGCTCGGCATTGGCAACAACGGCCACATCGGCTTCAACGAGCCCGATGACCACTTCTCCAAGGGTACGCACTGTGTCGACCTTACCGAGAGCACCATTCAGGCCAACAGCCGCCTGTTCGACAGCATCGACGATGTTCCCCGTCAGGCCTACACCATGGGTACTCAGACCATCATGTATGCCCGCATGATCCTGGTCGTCGCCAACGGCGAGGCCAAGGCTCAGGCCGTGCATGACATGTGCTATGGTCCGGTTACGCCCGAGTGCCCGGCTTCGATCCTGCAACTGCACACCAACTGCGTTGTCGTTGCCGACGAGGCTGCCCTTTCGCTCTGCGAGTAGCGCGAATCCTGCAGCTCGACATAGCCTTGCCTGAGGCCTCCGCTTTGCGGGGGCCTTTTTGCTATCCTTTTCCGCCCACTTGACCAAAAACTTGCCGCAAGCTTGACGAATGCCGGATGCCCAACAGCTTGATTCATTCCATACCAGATTCTATGCAAAAATGCCACTAGAAGGTCGTAGACGGTAGCGGGTACTAGGCGAGTTGAATGACATGGCTGAACCTTGTTCATCTGCGTTACACTGCCGCTTAGATGGGACAAGCTGACAAGCTCATTTACCTGCTTAAAGACCGATTAGTCGGGGGATTAATAACAATCGGCCCTCGCTGTACAAAAACTTGCCGCTTGCGTACCAAAAGACAACCTAAAACACAAGGCCGCTCTATTCATAGCGCGGCTTGTATGGTCTTGCGGCTACAGTGTCCATACGGTCGAGTTGAGGAGCGGGCATGGTAAACGATTTGAGCAGTATAGACGAGCTCGAGCTGATGCCGCTGGGCGGAGGCTATATGGTGCGACGCGAACGCTTGATGAATGAGCTTATCGCCAAGGGCCGAAAGGCCGGCATCGTGGTTCTTTATGCGCCCGACGGGTTTGGGAAGACCTCGGTGCTGCTGCAGTACACCCATGAGGTTAAATGCGACCCGACGCGAGGCTCCGTGCGGATTATCGAGGCCGATCGTGCCATTGGGCGCGAGGTGTTTATGCAGCTCGAGGTGGTAACCGAAGAACTCAAAGACAAACCGCACTCCCTTATCGCGATTGATAATGTGCCAAACCTCGATCAGCACGATACCGAAGACCTCATCGACAGGATTCGCGGCCTGCGCGCTATGGGGATAGGGGTCTTTATCTCCTGCCGTCCTTCAAATCGTCAGTTGATTCATGGGCTGGGCGATTCGGTTAAGATCAATGCGCAGATGCTCAAGGTGCATGCCTATGAGTATTCGGCGTGGGCATCGGCGTTTTCGATCAGCACATCGCTCGACTTCTATCAGCTCACGCAGGGCGTGCCCGAGCTCGTTTCGGCATTGCAGACGGGTCTGTATGGCCAAGGCGACGTAGCCGGTCTGCTCGAAAACGAGATTGTCAACGTATATGGCGCGGCACTTGCCGATCTGGCTTCGCTCGACAATAATGCGCTGTTTTGCGTGGCATGTCTCATGGTTTTGATGGGCGAGGGCAATATCGCAGAACTCGAGGCCTGTGGGGTGAGGCTGTCGATGGTCGACCAGTCCTACTTTGTACGCGACTACCCGATCTTTGGCTTGGATCCCGCCGAGCGGAGTTTTACGTGTTTGGGCACGGAGGATAACGGACGCTTGCGTTTGCGTAAGTTGGTGGCCGAGGTTCGCCCCGAACTTGTTCCGAGGGCGGCCCGGATTTTGCTTAAGGCGGGCCGATGCGATGCGGCGATGGGCCTGGCGGACGCCTTTTTGGACCGTGAGGCGGTCCTTGAACTTGCTGGGCAGTATGGGGTCGATCTTGCTCTGACGGGGCACGGGGCCGATATCTGCCGAGCAGCGCTGGGCACGATCGATGCTGACGATCCGGCTCCAGAGCCAACGCCTGCCGAGGCACTCGGCGTATATCTGGCAGCGGTCAGCGTGTCCAACACAAAGCTCGCCCGCTATACGGCATCGGTCATCGAGCGCGGGGGCGAACGGGCGGCCTGCGAAATAGACCCTGTTTCATGGAGGGTGGCCCAGACACTGACGGCTGTTTGCTATGGGGACAACGGGCTTGGGCTTCCTACGAATCTGGCCGTGCCAGAAATCGAGACATCCCATACCGCACTCGATATGTTGTCTGCGCATATCGAGGTCAAGCGCTGTCTGACCGAGCGGGGAGATGACGGCGGCGTTCTACAGCAGCTCAAAACGAGTAAGGCCTACGACTGCGAGCTCGACATCGCGGGGATTGTTATACGGGCCGATAGCATGCTGGTGGAGCTCTTTGACGGGTCGTTTGCGGGAACCGACGAGCGCGACGACGAGATGACGATGGTGCGGGAGGCGCTCGACGTACGTGGGCTTAAGGCGATGGCTATCTGGGTGCGCATGGTGTTGGCGGCACGGCGGCTCCTTTCCGGCTTGCCGGTAACCGACGATGCGGCATTCAACGAGCTCGATCGTTTTGCCGTGCGCATGCGCGACAACCAGATTCAGCTGTTTGGCCTGTTGCTAGAAGGCTGGCAGTCGCTGGCAGAGGGACGGCCGGTTAATGCAAAGTTCCGTGCGGTCCAAGTGCTCAAACTTGCCGAGGAGTCGATTGCGTACATGCGCGATAACGCATTGCTGCTGGAGCGCGCAGCGTATCTGCGAAATACATCGATGGTTTCGGTGCGCGAGGAAGCGGAGTTGCTCGATATAAGCCAGACGCAGGTTGGTGGCGCAGAAGCCTGGATGGTGGCGCTGCATTTGGCCTGTGCGGGCCGAGACAGCGATCTTGCGGCCTGGATGTCCATGAATCGTGCGGGGATTCTAGAGCCATCGTATCGGCTCTTTGCGCGCCTTGCCATGCATTGTTTGGGCGAGCCGGCGGCCAGGATACGCAAGAAGCTTCCCGTGCGCGAGCTGTCGCGGTACTCGCTGCGCGACGATTTGGAAGGGGAGGGCGAGCGCCTATTCCAGGCCGGCGAGGTTGAAGCCGTTGATACCATCGACCATATCGAGATTCGCATGTTTGGTGCGTTTCGCGCCGAGCGCGACGGGTTTCCCATCACGGACAAAATGTGGCGCCGCAAGAAAGCGGCGACACTTGCCGAGCGACTTGCGCTGGGCATGGATGCGCTCGTCGATCGTGAGACGCTGGCCATGGAGCTGTGGCCCCATGCCGAATTCAATAGCGCCCGCAACAACCTGTACTCGACGATATCGCGCTTGCGGTCGGCTTTGGGGCCGACGCCAGACGGCAAGTCGTGTGTGCTCATCCAAAATGAATGCATCGGACTCAACGGCGACTACGTCAAGACCGATGTACGGCTGTTTGACCAGATAAACCGCGAGGTTTTGGGAAATCGCACGGGTGCGCGCGGGCCCCATCTGGTCGAGTTGTGCCTTAAGATTGAGCAGCTTTATGCCGGACCGCTGTATGTTCCCAATGGCTGTAATCCCACCTACTTTTTGCGTATGCGACGCATTATGCAGTCAAAGTACATCGATTGCATGATTAAGGGAGCAAATGCCGCTCTAGAAGAAAACGATCTGCAGTCGGCGATTTGGCTGGCGGAGTCGGGGCTTCGGCAGGAAACGGCGCGTGAGGATATGGTGCGCTGCGCCATGCGTGTCTACAGTGCGGCGGGGCGGCGGCGCGATATCGTCGAACTGTACAGCGGGCATATGCACCATCTGAGGGAGCAGGTCAATGGCGTGCCCGAGCCCGAGACGCGACGTCTATACGAGCGCTTGGTGGAGGGACGGCTCAATCGCGTGCTGGTCGAGCGATAAAAAACGGGCGCCCGAAGTACTTGGGCACCCGTAAGCTTGCTATGTGTTGGATCGCCGGATCATTGGCTCTTAGACGAGCTTGATCTTCTCGATGTCCTTGCGCGAGGACTCGCGATACAGCGAGAACTTGCGGCCGATGACCTGGACGACCTCGGCGTGGCAACGCTCAGCGAGCTCTTCGGCGGCCTCGCGGGCGGAAAGACTGGAGCCATCGAGCACGGAGCACTTAACGAGCTCGTGCTTCTCCAGGTAGGCGACCGTCTGCTCGACGGTGCCCTCGTTGACATCGGACTTGCCGATGATGATGGCGGGGTTGAGGTGGTGGGCCATGCTGCGAAGCTGCTTGACCTGGGCTCCTGTCAGTGCCATGGGTTCTCGCTTTCTATGTATGGGGCGCCCCGCGACGGGGCCTTAATCTACGTGAGCTGTCCCACGATAGCGCAGGAACGGCGCGGTGTGGAGCGCGTTTTCCCAGTTCAAAAAGAATGCGGATGCCGAGTGAGTGGGCGGTGCGGGCTGTGAACAAGCTATGAGCTGGGCGCAGAGACCGGCTCCCATGCAATAAACGCCCAACGAACCTTGCGGACATGATCGAGCATATAGCGTCCCTGCGGCACGCCCTTGGAGCCCGGCTCGCCGGCATGGGGGTTCTCAATCATGTGTTGAGCGATGTAGTCGCGCAGGCAGTCGATTTTATCCTCGTTACCGTGCTCGAGCATGCGGGAGAAGTCCGCCACTCCCGCCTCAAGGCTATCGAAGGTATCGCGACGGGGTGATTCAAAATACGTGACCTGCGGTAAGGCACCCATCTGAATAAGGATGTTGAAGGCGTACACAAAGCCATTGCTGCAGGTAACCGAGGCGCCGATGGCGTTCATCAGGTGCAGGTCATAGCGCGGGCTGGAGTTGGCGACCATCGTGACAGCGCAACGCCGACGAGCCGTACGGTCAAGCTTGGCAAGCGCACCTTTTAGATTGGTCGTCGTAACTGACCGACTGGCAAAGGCAACATCCACCGCTTTCGCGACCGGTCCAACCAAATCCCAATCATCATCCCAAGCAAGCTCAAGCGGCGTTATGCGCCTTTCGAGTCCGTAGTACTCAATGCCGGCATCAAGCGTGCCCAGCATAGCGGGGGAGAAGTCGGCAGCAATCACAGGATGCCCAGCCTGAGCAAGCGGAATAGCAATCGACCCAGCCCCACATCCCATATCCAGCACCGACTCACCAGGCTCAAGAGCCAGCAATTTCATAAAATCCCGGGCATAAGGAGCAGTCTCAAGCGGCCGAAAATGCCGAGCCCGCTTATCCCACTCAAAAGAATCATCAGCCCGATGCCGAGCGGCCTGCATCTGCATCCACTCCTGGTTCCAATCTGTGGAAAGCAGCTCAGAACGATTCTCCCCATCAACCACGGGCCAACCTCCTAGCAACAAAAAAGCGACTCCTCCTAAAAGAAGAGCCGCAACCAGCATATATCAGAAAGAACCGTTCCAACGCCAAGCCGCCCTCACAACCAAGGCGGGCAGGAGCGAAGCGACTGCCATACGGGATAGAACCCAACTGAGGTCCCGTTGTGCGGGAGCCCCGCCGCCGGGCGGCAGACATATAAGGTCGATCGCGAGTTCCGCACGCAAAGGAGGCCACTTAATGTGGCCTCCGTCTTGCGCAGGACTGTCCGAGCAGGCGACCTTATATGTCTGCCGCCCGGCGGCGGGGCTCCTCGCCCGAACCCCTCAGCTAGTTCTTCAGTGAGTTCAGCGGCGCCGGGAAGCGTCCACCGCGGTGGGCAAGCACGGTGCCGGCGTTGGGGTTCACCGGCATGATGGGCGCACGGCCAAACAGGCCGCCGTACTCGACGCAGTCGCCCACGCCCTTGCCGATGGCGGGAATCACGCGCACGGCCGTGGTCTTGTTGTTGATGACGCCGATGGCCATCTCGTCGGCGATGATGCCGGCGATGGTCTCGACCGGGGTGTCGCCGGGGATGGCAATCATGTCCAGGCCAACGGAGCACACGCAGGTCATGGCCTCGAGCTTCTCGAGCGAAAGCGCACCGGCCTCGACGGCGGCGATCATGCCGGCATCCTCGGACACGGGGATAAAGGCGCCGGAGAGACCGCCCACGCTGGAGCTGGCCATGACGCCGCCCTTCTTGACGGCATCGTTGAGCATGGCGAGCGCGCAGGTCGTGCCGGGGCCACCGCAGGTGCCCACGCCGATGATCTCGAGGATGCGGGCAACGGAGTCGCCGATGGCAGGCGTGGGAGCCAGCGACAGGTCGACAATGCCTTTCTCGACACCCAGACGGCGGGCTGCCTCACGGCTCATGAGCTCGCCGGCGCGGGTGATCTTAAAGGCGGTCTGCTTAATCTTCTCGGCGACCTCCATCATCGATGCGGAATCGGGCAGTGTCTCCAGGGCTGCGGCCATAACGCCGGGGCCCGAGACGCCTACGTTGATGACGGCGTCGGCCTCGCCACCGCCGTGGACGGCGCCCGCCATAAACGGGGAGTCCTCGACCATGTTGGCAAAGCAGACAAACTTGGAAGCGCCGACGGAATCCTGGTCGGCCGTGAGTTTGGCGGCATCGATGATGGTCTGGGCGGCCATGAGCACGGCATCCATGTTGATACCGGCGCGCAGGCTGGCAACGTTGACGCTGGAGCAGACGCGGCTCGTGGTGGCGAGCGCCTGGGGGATGGACTGGATGACACGGCGGTCGGCGTCGCCGATGCCCTTCTGGACGAGTGCGGAGAAGCCGCCCAGGTAATCGATGCCGAGCGTCTCTGCCGCGCGGTCGAGGGCATGCGCGATGGGGGTGAGGTCCTCATTCTTGCAGCACGCGGCGATCTGCGCCACTGGGGTGACGGAAACGCGCTTGTTGACGATGGGGATACCGTACTCGCGCTCGAGGTTCTCGGCGGTCTCGACCAGATGCTCAGCCGTGTGCGTCACGTGGTCGTAGATCTTCGTGCACATGCGGTCGAGGTTCTCGTCGCCGCAACCCATGAGCGAAACACCCATGGTGATGGTCCTGATGTCGAGGTTCTGTTCCTCAACCATGCCGCGGGTTTCCGCGATTTCTGCGGGCGTGATCGCCATCCTTGCGCTCCTATCTGCCAAAACGAGCATAGTCTTATCTATTCTAACGTGCCGCACGTGCCAAGTGGCGCATGCGGCACGTTTTGGTGCTCGGTTGTTTCCGTTGTGTTACTGCCCAAAGACCTCTTCGGCGATGCGAGCGCTTTCGGCGGCGTCCTTGGCGTAGTAGTCCGCGCCGATCTGCTTGGCGTATTCGGGGGTGAGTACGGCGCCGCCCACGATGATCTTGACGCCCGGCACCTCAGTATGAAGCAGCTTGATGGTCTCCTCCATGGCGACGACCGTGGTAGTCATAAGCGCCGAGAGGCCGACGAGTTTGATGTCGCGCTCCTTGACGGTCTTGAGTACCTCCTGCGGATCGACGTCGCGGCCCAGGTCAAAGACGGTGTAGCCGTAGTTGTCGAGCAGCATTTTGACGATGTTCTTGCCAATATCGTGGATGTCGCCCTTGACGGTGGCCACGCAGATCTTGCCCTTGTCGGCAATCTCGCCGGCGGGCATCAGGCGCTTGATGGTGTCGAAGCCCACGCGCGCGGCCTCGGCCGAGGCCATGAGCTGCGGCAAGAAGAACTTGCCCTGGTCAAAGAGGACGCCCACCTCGTCGAGGGCGGGGATAAAGTGGTTGTTGATGAGGTCCATGGCGTCGTGGTCTGCCAGCAGACGCTCGGTCTCGGCAGCGATCTCGCCCTTACGGCCCGAAACAACCATGTGGCGGATGGGGTCATCGTCAACGCTGGTGGCGGTGCCCGCGGCAGGCGCGGCATCACTCGATGCTGCCTGAGCCGCCGCCGGGTTCGCGGCAATCTTGTACGGATCGGTCCAGCCGGCGTAGCGCTCGATGTATCCGGTCGAGCCCTCGTCCTCAACGCTCAGGACGCGATAGCTGTAGACAGTATCCATAAAGCGCTTGGAGCCCGGGTTCATGATGGGGGCGTCCAGGCCCGCGCCAAAAGCGGCGGCCAAAAAGACCGAGCCCAGCAGCGGGCGGGCAGGCAGGCCAAAGCTGATGTTCGACACGCCGAGCGCGCATTTGACGCCCAGACGCTCCTTGCACAGGGACATGGCGCGCAGGATCTGCTCGGCCTGGCGTTGATTGGTCGAGGCGGTCATGACCAGACAGTCGATGAGGATGCGGTCCGGTCCGATGCCGTAGCGGGCAGCCTCGGCCACGATGCGTTCGGCGATGGCGAAGCGGGCCTCGGCGGTATCGGGGATGCCGCCTTCGTCGAGCGTAAGTCCGACAACGTTGGTGCCGTAGTGGGCGACCAGCGGAAAGATCTCATCCATGATCTGCTGCTTGCCATTGACCGAGTTGATGATGGGCTTGCCGGCGTAGCGGCGCACGGCGGCCTCGACGGCTGCGGGGTCGGTGGAGTCGATCTGCAGCGGCAGCAGCGTGGAGCCCTGGAGCTGCTCGGTGGCCTGTTGGATGATCTTGACCTCGTCGATCTCGGGCAGGCCCACGTTAACGTCCAGGATGTCGGCGCCCTGTTCCTGCTGGCTGATACCCTGGCTCACGACGTAGTCCAGGTCGCCGTCGCGCAGGGCCTGCTGCAGGCGCTTTTTGCCGGTGGGGTTGATGCGCTCGCCGATGACGGCGATCTTGTGGCCGTCGCAGGGAAGGTCCACGACCGTTTGGGCGCTCGTGACCGACATGCTGGGCTTGCGGCGGCGTGGGCTGGGCGTGTGGTTATCGATAAGCGTGCGTAGCGCTGCCATGTGCGCCGGCGTGGTGCCGCAGCAGCCGCCCACGACGCTCACGCCGTCGGCGATCATGCCGGCGACGGCCTCGGCGTATTCGGGGGCCTGGATATCAAAGACGGTGTTGCCGTCGTCGTCTACATGGGGGAGTCCTGCGTTGGCCTGCACCATGATGGGTTTGTCGGTGACGGTGAGCATGCGTGCGGCAAGACCGCGGAGCTCGGCCGGTCCCTGGCTGCAGTTGATGCCTAAAACGTCGGCGCCGATGGCGTCGAGCGTGATGGCGGCCACCTCGGGACTCGTGCCCAGAAACGTGCGGCCGTCTTCCTCAAAGGTCATGGTGGCAAAGACGGGCAGGTCGGAGTTCTCGCGGCAGGCGAGGACGGCCGCCTTGATCTCGGCCAGGTCGGTCATGGTCTCGATAATAAAGAGGTCCACACCCGCGGCGACGCCGGCGCGCACTTCCTCGGCAAAGAGGTCGTAGGCCTCGTCGAAGCTCAGAGTACCCAGGGGGCGAAGCAGCGCGCCGATGGGGCCGATATCGCCGGCGACGTAGCGGGCGCCGGCCTCGCGGGCACAGGCGACGGCCGCGGCAAAGACGTCTGCCACGGTGGCGGCACCGTCGAGCTTGTGGGCGTTGGCGCCAAAGGTGTTGGCGGTAATCACGTCACAGCCGGCCTCGACATATTGACGTTGGATATCAGTGATAACCTGGGGTTCCTCAAAGTTGAGCAGCTCGGGCAGGGCGCCCGCCTTCATACCAGCGGCCTGCAACATGGTGCCCATACCGCCGTCGAACAGCAAGTGCCCCGTGCCCTCGATGGCGGCGCGCAGGCGATCGTCCTTAATGCGCAGATCGTCGATCGTGCGCGTCTTGTACGTGGCACCGTTGCGACGTGCGGCATCAACGGGTGCCGCCAATGCAGTGCCGTCAGAATCATGAGTGATAAGCGGAGTAAACATCGGGGGCTCCTAATGGCTGGAATAGCAGGTGGTGTGGGCGGCGCGGAAGCGGCAGTGTTCGCGCATGCGGCAGATATTGCAGGTGGGGCGGCTCTGGGCGTCGTGGACCTCGCCGTCGAATAGGCCGATCACCGCGGTCACGCTTTTGGTGGGCATGAGCAGGCTGGTGGGTGTGACGGTAAGCCCGATGAGCCGCGTGGCGTTGAGCGCATTGACGATCGAGCGCTGGGCCGAGAGCGGGCAGTCGCCATAGCCGGGACTAAAGCGCCAGTTGCCGGCGAGCCCGTGTGTGGCGGCGTCCGTCTTGACCTGCTGGTCCATTTGCTCAACGGCGGCTTCCACGTAAGCGGAGCACGCGGCGTCGAGCACGGCGCCCTCCAGGGGATGTTGGGCTCCCGTGGTGCGCAGGCGACGCTCGGCGTCCATGCCGAGGGTACATGCCATGAGCGCGGCAAAGCGGGCATCTTTGAGATGTCGATAGATATCGCGACCTCGCAGCTCAACGTTGGTGCCGACCAAGCGAATGCAAGGCTCACTTTGTTCGTCCACGCCCGTGGCATCGACGGCAAACACGCGGCGCACGCCACGGGGCTCAATGTCAAGTTCCAGACGCTCGACCACAAGCTCAATACGTCGTGACAGCTCGGGCTCGATCTGCTGGCCGCCGTAACCCAGATACCGCAGCATCTCGGCACGGTCGACACGGGGATGGTGCGCAGCATCGACACGGTAAAGCGCCGGCGACGCAAGGTCGGCCGGCACTTCGACAGCGGTTGTATCGATGTGCGGTTTTTCCATTACCCCAGGCGCTCCATAATGGTCGCGGCGATCGCAGGACGGTTCATAGTGTACAGGTGCAGGCCGTCGGCGCCGTGCTCCTTGAGGTCGCAAAGCTGGCGGGCGGCATAATCTACACCGGCTGCCTGCAGGCTCTCGGGGTCGTTCTCGTACTTGGCGAGAATCTTGATGACGGGGGAGGGCAGCGACGCGCCGCACATAAAGACCATGCGGCTGATCTGCGACTTGCCCATAAACGGCATGATGCCCGCGGTAATGGGCACGGTGATGCCGGCCTTGTCGGCAAGCTCGCGAAAACGGTAGAAGCACTCGTTATCAAAGAAGAGCTGCGTCACAAAGAAGCTCGCGCCGGCGTCCTGTTTTTGCTTGAGGTGTTCGACCGAGAGGTTGAGATCCTCACAGGCAATGTGGCCCTCGGGGTAGGCTGCGGCGCCCACGCAAAAGCCGGCGTCGACGAGCTCGGGGATGAGGTCGCGGGCGTAGGCGTAGTCGGAGGCGGGCTTGTCGTCCTCGGTCGCGCCGGCAGGGAGATCTCCACGCAGGGCTAGGATGTTTTCAACGCCGGCGGTGCGATACTCGTCGATCTTGGCGGCGATATCGGCATGCGAGCGGCCCACGCAGGTAAGGTGTGCCACCGAGGGCGTGTCGAATTCGCTCGAAATCATATGCGCGATGGGGGCGGTGGTGGCACCGTTGCCCGAGCCGCCGGCCGAGCAGGTGACCGAGACAAAGCTCGGCGAAAGCTTGCACAGATTGCCTGCCACTTCGCGAGCCGTGTCGAGGGTGAGCTCGCCCTTGGGCGGGAACATCTCAAACGAAACGGGCGCGGTGCCCTGGGATGCTGCCTGCTTAAAAACCTCGTCGACGCGCATATCGTGCTCCTCTAGATACGTAATAGTGTGATGTGTTGTAAGGATTCTACAGCACCACTGTGTCACGGTGGAGTTTCACTCGTTATTCGGGGATACCAATCAAAGATGCCTTGCTATCGGCTTTCTCTATAACAGAGCGGCTAATCTAGGCACGGACTATAAAGACTGGTATCTGATGCAAAATACCAGTTAATAGAGCTCCATCCCAAATTGACTACCCTTAAACCATGGGGAGAGGTCTGCAATTTATGCAGTTGATTGGCTATTGAGGGTGGCAACGCCGCCTCGATAGGGTAACCTCATTGATTGGTTTCGCGACAGCAATATAACGGTAATGTCGCGGAAACACGGCGAGTCTAAGCTATGACTCGTTCGTTAGTAATCAACACCGCTTCTCACGCGGTGCCGATACGAAGGGAGTTCCGTATGGCCGAACTTACTGACCGCTTCGGGACCATGGTGTTCTCTGAGGAAGTCATGAAGGACTACCTCCCCAAGGACATTTGGAAGCGCCTTGCTGCAACCCTCGAGGGCGGTGAGCCGCTCGACCTGGATGTGGCCAACGCCGTTGCCCACGCCATGAAGGTCTGGGCTATCTCCAAGGGCGCGACGCACTACGCGCACTGGTTCCAGCCGCTTTCGGGCATTACTTCCGAGAAGCACGACAGCTTCCTGGAGCCCAACCACGACGGCACCGCCATTACCAAGTTTACGGGCAAGAACCTCATCCAGGGCGAGCCGGATGCCTCCAGCTTCCCCAACGGCGGCCTGCGCGCTACCTTCGAGGCCCGTGGCTACACCGCTTGGGATCCCACCAGCCCCGCCTTTATCAAGGACGATGTCCTGTGCATTCCTACGGCTTTCTGCTCCTACACGGGCGAGGCTCTGGACAAGAAGACCCCGCTGCTGCGCTCCATGACCGCGCTCTCGCGTGAGTCCAAGCGCGTTTTGGCGCTGTTTGGCAAGACCCCCAAGAAGGTCGTTCCTTCCGTGGGCGACGAGCAGGAGTACTTCCTGATCAAGAAGGACGCCTATCGCAAGCGCAAGGACCTGGTCATCACCGGCCGCACCCTCTTTGGTGCTGCTCCCTGCAAGGGCCAGGAGCTCGAGGAGCACTACTTTGGCGCTATCCGCCCCACCGTCTCGGCCTATATGAAGGACCTGGACGATGAACTGTGGGCGCTTGGCATTCCCGCCAAGACCAAGCACAACGAGGTTGCTCCCTGCCAGCATGAGCTCGCCCCCGTCTATGGCGAAGTCAACGAGGCCATCGACCAGAATCTGGTCATGATGGAGAAGATGAAGCTCATCGCCTCCCGCCACGACTTGGTCTGCCTGCTGCACGAGAAGCCCTTCGAGGGCATCAACGGTTCGGGCAAGCACAACAACTGGTCGCTTGGCACCGAGTCCGAGAATCTGCTCGATCCGGGCGACACCCCGCTCGACAACCTGCAGTTCATCGTCTTCCTCACCGCGGTGATCGAGGCCGTTGATAACTATCAGGAGCTCCTGCGTGCCTCCGTTGCCTCGGCCGGCAACGACCATCGTCTGGGCGCCAACGAGGCTCCTCCGGCGATTATGTCCATCTTCCTGGGCGACCAGCTTACCGAGGTCGTCGAGAAGATCATCGATGGCAAGGCTTCCGTCCATGCCACGCGCGGCGTGCTCGACCTGGGCGCCGATACCCTGCCCAAGCTGATGCAGGACAACACCGACCGCAACCGCACCTCCCCGTTTGCCTTCACGGGCAACAAGTTCGAGTTCCGTGCCTGCGGCTCCGAGCAGAACGTCTCCGACTCCAACCTGGTGCTCGATGCCGCCGTGGCCAAGTCGCTCAAGTCCTTCGCCGACGCGCTTGAGGGTACGCCCGAGGATGAGTTCCAGGACGCTGCGCTCGAGTACTGCAAGAAGGTCCTGACCGACCACCAGCGCATCCTGTTCTCCGGTGACGGCTACTCCGACGAGTGGCCCGTTGAGGCCGAGAAGCGTGGTCTTGCCAACAACAAGACCACGGCCGACGCCCTGCCCGCCTTTGTTTCCGAAAAGGCCATCGCGCTCTTTGAGGAGACGGGTGTCCTGACCAAGGCCGAGGCTCAGTGCCGCTACGACTGCAAGCTCGAGAA
Organism: uncultured Collinsella sp.; assembly: GCA_959026535.1. Lineage (GTDB taxonomy): Bacteria > Actinomycetota > Coriobacteriia > Coriobacteriales > Coriobacteriaceae > Collinsella. Next base: position 18,992 of record CAUFMB010000019.1, on the reverse strand, counting down.
GTACAACAAGCTCATGAACATCGAGGCCACCACGATGGTTCGCGAGGCGCGCCGTACCTATCGCCCGGTCATTACCGCCTATGCCACCAAGGTCGCTAAGGGCCTTGAGACTATTCGTGCCGCCGGTGCTGAGGCCGCCATGCAGTGCGAGCAGAACACGCTCAACAAGCTCTGCAACGGTATCACTGCCATCAACGACTCCATCAAGGCGCTCGACGTCGTGCATCAGAAGGCCGAGGCTCTCGATGGCCAGGAGCAGGCCAACGTGTACGCGCACGAGGTCGTTCCCGCTATGGATGCGCTGCGTGCCGCCGTGGACGCCATGGAGGAGATCGTGGCAGCCGACTACTGGCCGGTCCCGACCTACGACGACATCCTGTTCTACGTGTAGAGCGTAACTGACATATCGTCACGGTATTGAGCCGGGGTCCGCATCATGCGGGCCCCGGTTTTTGTTTGCGAAGGACGCTTAGGAGTCCGTTTTGTAACTGATTCGCCCACGTAATAAGGGGTCGTGGGCAAAAAACGTCAAATATGAGTACTGTCACAAGTCCTGTAGCATTATCTTTTTGCAAAATATGCAGTGTTACGCAACATGTGTCCAAGTACTTAGCTGAAAAACACCTGCAATTCTTCCACCTTAGGACCCCTGGCGTCTAAATCGCCTTCAGATGGCATGAAATCGCTGTAACTAAAATGGTAACAGTACTCAAATTTGCCATTTTTTGACCACAGGCCTTGCGATGATGCCGGGATCCGCACCCTGTCGGGTTCGAATCCCGGCACATGGATAGCAAAAAGCCCGCCACCGCGAGAGCAACGGGCTTCTCAGTTTAAATGGTGCCCCCAGCGGGATGTCCGCGTGCGGCTGGCGCCGCCCGCTTCCGCTGCGTCGCTCCGCTCCTTGCGTGCTGCGCTGGAAAACGCTTGCGCGTTTCCTCAGCTCCGCACCCTGTCGGGTTCGAATCCCGGCATATCGGTAGCAAAAAGCCCGTCACCGCGGGGGTAACGGGCTTCTTAATTTAAATGGTGCCCCCAGCGGGATTCGAACCCGCGATATCCACCTTGAAAGGGTGGCGTCCTTGGCCGCTAGACGATGGGGACAGCGGGAAAGAGTATAGCAGACTTTTTTAGCCGTTCACATATCGTTGGCAAACTGAAAAACCACCACAAAGGTGCCTGTCCCCTTTGTGGTGGTGAGGTGCTAGGGGAGGAGCTTCATGGCGGCGTCGTGGGCGGCGTGCTCGTAGGTGTCGTCGAGGGGTTTGAGCGGCAGCAAGGCGGCGGCCTGTGCATCGCCACGGTGCTCGAGGGCATGGGCGATCAGCCAGTCGGCGAGCTCGGGGTTCTTGGGCAGCGCCGGGCCATGCAGGTACGTGCCGATGACGCCCTTGTAGATCAGGCCCTCAAAGCCGTCGTCGCCGTTGTTGCCGGTACCCGTGACGACGGACGTTCCGAGCGGCGTGGCGTCTGCGTCGAGCAGGGTGCGACCTCCATGGTTCTCGAATCCCACAAGGGGCTCGGGTGACAGGTCGGTCTTGACGGCGACGTTACCGATCAGGCGATTGGCGCCGCGCACGGTCTCAGCGGCAATGACCCCCAGACCTTCAATGCGATTTTCGCCCATATAGTACGAACGGCCGAGCAGCTGATAGCTGCCACAGATGGCAAGCAGCGAGCCGCCATCCTCAACATAGGCCGCGACCTTGTCTTTTTGGGCGAGCAGCTCGTGTGCCACGGCTAGCTGGTCGCGGTCGGAGCCGCCACCCATCATGACGATATCGGCATCGGTGAGATCGAGTGACTCGCCCATACGGACCTCGTCCACGCGCACGGGAATGCCACGCCAGGCGCAGCGGCGCTCGAGGGCGATGACGTTGCCGCCGTCGCCGTAGAGGTTAAGGGCATCGGGATACAGGTAGACGATGCGCAGCGGGTGCGAAAGCTCGACTGGCGCGATGCCGACAGGAAGAGCGCTGCCGTCGGCACGGGCTACGGCGCGCCCGGCAACAGCGTCGGCGGTGGCGCCTTTCAGCCCGTCGAGCTCCTTGACCAGCGGCGGGAAGGCCGTGTAGTTGGCGACGGCGTAGAAGGTGTCATCGGCGGCCTCGTCTGCCACGGCGCCAATTGCCTGCGCGACGTCCGAGATAATCGCGGCATCGATGCCGGCGTACTTGAGGCGCACCTGCATGTCGTGCGCGCGCGTGCCTCCGGCAAAGGCGACAAGACCTGGCGTGTCGGCGATGCGCTCAAAGTCGACGTCGTAGATCCACGATACATCGTGTCCGTCGGCGTCATTGTCGTTAAGGAAGAAAGCGCAGAGTCTGCCGCCTGCCGTCTTGATGGACTGGATTTGTCGATCGAAGCCTACGGGATTCTTAGCCAGGTTGGCCTCGACGGTGCGGCCGGCGATATCCCAGCGCCCCATACGTCCGCCGGCGGGGACGTAGGCATCGAGCGTAGGCTGTAGAAGCGCCGTATCCACGCCCAACTCGTGCGCGGCAAAGAAGGCGGCGGCAACGTTGTAGACCATGTACAGGCCGTTGTAGCGTGTGGCGATGTGTGCGGCAGCCGCGTCGGGCGCAGATCCAAAGACCAGGTCAAAGTCGTAGCCGTCGCAGCCGAGCTCCACGCCCGTCACGCGACGGACAAGCGCAGGGCGGGCCCAGCCGCACGAGGGGCAATGGTAGGCGCCGAGCTGGCCGTATTGCACGTAGTCATACTCCAGCGGCGCGTTGCACTGTGAGCAAAAACGTGAGTCGCTAATACGGTCGGACTCGGTGTTGGTGGCGCCGTCGATGCCAAAGGCAATACTCGCGTTGGGAACGCGCGCGGCAATCGAGGCGCACAGCGGGTCGTCGGCGTTGTAGATAAGCGTTGTTGTCGGCGAGAGCTCCAACGCATGGGCGATGACCTCCTGGGTGTGATCGATCTCGCCGTAGCGGTCTAGCTGGTCGCGGAACAGGTTGAGTAGCACAAAGTACGTCGGCTTGAGCTTGGGCAGAACGCGTACGGTGTAAAGCTCATCGCATTCAAAAACGCCCACGCGCTTGCCGCCGCCGGCTCGCTTGAGGCCGCTGCGCGCCTCAAGCAGTGCACCCACCACGCCCGGCTCCATGTTGTTGCCGGCGCGGTTGCATACCACGGTGGCGCCGCTGGCGGCAACGGCGTCGGCGATGAGGTTGGAGGTGGTGGTCTTGCCGTTGGTGCCGGTGATCACCACGCTGCGGTCGACAAGGCCCGCGAGGTCGCTTAGCAGCTCGGGGTCGATCTTCATGGCGATGCGGCCGGGGAGTACGCCGCCCTGGCGTTTGAGGACGGAGCGCAGCCCCCAGCGGGCGATATCGCTCGAGGTGCAGGCAAGAGATGAGCGGAGGTTCATGAAACCGTTCCTAACGTAAACGACATGGTCGGGTCGAGTGCGTCACTAAAAACCGTAGCGGCGCGCAAATTCCTGGGCAAGCTGCGACACGTCTTCGCAGGCATTGGCCCAGGGGGCAAAGTCGGGAGTGTCCGAGATAATACCGTCCGCTTCCCAAACGGCCTGGTGCGAAAGATCCCAGGGATCGTGTGGCTCGGGCCGGCAGGGAAGGTACGGTGTCTGGTACATGGGGTTCAGTAAGAAGAACGCACCGCCCTCGCAGCGGTTGGCAAACTCGCGCAGCGCGCGTGTCGCCGGGCGCATCTTGTTTGTTTTGAACAGCAGGATCGTGCGGGCGAGCAGATACCAAGGAGAGTTCTCGAGCGCGTCAGCCCCGATCTCTTCCTCGAGCTGGTGGGCTAGGGCAAAAAAGCCGTCCTCGTCTTCCAAGCGAGCAAGGGCGAGCAGCACGGTGCCTGCGGCTCGGGTGGGGTAGCCTTCCGCCTTAAGAACACGGCGGGCGTAGTTGGCGGCAGCGCGGTAGCGGGCGCTCGCCATGCACAGCTGCGAGATGGCATCGAGTGTGTGAAGCCACCCGATAAGAGCCGGCTCGCTCACGGTAAGGTCTGCTGCGGTGACACCATCGGCCAAAACATTATTGGCCCAGTAGTGCGAGGCTTCCATGTCGAACCCGGGCACGCTTTGCTGCAGGTAATCGGCCGTGGTCGCCTCGAGCTTCATCAGGTCGCCTAGGCAGGCGTCAACGGGCGTGTCGGCCAGGATGATGGCGAGCAGCTGCGCGTCGACGGCCAGTGCATCGACGCGGACAATTTTGAGCAGCTCATCGCGCATGTCGTCGAACAGGCGATTACGCGTCTGTTCGAACTCCTCGTCGCTGCCCATGTCCTCGATGCGATGGAGCTCGTCGAGCAGGTGGCGATGAACACCGGCATAGGACAGCAGCGCCTGGGCATGCTCGGTCTGCGCATACTTGTGAGGGTTGACGCTTACGTCGTTATGGACAAGCTCGCGTGCTGCATCGGTGAGTTCGGGGTGCGACGCCAGATAGGTGCGCTCCAGGTAGGCGGGGATGTAGACGCTCGGATCCATTAGAGGTCTCCTCCCTTAAACGGCAAACCCTGCTCGGCCGCCCGCAGGATGCGCTCATCGATTTGGGAACGCACGATATCGTTGGTGGCGACCCAGGCGGCAAAGCTGGCGTTGTCGGGGGCGCCCAGGCCCTCCTGCAGTACCGGCGTCGCCTCGGACAGCGCAAGGACAAGCTCGTCGGTGGAGCCCACACCCACGTTGACGCGGGCATAGACGCCATCGGGAAACTCGGTTTGGAAGTAGAGCGCCTCGGCGGCGTGGGGGCACGAACGCGCAAGGATACGCAGGTAGTGCTCGGCGCCCTCGTAGTCTAGCTCGCGCCAGGCAGCGCTCATCAGCGCGATGAGCGTCCACGGGTCCAAGTCACGCTCCGCATCTTTGGGGCGGCGGCGCAGCGGGGTATTCGCGAGGTACGGCACGGAGTGAGCGGAGCGAAAGCGCTTGAGCTCCTCGGCGGGGTATTCGAGCTTTGCCATGGCGAGCATCGCGGTGTGGCGGACATCAGCGGGGTCGTTGGGCGCAAAGTCCAAGCTGCGATTTGCGGCTTCGAGCGACATGCGATAGCGGCCGCTAATGAGGGCGCGCGATGCCAAGGCGGCAAGCCAGCGCAGATAGGGGCGGCGCGTAAGGTCGCCTGCGGCCTCGCGCTCGTAGGGGTCCTGGGCCGAGGCGATTTTGAGCGCTAGGTCGTGCTCGACCTCATCGCACTTGGACACCAGGTACTGTACGTATTCCTCGTTGGATTCGGCGGTGAGTGCCGTCAGCATGCGCTGAGCGTCCCAGTTGGCCGGATCGAGTGCGGCCGCCTCGCGGAGCATGTTCTCGGCAGCTGTCTCTTCTTGCTCTGCCTGGGTATCGTCAGGGATAAAGGGAATGCGGTAGTCGACAGCCTCGACCACCTTGGCAATGAGGTGCCCGGCGCGGTCGCGGTCGTGCACGATGAGCGGTGCGGGGTTGCGGGTGAATTGTTCCATCAGACGCTCTACGGCGGCAGCGTCGGTGAGCGGGATATTGTCGCGGCGCAAGGCCTCAAGAACGAGGCGATGGCAATCCTCTTGAATGGGATCGAATGCCATGGGGCCTCCTTTGCTGCGGTTAGGGTTCAAATGTTTCTATATAAGGTTCTAGTTTACCCGCATGTGGCACACCGGGGGTGCCGCACTTGGACTTGCACCTTTGCACCACGAAGACGGATGTCGCACAAATGTCGGCACCTTGGACGACCGAGTGGTATCACGGTGCCGCAAACGGTCGATTTTTGGCGGCGAACGGTGCATATTTTGGAGGGGCACCGTCCTGCCCAGGATATGTAGTCAACCTTGATAAAACGTTTGCCCAGCTTGGGAGTATGAATGCCGCACAAGGGTCTTCAGGGATAGAAAAAACGTTTCATCATTGGCGGCTTTAGGTGAATAACTGACCAACCAGAACGGTAAAATAGTGTTTGTCTGAGCGTTGAGACGTTTAGACATCGCGCATTGTCATCGCCGGCAACGCGCAAACCGGTCCTAACGGAGCCAATTGGGTGCTCCGTTATATACGCAAGTCTAAGAGGGGCTTGTTTAGGAGGCACAGTATGGGACGTTTTACCAATCCTCGCGATCTGTACTTTGGTGAGGGCGCTCGCCACGAGGTGAAGAACCTCAAGGGCAAGAAGGCCATCATCGTTTCTGGCGGCAGCTCTATGCGTCGCGGCGGGTTCCTGCAGGACGTCGAGGCCGACCTCAAAGAGGGCGGCTTCGAGGTCAAGCTGTTCGAGGGCGTCGAGTCCGATCCGTCCATCGAGACGGTCATGAAGGGCGCCGAGGCCATGCGCGAGTTCGAGCCCGACTGGATTATCGCCATCGGCGGCGGCTCGCCCATCGATGCCGCTAAGGCCATGTGGGTCTTCTACGAGTATCCCGAGGAGTCCTTCGATAACATCATCCAGCCGTTCAGCTTCCCCGAGCTGCGTCAGAAGGCTCACTTCTGCGCCATCTCCTCTACCTCCGGTACCGCTACCGAGGTCACTGCCTTCTCCGTCATCACCGACTACGCCAAGGGCATCAAGTACCCGCTGGCCGACTTCAACATCACCCCTGATGTCGCCATCGTCGACCCCGAGCTCACCTACACCATGCCCGCCAAGCTGTGCGCTCACACCGGCATGGACGCTCTGACCCACTGCATGGAGGCCTACGTTTCCACCTGCGCCTCTATGTTCACCGATGCCAACGCTCTGCACGGCATCCGCGAGATCGTCGAGTGGCTGCCCAAGTCCTATGCTGGCGACCATGAGGCCCGTCAGCACATGCACGAGGCTCAGTGCATCGCCGGTATCGCCTTCTCCTCGGGCCTGCTCGGCATCGTTCACTCCATGGCTCACAAGACCGGTGCTGCCTTCGAGAACGGCCACATCATCCACGGTGCTGCTAACGCCATGTACCTGGGCAAGGTCATCCAGTGGAACTCCAAGGATCCCCGTGCTGCCGAGCGTTACGCTTACGTGGCCAAGGAGATCCTGCACCTTCCCGGCGAGACCAACGAGGAGCTCATCGCTGCACTCGTCCAGAAGATTCGCGACCTCAACGACCAGCTCAACATTCCGCAGTCCATCAAGGATTACGCGAATGGTGGCGTGAAGGTCGACGCCGAGAACCCGCAGATGGTTTCCGAGGAGGAGTTCCTCGCCAAGCTGCCCGAGATCGCCGCGAACGCCGAGCAGGACGCTTGCACGCCCGAGAACCCGCGTGAGACCAAGGCTGCCGACTTCGAGAAGATCCTCAAGGCCTGCTACTACGACACCGACATCGATTTCTAATCGACTCTTGTTATCGTAACGAGGGGCTCCGCACGTATCTGTACGGAGCCCCTTTCTTTTTTCTTTTAGAGAATGGGATAGTTATGGCTGCAATTTTCAATAGCCCCAGCAAGTACATCCAGGGTCCGGACGAGCTCGCCAAGCTCGGCTCTTACGTTGAGCCGCTCGGCGCTAAGGCCCTCGTCATCGTGACGCCTTCGGGCAAGAAGCGCGTCGGTGCCAAGATCGAGGGCGGTTTTACCGAGGCTAAGGCCGAGCTGCTGTTTGAGGACTTTAACGGCGAGTGCTCCAAGGGCGAGGTCGATCGCCTGGTTGCGCTCGCTCGCGACAACGGTTGCGACATCATCGTCGGCGTCGGTGGCGGCAAGATCCTCGACACCGCGAAGGCCGTCGCCTATTACCTCGAGTCCCCGGTTATCATTTGCCCCACCATTGCTTCGACCGATGCCCCGTGTTCGGCGCTTTCGGTGCTCTATACCGATGACGGCCAGTTCGACAAATACCTCTTCCTTAAGGCAAACCCCAATATCGTCCTTATGGATACGACGGTTATCGCGGCGAGCCCGGTGCGCCTGACGGTTTCCGGTATGGGCGATGCGCTCGCAACCTATTTCGAGGCTCAGGCGACGCACGATGCCGACGGCGGCACCTGCGCCGGCGGCAAGGGCGGAATGGCCGGTCTGGCGCTCGCCAAGCTCTGCTACGAGACGCTTATGGCCGATGGCGTCAAGGCCAAGGTCGCGCTGGAGAAGGGCGCGCTCACGCCTGCCGTCGAGCACATCATTGAGGCCAATACGCTGCTTTCGGGCATTGGCTTTGAGAGCTCGGGCCTTGCCGCTGCTCATGCCATCCACAATGGTCTGACGATGCTGTCCGAGTGCCACGGCATGTATCACGGCGAGAAGGTCGCCTTCGGCACTATCGTCCAGCTGGTACTCGAGGATGCCCCGACCGAGAAGCTCGAGGAAGTCTTGGGCTTCTGCATTGAGCTTGGCCTGCCGGTCACGATGAAGGAACTTGGCGTTGCCGAGCTTACGCGCGAGCAGGCCATGATTGTTGCCGAGGCCGCGTGCGCGCCCGAGGACACCATGTGCAATATGCCGTTTGAGGTGACGCCCGAGATGGTCGCAAACGCCATCCTGGGTGCCGACGCACTGGGTCACTACTATCTCATGGATGAGTAAATCAAGCTAAGGAAGGGGCAAAGCCAACAGATGGCTTTGCCCCTTTTTGCTATGGTGCAAAGGGGTCAGGTTACTTTGCACCAATCGTTGTTTGATGAAGGGCGGATTCTCGTATGGCGCTTCCTGTGGTTTACGGCGGTCCCGGCCGGTATGTTCAGGGGCCGGGCGAACTGTCGCGTCAAGGCAAGTATTTGTCATGGTTGGGCTGCGCTGCCTATGTCTTGTTTGACCGGGGCACCGAGGATCGGCTGTGCAGGCAGATCGTCGATGGATTTCTGGACGAAGATCTAAGCGAGCCGTTCTTTAAGATTTATGACGGTCCGTGTACGGAAGAGGCCGTTGTCGAAATGGCTAAGGAAGCCCAGGCCGAGTATTGCGACATGGTGGTGGGTATTGGCGGCGGCAAGATGCTCGATATCGCCAAGGCCGTTGCGTTTTATGCCGAGTTGCCGTTGTGCGTATGCCCCACGGCGGCTTCGATGGACGGTCCGTGCAGCGCGATTTCGGTGTTGTATCACGAGGATGGGTCGTTCGACCGCTACCTGATGCTCGAGAAGAATCCAGACCTAGTTGTGGTCGATACCAACGTGCTCGCGGCAGCCCCGCTGCGTATGACGGTCGCTGGTATGGGCGATGCGCTGGCAACGTACTTCGAGGCGCGTTCGTGCGCCGCGGCGCATGGCGCCAACGAGCACGGTGGCGCGCCGGGACACTTGGCCTTGGTTGCGGCTCGTGCCTGCTATGACACGCTTATGGAGTGCGGCGTCGCTGCCAAGCGCGATCTCAAAAAGGGCCGTATATCGCCGGCGGTTGAGCGCCTGATCGAGTGCAATATTCTGCTCTCGGGTGTTGGCTTTGAGAGCGGTGGCCTAGCGCTTGCCCATGCCATCGCCAACGGCCTGACGATTCTGCCCGAGTGCAAGGCCATGCATGGTGAGGCCGTGGCATTTGGTCTGGTGGTGCAGCTGCGCCTGGAGTGTGCGCCCGAGCTTGATCAGGTGCTCGAGTTTTGCCAGCGCGTCGGTCTGCCGACGACGCTCGAGGAACTGGGCCTTGACGAGATTTCCGATGCCGACCTGATGAGCGTTGCAGATGCGGCCTTTAGAAACGAATGCAATATGGCCAACGAGCAGACAAAGGTAACCAGGCAAAAGCTCGCCGAGCTCATGCGCGAGGCATAGTTTGGCGCTTGATTGATCTTGTGCAATCGAGACGGCGATAGGCCATGGGCTATTTGCCGCAAAGATGCTCCGCGTGTAATTTGCCCGAGGCGTGGGCCGATGGCGTATCATTATCTCTTGCTTGTTTGCACTGCTCAGGGAGGGGCCGCGCATGGCGCAGGAACACGATCTGTTTGATGACATTATCGAGATCAGCAAGGGTTTCGACTTTCTTAAAAACCCGCTTGGCGGTGTGACCGATGCACTCGATCCGTCGGCGCCTCAATGGAATCCTGCTGACTACAAGGAGCGCCCGCGCGGCAACACCATTCCGTGCCTGACCTGCAAAAACGAAAAGAGCGGCTGCACCGCGTGCATGGACGTGTGCCCGGTCAACGCTATCGAGGTCGAGGAAGACTCCATCGAGATCCTCGACTCCTGTCGCAAGTGCGGCCTGTGCGCCGCTGCCTGTCCGACCGAGGCGATCATCTCGCCGCGCCTGGCGCCCAAAAACGTCTACGACGACATTGTCTCGGCGGCTACGAGCCACGAGACCGCCTACGTCACCTGCACGCGTGCCCTTAAGCGCATGCCGCGCGAGAACGAAGTCGTCGTTGCCTGCGTGGGCGATATTACGGCCGAGACCTGGTTCTCGGTACTGGCAGACTATCCCAACGTGAGTGTGTACCTGCCGTTGGGCGTGTGCGATAAATGCCGCAACACCGGCGGTGAGGACATTCTGGGCGAGGCGATTGCGAAGGCCGAAGAGTGGTCTGGCACGGGTATGGGCCTGGAGGTCGATCCCAAAAGCCTCAAATGCCATAAGCGCCGCGAGTACGAGCGCAAGGAGTACATGGAAAAGATTGCCCGCACCACGGGCCTGACGGTGACCAAGCTCAACCCAGCGACGGCGGCGCTGGCCTCGGTGACGCAGAAGCTCAAAGCCCATCGCCATCAGATTACCCAGCTGGAGCGCACGCTCAACACCATGTGCGGCACCACGACGACCAAGCGTCGCCGTTCGCTCACGCACGGGCGGCAGCTGGTGCTCTCGACGCTGCAAAACCACCCCGAGCTTGCCCAGAACATGCAGGTGAGCACGCCGGAGTGCGATTTTGACAAGTGCACGTCGTGCGGCGAGTGCGTCAATGTATGCCCCACGTTCGCCTGCGATTTGGTGGGAAGCGGTCGCTTTGCACTGGAGTCCACGTATTGCCTAGGTTGCGGAGCTTGCGTCAAGGTGTGTCCCGAGCATGCGCTTAAGTTGGTTGAGCATGATGCATCCAACCTGGTGGTCGTCGATCCCGAGGCCGAGGAAAAGGCCGCCCAGAAGGCGAAGGCTCATGAAGAAGCTGAGAAGGTCAAGGCCGAAGCAAAGGCCAAGCTCGACAAGATGCTCGATCAGGTGGAGAAGCTCGCAGACTAGCTAAAAGAACGTAAATGATGGCCGGTGGGACAGGTACTGCCCCACCGGCCAAAAAAGTTGCGGTGGAATAGTTCCTGTTTTGCCCTTAAGCTGGCCATTCTAGGAACTATTCCACCGCAACTAATAAATGGTTAGTTCATGCTGCTTTGGTGGCCGGTTCGACCGGTACCGTTGCGCGTCACGGTTTCATGGAGCAAAAAGAACCCGGGGACCTGTTTTGTCTCGGTGTATTCCATAAGGATGCCATCGGCGTTGTAGGTCTGCCCGCGTATAACGGCGAGTGCGTTAAAGTCGTCGAGATCGAGCACGCGCGCATCTTCGGGCGTGGGGTGCTCAATCGTTACATCGCGTTTGCCCGTGGCAATCTTAATGCCAAGGTCTTCTTCGAGGTAACGATAAATCGAATCGTTGACAATCTCGGGTGTCAGTCCCGGTACCTGTGAGCTTAGGTAATAGGAGTCGTCGGAGCACACGGCATGTCCGTCTGCATAACGAATGCGTTTGGCGCGTGTGAGCTCACAGCCTTCGGGAAACCCGGTAATCCCGGAGAGTGCCTTGCTACAGATGAGGAGCTCAAAGACGGTGGTGACAGTCTTGAGCTCAAAGCCTCGGCTGGTCGCGATTTCCTTAAAGGTCTCGAGTCCGCCGCCACCACGACTCTTCTCGTCACTGATGTTGCGAATGACGCGCATGCCTTTGCCTTGCTGGGGGAGCACGTAACCATCTGCCGCAAGCATCGAGATGGCGCGACGGACCGTCATGCGCGAACAGTCAAACAGCTGCGTGAGCTCAGTCTCCGAAGGCAGATAACTCTGATAGGCGTATGTGCCGTCGTCAATCGACTGCTTCACGTTGTCGTAAATAGTTTGGAAGATGGCTCGCGCCATGACGGTCTCCTAGAGCTGAGTGCGCGAGCGGTGGATGAGGACCGCTCGCGCAGGTGCCGATCGATTTACTTGCTGGGGTCGATTATATATTTACCCATGGCACGCAGAGCTGGGTCTGACAGGATGGCGCCGAGTTCGTCGAGGGAAGCCACCTTGGCGACCATCGAGGATACGTCGAGCCTGCCAGAGTCGATGAGCTCGAGCGCACGACGCTGCGTATAAGGGTTAATGTAGGACGAAGTAAGCACAAGCTCCTTCTGGAAGACCTCGAAGGGCTTGACGGTGATTGTCTCATCGGGCTTGGTGAGGCCGAACATCATGACCGTAGCCTTGTGGCCGGCGATCTGGATGGCCTGCTCGATGGTGACGGGCTTGCCAACACACTCGATAACGACATCGACGTTGCCGACGCCCTCCTGCTTCAGGCGGGCCGGGACGTCCTCGTGGATGGAATCAATTGCCAGGTCGGCGCCGAGTTTGAGCGCAACCTCGCGCTTGCCTTCGACAGGCTCGAGCAAGACAACCTTGGTGGCGCCGGCGTTTTTAGCAAGCTGCATCATGAGCAGACCGATCATGCCGCCGCCGATAACGACAACTGTGCTGCCGGGCTTGATGTTGCACATATCGATGCCGTGCAGGCAGCAGGCGACGGGCTCGGTCATGGCGCCCTGCTCGAAGCTGGTGTGATCGCCCAACTTGTAGACTTGCTGCATATCGACGGAGCAGTACTCGGCAAAGCCGCCGTTAACGGTGGTGCCGTAACCGGTCATATGCTCGCAGTAGTGGTTGATTCCGTCGCGGCAGGGTTCGCAGCAGCCGCAGGGATGGTTTGGGTCGATGCACACGCGATCGCCCGGTTTAAAGCCGGTGACATCGCTGCCCACGGCCTCGACAACGCCCGCAAACTCATGACCAAGGATCGTGGGCGGGGTAACGTCGGCCGCACCCTTGTCGCCTTCATAGATATGCACGTCGGTGCCGCAGACGCCGCAAGCTTTGACGTTGATCAGAACGTCGCGCCTGCCCACGGCCGGCTTTGCCGATTCCTCGACTCTGAGGTCGTGCTTTCCATAGAAGACCGCGCTTTTCATGGTGACTCCTTAACGTGGCGGTGAATGTTGTAATGAAGTATAGGCATGTCTATAGATATAGACAAGCACATCTAGACAAGTAGAAAAGAAAATTGAAATGCAGCCATCAACTATGTCAGATTTAACAGGCGAGAATACTGGACATATACCGTTTACGGCCAATAATCAACCGTTTATCGACCGTTGTATTTATGCTAACTTGTCTAGATAAGTGATATGATAAAAATAGAAGCGCAAGAAGTCAGGGAAGCGGGCCCACCCGTCCTATTGCACGAGGTACACGCAAACGGCGCGTCTGCGGTCTCGAGTGAAGCCAAAACCGCAGTCGCTCCGAATGAAGAGAGGGGGATTCCCCGTCATGATGCAAAAGATACAACGTTTCGGCGGTGCAATGTACACGCCTGCAATTCTTTTCGCATTTTCCGGAATCGTCGTCGGCCTGGGTACGTTGTTTACCACCGAGGCGATCTTTGGCGAGATGGCCACTGCGGGCCATCTTTGGTTTGATTGCTGGAATGTGCTGCTCCAGGGTGGTTGGACGCTCTTTAACCAGATGCCGTTGCTGTTTTGCGTAGCGTTGCCAATCTCGCTCGCGAACAAGCAGAACGCTCGCTGCTGCATGGAGGCTTTGGCCATCTACCTTACCTTCAACTACTTTGTTAGCACAATCTTGGGGCAGTGGGGCCCTGTCTTTGGGGTCGACTACTCTGTCGAGGCGGGCAGCGGTACTGGTCTTGCCACTATCGCAAGCATCAAAACGCTTGATATGGGCATCATGGGCGCGCTCATTATCTCTGGTATCGCCACGATGCTGCATAACAAGTTCTTCGACACCGAACTTCCTGAGTGGCTGGGCGTGTTCTCGGGCTCCGTGTTCATCTATATGATCGGTTTCTTCGTTATGGTTCCGGTCGCTCTTATCGCCTGCCTGGTGTGGCCGCATGTTCAGGCTGCTATCTCCGCCTTCCAGGGATTCATCCTTTCCGCCGGTACGTTCGGCGTTGGCGTCTTTGCTTTCTTCGAGCGCGTGCTGATTCCTACAGGCCTTCACCACTTTATCTATACGCCGTTCTATTACGACAACGCGGCGGTCAATGGCGGCATTTTTGCCGCTTGGGCTAACATCCTGCCCCAACTGGCTGCCGATCCGAGCATTGCTCTTAAGGATGCCGCACCCTGGGCTGCCTATACCTGCCCTGGTTGGACTAAGGTCTTCGGCTCGCTTGGCGTCGCCATTGCGTTTTATATGACCGCCAAACCCGAGCGCAAGCAGCGCGTCAAGGCTCTGCTGATCCCGGTCACCCTTACCGCTATGCTTTGCGGTATTACCGAGCCGCTTGACTTCACCTTCCTGTTCATCGCGCCTGGCCTGTTCGTCGTCCACTGCGTGCTCGGAGCGCTTGGCTGCATGGCTCAAAACCTCCTTGGCGTCGTGGGCATCTTCGACGGCGGCATCATCTCGATGCTCTCGTGGGACTGGCTGCCCCTTTGGGCCGCACATGGTCTGCAGTACGCCATCTCCATCCTTGTCGGTCTGTGCTTTACCGCTCTTTGGGTCGTGGTCTTCCGTTTCCTGATCGTCAAGTTCGACTTTAAGACCCCCGGTCGCGAGGATGACGATGTTGAGGTCGAGCTCAAGTCCAAGCCGACTACAAGCAAAAGCAGGGCGGTGCTGCTGGCAAATCGGTCGCCCAGAGTAAAGATGATGAGCGCTTGGTGCTTGCCGAGAACATCCTTGATCTACTCGGTGGCGCGGATAACATCATCGATGTAACTAACTGCGCTACCCGTCTGCGCGTTAACGTCAAGGACAAGAGCGTCGTTGCACCCGAGGCTTCCTTCAAGGCGATCGGTACGCATGGCTTGGTGGTCCAAGGTCAGTCAATCCAGGTCATCATCGGCCTTACCGTTCCGCAGGTTCGCGAGAAGTTCGAGAGTCTTCTGAAGTTCGAGAGTCTTCTGTAAACCATCGTCCATCGAAACAATCGGCCTTGCAGAGCCGGTATGCACCGCAAGGCCGATTCTAGAGATAAAAAACTCCACTTCTAGGTAACAATTCCAAACCGTACAGGCCGCGTGCGGGGATGGATTGAGCAAGCGGCCAGAATGAGGAGGACATCATGTCCAAGAAAAACTATGCCGTGACCATTGCCGGCGGTGGCTCCACCTTTACCCCGGGCATTGCCCTGATGCTGCTCGAGGAGCGCGACCGCTTCCCGGTCAACAAGGTGACCTTCTATGACAACAACGCCGAGCGCCAGGAGATCGTTGCCAAGGCGTGCGAGATCTACTTCCACGAGAACGCTCCCGAGGTTGAGTTCAACTACACCACTGACCCCGAGACCGCTTTTACCGGTACTGACTTCGTCCTCGCTCACATCCGCGTCGGCCTGTACGCCATGCGTGAGCTCGACGAGAAGATTCCTCTCAAGTACGGCTGCGTTGGTCAAGAGACCTGCGGTGCCGGCGGTATCGCCTACGGCATGCGCTCCATCGGCGGCGTCATCGAGATCCTGGACTACATGGAGAAGTACAGCCCCAACGCCTGGATGCTCAACTACTCCAACCCCGCAGCTATTGTTGCCGAGGCCTGCCGTGTGCTGCGCCCCAACAGCCGCATCATCAACATCTGCGACATGCCGATCGACCTCATGGATAAGATGAGCCGTATGTGCGGCATCAAGGATCGTCGCGAGCTGCAGTATAGCTACTACGGCCTCAACCACTTTGGTTGGTGGAGCAAGATCTACGACAAGGAGGGTAACGACCTCATGCCGCAGATCAAGGAGCACATGGCAAAGAACGGCTACTTGGACGGCATTGAGCACGAGGCCGGTAAGGAGCAGCACGTCGAGGAGAGCTGGATTCACACCTTCGGCAAGGCCAAGGATGTCTATGCTGTCGATCCCGAGACGATTCCCAACACCTACCTCAAGTACTACCTGTACCCGGACTATGTTGTCGAGACGTCTGACCCCAACTACACTCGCGCCAATGAGGTTATGGACGGCCGCGAGAAGAAGGTCTTTGGCGCTTGCCGCGACATCATCGCCAAGGGTACTGCCAAGGACGGCGGCTTTGAGCCCGACGTACACGCCAACTACATCGTCGACCTTGCCTGCGCACTGGCCGAGAACACGCTCGAGCGCTTCCTGCTGATCGTCCCCAACGATGGCGCTGTGCCCAACTTCGACCCGACGGCCATGGTCGAGGTGCCTTGCATCGTCGGTTCCAACGGCTTTGAGAAGATCTGCCAGGGCCCGATTCCGCAGTTCCAGAAGGGCCTGATGGAGCAGCAGGTTTCCGTCGAGAAGCTCGTTGTCCAGGCTTGGGTCGAGGGCAGCTACCAGAAGCTCTGGCAGGCACTCACGCTCTCCAAGACCATTCCTTCGGCAAGCGTTGCTAAGCAGATTCTGGACGAGCTCATCGAGGCCAACAAGGATTTCTGGCCCGAGCTTAAGTAAGGACTACTGTCTCGAACTCTTACGCATCTCTGCTTCATTTGCGCCGCCGCGGTGTCCGGATTCGCCCGGATGCTGCGGCGGCGCTATACTTATGAAGTTTGAAGTACCTGTACCAAAAGGAGCTGTCGTGTCCCTTTCCATCGGTATCGTGGGCCTGCCCAACGTGGGCAAGTCGACGCTGTTCACCGCGCTTACCAAAAAGACCGGCCTTGCCGCCAACTACCCGTTTGCCACGATCGACCCCAACGTGGGTATCGTCGATGTGCCCGATAGCCGCCTGCAAAAGCTTGCCGACATCGTCAACCCCGGTCGCATTGTGCCGGCGACGGTCGAGTTTGTCGACATTGCAGGTCTGGTGAAGGGCGCTAACGAGGGCGAGGGCCTGGGCAACCAGTTCTTGGCAAACATCCGCGAGACCGATGCCATCTGCGAGGTCGTGCGCTACTTTAAGGACCCCAACGTCATGCGTGAGGTGGGCCGCACGGGCGAGTTCGTCGATCCCGCCGGCGATGCCGACACCATCATGACCGAGCTCATCCTGGCCGACATGGGCACGCTCGAGAAGCAGCTGCCCAAGCTCGAGAAGGAGGCCAAGCGCGACAAGGAGCTCATGCCCAAGTTCGAGGTCGCTAAGCGCCTGCTTGCCTGGCTCAACGAGGGCAAGCGCGCCGCATCCATGGAGATGACCGATGAGGAGCGTGCCGCCGCCAAGGGCCTGTTCCTGCTCACCATGAAGCCCATCCTGTATGTGGCCAACGTGGACGAGGATATGCTCAACGACGATCTGGCGCCCATCGATGGTGTCAAGCCGCTGCCCATCTGCGCCAAGATCGAGGCCGAGCTTTCCGAGCTCGATCCCGAGGACGCCGCCGACTACCTGGAGAGCCTGGGCCTGGAGCAGCCCGGCCTGGACGTGCTCGCTCAGGCTGCCTACAAGCTGCTCGGCCTGCAGTCGTTCTTTACGGCCGGCGAGATGGAGGTCAAGGCCTGGACGGTGCGTCAGGGCGCGACCGCCCCGCAGGCTGCCGGCGTCATCCACACCGACTTTGAGCGCGGCTTTATTAAGGCCGAGGTCATTGGCTACGACGACTACATCGAGCTCGGCGGCGAGCAGGGCGCCAAGGCCGCCGGCAAGTTGCGTATTGAGGGCAAGGACTATGTCATGGCCGATGGCGACGTCGTGCACTTCCGCTTTAACGTGTAAGGACGACGCATATGTTCAAATATGGCAAAAAAGCCGGCTACATGGGCATCGCACTGCTGGTGCTTGCGGTGCTTCCGCTGGTGGTCGCAGCGTTTGTAATCCCCAACATTGGCCCCGAGGTGGCAACGAAGTTTAACGCAGCCGGCGAGGTGACGCGATGGGGCAAGAGCTACGAGCTGCTGGCGCTACCGGTGCTCAACCTGCTGCTGAGCGTGGCGACATACTTTACGGCGGGACGTCAAGCCAAAAACAATGATGACTCCGCCGCCATGGCGCGCATCGTGTGCGAACGCTACCTGCGCAACGGTTGCATCACGGGTGTGTTCCTCAACGTGATCAACGTTTACTTTATGTACTCGGCGATTACCGGAACGGGCTTTGGTTTTGGTTTCTAGCTTGTCCTTTTAGGCAACGAGCCTGCACGCATATTCAATGGCTGCTGCGAGGCCGCCGCTCGATCGTGGTTGAAAGACTACATCGGCGGCGGCCTCGTTTTCGTATCCGGCGCCGCGAAGGGCGAGTGCTATGCCGGCTTCTAAAAGGAGCGGCAGGCCGCGTTGGCTGGTTGCGATTACGGCAACCTGATTGAGCGAGCAGCCGTGCGTTTGGCATTGAATGGCAAGTTCACCTTGCGCCGGGCAAGGGACCAGAACGGCGACGACGCGACTTGATAGCAATGCAAATGCTGTGCGCTCATCGGGCGAAAGGCATTCTGCTTCAACGACGACGAGCTTGGGCGGTGCGCTGTTTGTGCGAAGCGTGGCTCGGTGCATGCGGACCGAAGAACCCGACATAGAAAACTCCTGTGTATTCGGGAAAACGTAAACTATAGTTTACGTTTATGTTCGGCTCCATTTCAAACTCGGCTGCATGGACGAACGTGCGAAACAGATTCTTGGCAGGCGGGTCGAAGAGACACGCAGGGACCTTGGTATCTCCAAGGTTGATTTTTGTGTGGCGACAGGAATCAGCCGACCCTACCTCGACCGAATCGAAGATGGAACGGCAAATTTCACGCTCAAGGTTCTATTTAAGATCGCGCCCGCACTCGGCATGACGGTGTCAGAGCTTCTCGAGGGTATTGAATAGGGCGTTCCTCCGCTGTATTTGACGCTCTTTGGACGGGTCCCCCTGGTTGCGATGTGCAAAATCGCGAGTATTCAGCACCTGTTCAGCCGTAGATGGTAGCTCGGACGGCTGGCTTTGCTTTTTTGGCAGTAGTTAATCCACACGCTAAATAAAAATGTGGAATAAATATTTACTAGACGGCTCCTTCGTACTAAAAAGTTCGTCTAACAATCGGCT
>CAUFMB010000018.1 GCA_959026535.1 uncultured Collinsella sp. | reverse complement strand
GCCTCGCGCGCCGTTTTGGTAACGCTGCGTATCGGGGATATGACCGAAGTTGTGCGCGAGGCGCTTGACTTTGCGTGGGAGACATTTCGCGATGAGGACCCGCTCACGCGAGGCTGCGAGCTTGCCGTGGAGGAGGTCCATCCACAAAGCGAGTGTCTGGACTGCGGCGAGGTTTTCGACCACGATCGCTTCCACTGTCGCTGTCCCCAGTGTGGTGGTGCCAACGTGCACCTACTGCGCGGCCGCGAGCTCGATATCGCGAGTATCGAAATTGAAACCCCCGACGATTAGCCCGCTAGCCATCTGGTGATGGGGTATAAAGGGGCCAAAGTAAGGAGTGCCGAGTATGGCCGAGAAAACGATTGATATCGCGTCGCCGATTCTGTCGCGCAACGAGCGCCTGGCAGATCAGTTGCGTCAGCGATTTAAAGAGACAAACACCTATGTGATCAACGTCTTGTCGAGCCCCGGTTCGGGCAAGACCACCACGATCCTGGGCACCAACGAGCGCCTGCGCGACAAGGCCGGCCTGCGCTGTGCCGTCATCGAGGGCGATATCGCCTCGGATGTCGACGCCATCACCATGAAGGAAGCCGGCATGCCCGCCATCCAGATCAACACGGGCGGCCTGTGCCACCTCGAGGGTAACATGATCATGGAGGCCGTTGACGCGTTCGACCAGGCGGTGGGCCTTCAAAACATCGACGTCATCTTTATCGAAAACGTGGGCAACCTGGTCTGCCCGGTCGACTTTGACCTGGGCGAGAACCTGTCCATCATGATCCTCTCGGTGCCCGAGGGCGACGACAAGCCCATCAAGTACCCGGGCATCTTCCAGCACGCCGGCGCACAGCTGCTCAACAAGGTCGACGTGGCCCCGGCTTTCGATTTTGACATGGATGGGTATACTAAGACACTCGATGACCTCAATCCGCAGGCGCCGCGGTTTGCCGTGAGTGCTCGCAAGGGCGAGGGCATGGATGCCTGGTGCGATTGGCTCATCGGGCAGATTGAGCAAGCAAGGGCGTAAGTCGGCCGCTGCAAGTGCGGGCGCAGCCGCAGAGATACGAGATAGGAGCCTCTTTTGAAGCTCATCATCGCCGAGAAAAACGACGCCGCGCGTCAGATCGCCGAGCGCCTGTCCACGGGCAAGCCCAAAAAGGACAAGGTATACAACACCGCCATCTACCGTTTTGAGTGGAAGGGCGAGGAGTGCGTGACGATCGGCCTTGCCGGTCACATCCTTGCACCCGATTTTTGCGACAGTGTACTGTTCGATAAAAAGTTGGGCTGGTATTCGGTCACCGAGGACGGCGAGATGCTGCCGGCCGACATACCCGATGGACTGGCTCGTCCGCCCTACGACACCAAACGCAAGCCGTTTCTTGCCGACGGTATCTCCATCAAGGGCTGGAAGCTCGAGAGCCTGCCATATCTCACCTGGGCGCCCGTCATTAAGCTGCCGGCCGAGAAGGAGCTCATCCGCTCGCTCAAGAACCTCGCCAAGAAGTCTGACAGCGTCATCATCGCCACGGACTTCGACCGTGAGGGCGAGCTGATCGGTTCGGACGCCCTCAATAAGGTGCGCGAGGTGGCGCCCGACTTGCCGGTCGCCCGCGCTCAGTATTCTTCGTTTACCAAGGCTGAGATCACGCAGGCCTTCGATAACCTTGTCTCGCTTGACCAGAACCTGGCCGACGCCGGCGAGAGCCGCCAGCACATCGACCTCATTTGGGGCGCGGTGCTCACGCGCTACCTGACGCTCGCCAAGTTTGGCGGCTTTGGCAACGTGCGCTCCGCCGGCCGCGTACAGACCCCGACGCTCGCCTTGGTGGTCGAGCGCGAGCGCGAACGCATGGCGTTTGTGCCCGAGGATTATTGGCAGATTCGCGGCATGGGTGCCGCGCAGGGCGCTGCCGAGGACGACCGCTTTAAGATTGCGCACAAGACGACGCGTTTTACCGACAAGGATGCTGCCGAGACGGCGTATGGCAACGTCGACGGTGTCAAGACGGCAACCGTCGCCGCGGTGACCAAGCGCTCGCGCAAACAGCAACCGCCTACGCCGTTTGCGACCACCTCGCTGCAGGCTGCCGCCGCAGCCGAGGGTATCTCGCCTGCACGTACCATGCGTATCGCCGAGTCTCTCTACATGGCGGGCCTTATCAGCTATCCGCGTGTCGACAACACCGTATACCCCGCGACGCTCGATCTGGGCGCCGTGGTAAGCGACCTGGCAAAGATTAATCCGGCGCTGGCACCCGTGTGCAAAAAGGTGCTCGCCGGTCCTATGAAGCCCACGCGCGGCAAGGTCGAGACCACCGACCACCCGCCCATCTACCCCACGGGCGAGGGCGATCCGTCCACGCTCGATGGCGGCCAGCGTAAGCTTTACGACCTCATTGCCCGCCGTTTCCTGGCGACGCTTATGGGCCCCGCGACCATCGAGAACACCAAGCTCGAGCTCGACGTCAACGGCGAGCCGTTTGTGGCTTCGGGTGACGTGCTCGTGACTCCGGGCTTCCGCGAAGCCTATCCGTATGGCCTTAAGCGTGACGAACAGATGCCGCCGCTTGAGCAGGGCGATACGGTTGACGTGTTCGACATCAAGCTCGAGGCCAAGCAGACCGAGCCGCCCGCGCGCTATAGCCAGGGCAAGCTCGTGCAGGAGATGGAAAAGCGCGGCCTGGGCACCAAGTCCACGCGCGCGAGCATCATCGAGCGCCTGTATGCCGTGCGCTATCTCAAAAATGATCCCGTTGAGCCGAGCCAGCTGGGCATCGCCATCATCGACGCACTGACGCAGTTTGCCCCGCGCATCACGAGCCCCGATATGACCAGTGAGCTCGACGGCGACATGACCCGTGTGGAGCGCGGCGAGGATACCGAAGAGCATGTCGTGACGCACTCGCGCGCGCTACTGGCTGGCGTGCTCGACGAGCTGCTCAAGCACACGCAGGAGCTGGGCGACGCCATCAGCGACGCCGTCACGGCCGATGCGCGCGTGGGCGCTTGCCCCAAGTGCGGCAAGGACTTGGTTATGAAGACGAGCGCCAAGACCCGTGGCAGCTTTATCGGCTGCATGGGTTGGCCCGACTGCGATGTGACCTATCCGGTGCCGAGCGGCGTTAAGGTGAGCCCGCTCGAGGGCGAGGCGGCCGTGTGCCCCGAGTGCGGCGCGCCGCGCATTAAGTGCCAGCCGTTCCGCCAGAAGGCTTTCGAGATCTGCGTGAACCCGACGTGCCCCACCAACTACGAGCCCGACCTTAAGGTGGGCGAGTGCAAGGTGTGCGCCGAGGCAGGACGCCATGGCGACCTGATCGCGCACAAGAGCGAGAAGAGCGGCAAGCGCTTTATCCGCTGCACCAACTACGATGACTGTGGCGTGAGCTATCCGCTGCCGGCACGCGGCAAGCTCGAGGCGACGGGCGAGACCTGCCCCGAGTGCGGCGCCCCCATCGTGGTGGTCAACACCGCGCGCGGCCCGTGGCGCATCTGCGTGAACATGGACTGCCCGACCAAGGAGAAGAAGCCCGCCCGCGGCCGCAAGACTGCGACCAAGGCGAGCACGGCGAAGAAGACCGCGGCAGCAAAGAAGACTGCTGCCAAAAAGACGACGGCCAAAAAGACGACTGCCAAGAAGTCGACTACCAAAAAGACCGCTGCCGACAAGTAACCGAGCACATATAGACACGGCGGGGCCGGGAGCGCAAATGCAAATGCGCGCCCGGCCCCACTTCTAAGTTGTGGTGAAATAGGGACTGTTTGGGGGTGCGGACGATTTCTTGGACCGCGCCTAGGCGTATCCAAGCTTCCTGCGGTACTCCATCGGGCTCAGCCACCCGAGGGACTTCTTGATCCGCTCCTCACGATAGTACACGAGGTAGGCCTCGAGCCTTCCCATGAACTCCTCGGCCGTCACGCCCTCCCAGTCCCTGTAGTGGAAGAACTCGTTCTTGAGGCGCCCGAAGAAGCCCTCGCAGGCCGAGTTGTCCGGGCTGCAGCCCTTCGCGGACATGCTCCTGATCAGGCCGTTCTCCTCGCAGATCCCGATCCACTCCGGCCAGCGGTAGTGGCCGCCCCGGTCCGAGTGGATCGTCGTGCGCGCGCCCGCCGGCCTCGCCGCGCAGGCCTTGAGCAGGCTCGAGTTCGCGAGGCGCTTGTCGGGGTGCAGCCCGATCGACCAGGCGACGGGCATCCCGTCGAAGCAGTCGACGATCGGGCTCAGGTAGACCTTCTCGCCGCCCGGGAGCCTGAACTCGGTGATGTCGGTGAGCCACAGCCGGTTGGGCTCGTCGGCGTGGAAATTCCTGCTCACGAGGTTCTCCGGCGCCTTGGAGACCTCGCCGGCGTAGGAGCTGTAGCCCCGGGCGCGCCTCTTGTTGTAGACGACCTCGAGGCCCTCCTCGCGCATCACGCGGGCCACGCGCTTCTCGCTGGCGCGGACCCCCTCGCGGCGCAGGCGCGCCCAGACGGTGCGGTACCCCCAGCACCCCGAGCCCTCGCGGAAGATGCGCACCACGCGGTCGCGTATGTCGGCGTCGCGGTCGCGCGGCGCGGCGACGCGGGGCCTCCAGTACTCATAGGAGCTCTTCGATATCCTCAAGAAACCTGTGATCGAGCGGAGGGGCAGGGCGGTCGCCCGTCTCAATCTCTCGCCGAGCTCGCACTTGCTCCTGTTCGAGATCGAAGCCGGGTCCCACCCTTCCGCTTTTAGGTCGGCCAACACCGCCCTGAGCAGCAGGTTCTCTATCTGGTCCTCGTTGAGCCCGGCGAGCGGGCCGGTCGCCGGCGGGGCGTAGGTCGACTTGTCGGGGCCCAAGCTGGCCTCCTTCCGTGGCGGTTTCCTCGCCCCGATTCTACAGCGCGCCCCGGTGTAGCTGTGCGGGAGGTGCCCCGTCGCCCACTTCTTGGCCGCGCCCACCGAGACCCCCGCGAACTTCGCGGCGGCGGTCGGCCCCATGCCGTCCTCCGTCGCCAGGAGGAAGAGCTCGACCTTCTCCCTGCTGTACATGCGAACCTCCAGTCCGGACCGCTTCACGGTCCAACTTTCTGTCCGCACCCCCTTTTTGCTGGCAAAAGGCCTAATTAATCCCTATTTCACCGCAAGTTTTGATCAGTTGTTGGGATTATTTCACCTCGACGGGTGCGGCGCCGGGGTAGCGGTCCTCAAAGTCCAGACGGTATTTGTTGTCGTTGGTGCCCGCTACGTTGTCGCGCGCCAGCGGCGCCACGATCTCGTCCTTGTGGTTGGCGGGGCTGGAGTATTCAAGGCTGATCTCCCAGGCATCGCAAATGACGTCAATGCGATTCTCCAGGTCGTCGTAGAGCGCGATGATGTCTTTCCACGAGCTGTAGTTCTGCGAGTCGATGGGAACATCCAGGTCCTCGACCTCGTCCTTGAGGTCGCCGATCTGATCCTCGAGCGCCTCGGCGGCATCGCTGGCCGACTGACGCGAGCTGCGGTCATCCTTGAGATAGTACGTGTTAAACGTGGTGGCGCAGTCGCGAACCTGCTGATCAAGATCGGAGAGCCTGCTGTAGTAGGAGCTCAGCTGGTCGTAGACGTTCTGCTCGCTGATGGTGGCGGCATCGTGGACGTCATCGTCATCATCATCGTCAAGCTTGTTGGGGTCGCCCTTGACGGACGCATCGTCGTTATCGTGGTCGATCTTGACCTTCTCGATCGTCGTGCCCTTGGTATCATCAGCGCCCTTGTCGAAAGGCTTGATCATAAAGAACACGACGAGCGCGATAATCACGACGATTAGCGCGGCGATGATGCCGATGAGCAGGGCGTTGTTGTTCTTGGGAGCAGCGGGGGCGCCGGCCTGCGGAGCGGCGGTCGGTATGGGCTGCTGCGGCGCGGAGCCGGCTGGCGCCGCCCATTGCTGCGTCGTGCCGACTTCGGGCTGGGGAGCGGGCACGGGCTGATGGGCGGACTGTACGGTCACGTCCGCCTGCGCATTCTCTTGCGACTGAGAGGCCTGGCCATCATCGGTTACCGGCGTTCCGCAGCTGGTGCAAAAACGCTCGTCGTCATTCAGAAGCTTGCCGCAATGGGTACAAAACCGGGGCATGATGGTTCCTTCCATTCGATGTGTTGGCTAGATTATAAGGCAGTTCAGGTGCGGTTGGGCCGCGCCGACCCAACTGGTTATGTGAGGATGATCATGTCGCGCAAGCCCTGTCGCATGCGTCACAATGAGTGCGGCGTGCTGGGTGTCCAGCGCGGCCGTTTATCGACGGCTCGGTAGAATGCGATGGTGGGGAGTGAGTCTGTGTACTGCGGCGAGCAAGGTCGGGGTGGCGGCGATAACGTGGAGGCGTTCCGGTTCCCGCCGGGGGATGCACCCCTCGCTGCGCGCGATTGCTCGCGTCGAGTGTTTTGTGCCGGGATGTTGACCGGAGCGCTTGCCTCGGTGATGAGTCTCGGCGGCTGTGCCGCGCGTCGCAACGAGGCTGAGGGCTCCGCTGTCCCTGTCAAACAAAAAGCGAATCATCCGTCCGCTCAAAAGACGGAAGCTGTCGCCTGGGCTTCTTGGATTGCCGGCCTTCAGCAAGATATCGAAGCCCTTGTCGAGCCGTATGATGGGTCTACCTCGGTCTATGCTGTGGCGCTTGATCCACAAACGTTCGCGTCGCTCGATGGTGAAGTCGCTGTAGCGCCGGACGCGCGACGTGTGGCGGCAAGCATCATCAAGCTTCCCATTCTCGCTTGTGCGCTCGAGACCGTGACGGCGGGCGAGCTGTCCCTCGACGAGCAGATAACGGTAACGCAACAGGATATCGTGGGTGGCAGCGGCAACATTCAGTCGCGCGGCGCGGGTGTGTCGTACGGTATTGACGAGCTGCTGCACGCCATGATCGCCCAGAGCGATAACGTGGCAGCGAACCTTGTTATCGGCAGGCTTGGCATGGATACGGTCAACGAAACGTGTGCCGCATTGGGGCTGACCCAGACCGTGCTCGCTCGTTTGATGATGGACACCGAGGCCCAGGCACAAGGTCGCGAGAACTATACGAGCGCCCGTGATGCTGCGGCTGTGTTGCAACGGCTGGCGGCAGGGACAATCGCGACGCCCGAGCTGTGCGAGCGAGCGCGCGGATATCTGCTGGCGCAGGAAGACGCGAGCGGTATTGTCGAGGGCGTTCCCGGCGGCGTTTTGGTCGCGCACAAAACGGGCAGCCTGGCGAATGCTCAGCACGATGCCGCAATCGTCTACGCCGAGCGCCCTTACGTGCTGGCAATCCTCACCCAAGACCTCGAACGCGAACGGGCCCTAGCGCTCGAGCGCGACATTTCCTTCGCCATCAACGCCCGCGCCGAGACCTAGTCGTTGGGGACGTTCTTAAACGACTAGTCATTTAAGAACGTCCCCAATGACTAGGTGAGATTTGGGGTGCGCCGGACGCTGGGGTATCATGGCTTGGTTGGTATATCTGCATTTACGCGCCTTGTAGGAAGGGGCTGCGCCCATGGCTTTTGAGCCCGCTCAACATAGCTTTATCACGCTCGAGGGCGTCGACGGTGCCGGCAAGTCTACGCAGGCGCGCCTGCTTGCCCGCGCGCTTGAGTTCGCTGGCTACCAGGCTGTGAGCCTGCGCGAGCCGGGCGGCACCGCCATCAGCGAAAAGATCCGCGCTCTGCTGCTCGACCCCGCCAATACGGCGATGGGCGACACCTGCGAGTTGCTGCTCTACGAGGCGGCGCGCGCTCAGTTAGTGCACGAGGTCATAGCTCCCGCCCTCGCGGCCGGCAAGGTGGTCCTGTGCGACCGCTTCTACGATTCCACGACCTGCTACCAGGCATTTGCCGACGGCCTCGATCGCCAGATAGTGTGCGATGCCAATAACCTGGCCGTCGCGGGAACACACCCGGCGCTCACGCTCGTCTACCACATCACGCCCGAGCAGGCGGCGCTACGCATGGCAGCCCGTGGCGCGGCAGATCGCATGGAGGCAAAAGGCATGGCATTCCAGGAGCGTGTTTACGAGGGGTTTAGCGCCATTGCCGCCGAGGAACCAAATCGCGTAAAGCTCATCGACGCCACCGCGACCATAGAGGAAGTCTTTGCGAAGACGGTCGAGCAGGTTCGCGCGTACGGTCTCGACATCCCCCAGGATGCCGTCGCCGCCGCGCTTGCCCAGGAGGCCGAGTAACATGGCCCCCGCTCAGGCAAGCCTGCTGGCCAAGCTCGACACCCAACAGCGCGTGCGCGACTTTTTGACCAACGCCGTCGCCAGCGGCCGCGCATCGCACGCCTACCTGTTTTTGGGCGCTCCCGGCGCCGGCAAGCTCGATGCCGCGTGGGCGCTCGCCCAAGCCTTCCTGTGCGAGCAGGACGGCTGCGGCGCATGCGACAGCTGCGTGCGCGTCGCCCGCCATACGCACCCCGACGTGCACTATTACACGCCCGAGAGCGCCACGGGCTACCTCATCGCCCAGACGCGCGAGCTACTCGACGACGTACCCCTGGCGCCCATCCGCGCCAAGGCCAAGGTCTACATCATTGACCGTGCCGAGCAGCTGCGCGCCAACACCGCCAACGCACTGCTCAAAACACTCGAGGAGCCGCCCGAGGGCGTTATGTTTATCTTGCTGGGCACCTCGGCAGACGTGATGTTGCCCACCATCGTGAGCCGCTGCCAGTGCGTGCCGTTTCGGCTGGTGTCACCCGCCGTCGCCGCGCACGCCGTGAGCCGTGCCACTGGTCAGGATATCGCGCGTTGTCGCATGGCCGTCGCCGTGGCGGGCAGCCCCACGCGCGGCATCGAGTTCCTTAAGAGTGCCGAGCGCCAGGACGCCCGCCGTCAGATGGTTCGCGCCATCGATTCGCTTATCGCCGCCGACGAGGCCGACGTGCTCAGCCGCGCCAAGTCACTCATCGTCGCCGTTAAGGCGCCGCTCGCCGAGGTCAAGTCCACACAGGAAAAGGTGCTCGAGCAAAACGCCGACTACCTGTCGCGTGGAGCATTGAAGCAGCTTGAGGACCGCAACAAGCGCGAACTCAACGCGCGCGAGCGTTCGGGTATCATGGAAGCGCTGGCGAGCGCGCGGACGCTCATGCGCGACGTGCTGCTGACGCTTCAGGACAAGGCAGCCGACGTGGTGAACGAAGACGTGCGCGACACGATCGGTCGGCTTGCCGCCGCGACCAATGTTGCGGGTGCCACACGGGCGCTCGAGGCAGTCGCGACCGCCGAGCGCAACATCGCCAGAAACGTTACTCCTCAGCTGGCCATCGAGGTCATGCTGTTCGATATCAGGAAGGCACTGAAATGCCGTTAGTCGTACCCGTTAAGTTTACCTACGCCTCGCGCGACCTGTGGTTCGATCCGCAGGATCTGGATATCCTCGAGGCCGATTATGCCATTTGCTCCACCGAGCGCGGAACCGAGATTGGCCTGGTCACGGCCGATCCCTTTGAGGTGCCGCAAGACGAGATCGGTCAGCCGCTCAAGCCCGTGCTGCGCGTGGCGAGCGACATCGACCTCCAGCTTGCCGACGACCTGGCCATCCAGGGCGACGAGGCCATGGTCGACTTCCGCCGCCTGGTCAAGGAGCTCGACCTCGAGATGAAGCCGGTGGGCGTCGAGTACCTGTTTGGCGGCGAGAAGGCCGTGTTCTACTTTGCAGCCGAGGAGCGCGTCGATTTTCGTCAGCTCGTCAAGGACCTGTCCTCAACGCTGCATATTCGCGTCGACATGCGCCAGATAGGCGTGCGCGACGAGACCCGCCTGGTGGGCGGCTATGCCCAGTGCGGACAGGAGCTCTGCTGTACGCGCTTTGGCGGACAGTTTGAGCCCGTCTCGATTCGCATGGCAAAAGAGCAGGACCTACCGCTCAACTCGTCCAAGATCAGCGGCGTTTGCGGCCGCCTGATGTGCTGCCTGCGTTATGAGTTCGAGGCGTACAAGGACTTTAAGAGCCGTGCGCCCAAAAAGAAGACACTCATCGATACGCCGCTCGGCAAGGCGCGTATCCAGGAATATGACACGCCGCGTGAGCAGCTGGTGCTGCGCCTGGAGAACGGTAAAGTCTTTAAGGTCAACCTGGCCGACATGACCTGCTCTGAGGGCTGCAAAAAGAAGGCCGCCGAGCAGGGCTGCAACTGCCGCCCCGACTGCGTGACGCGCGACGTGCTCGAGCGCATCGAGTCGCCCGAGATGCGCCTGGCGCTCATGGAGCTCGATCGCGAGAACGGCGTCGACGTGGGCGATGGCCTGTCGAGCGCCGACCGTCTTGCCGGCACGTCGATGCCCAAGCGCCGTCGTCGCGATGCCGATTCCGATGCTCGCGCTGCTCAGAGCCAGGGCGAGGGCCGTGGCCGCGGAAAGGGCCGTGGTAAGGTCGAGGCACCCGAGGCCGAGGAGGCCGCCGGTGGCCGTCGTCGTCGCAAGCGCGCGGGCTCGGGCGATGTCGGCGAGGTTGCAGCTGCAGGCAAGAACGCCTCCCGCGAGCGCGAGGTTCAGCAGCTCCAGCAGCAGAATCGCGGCGGTGGTATGAACCCCACGCGTCGTCGCCGCCGTCACCTGTCGAGCGAGGAGCGCGAGGATGCCTTCCGCGCCGCAGCTGCTCGCGAGGCCGGTGCCGCTTCCAAGGGTCCCTCGGGTTCCGATGCGCCTGCCGACAAGGGCGGCAAGTCACGTGGCGAGGATGAGCGCGCGCCGCGTCCGCGCCGTCGCCATTCCTCGGGCACGCAACAGAAGCCCTCAGTGCCCTCCGTTGCCGATCAGGTCTCGGATGGCGAGGTCAAGGTCACGCGCCGTCGTCCCGGAGATGGCGGGGGAGCGGCTGCCAAGGCTTCGCGTGGCGCCGCTCGCGACGAGCGCGAGCCGCGCGAGGATCGCGGTGGCGAGGGCTCGGCCGACCAGGGTCAAAAGCGCCGTCGTCGCCGTTCCCGCAAGCCGCGCCAGGATGGTGGCGAGGGCTCGACCCCGTCTTCGGCCGCACCACAACCGCCCGCCGGCGAATAACGCCCGCGAGCGGATTTAACCCGCCTTACCCCAATCGCGTCGGGGTACCATAGCGCTGAATCAACAACCCTCCCTGCGACCGAACGTAGGGAGGGTTGTGTCTTGAAGAGCCATCTGAACAAATTGAGCCGTCTGCAGGGTGCCGGCGCCCTACCGTTTGCGGACGAATTGCTGCCGTTTGCCGAGCGGGCGGCACGCGAGGCACTCGAGGTATTGTCGCCAACACGATGTGCCGGCTGCGAGCGCGCCGGTGCGCTTATTTGCCAAGACTGCCTGGCCGCGCTCACGCTCATCGACCCACGTCATAGCTGTACCCGATGCGGCGCCCCGTTTGGGGATTTGCTGTGCACTGAGTGTTCGGTCGAGGGCACGTCCTCGGCAATGGCAGAGGCGCTCGACCGCTGCCTGGCGTGCGCCGTCTATGCGCATCCGCTGCCGCGCATCATTAAAGCGTACAAGGATGCGGGCGAGCGACGTCTGGCTCCGTATCTGGCGGAGCTGCTCTACGACGCCGCCCTGCATGCCCAGGTCGTAGCGCCCGAACGCTTAGGAGGTGTGCTGTCCGGTGCGGATGCGGTGGTGTTTGTGCCTGCGACGGCGGCAGCGTTTCGGCGGCGTGGCTTTGATCATATGGAGGCCATTGCGCGCCCATTTTGCGAGCTGTCGGGTGTTCCCCTGCTCGATGCCCTCGTCAAGTACGGGCATGGCGACCAGCGCGAACTCGGTCGTGAAGAGCGTCGCGAGCGTGCCCAAGGCATGTACGAGACGGTTGAGGACGTGCACGGCCGCCGCCTACTGCTTATCGATGACGTTATCACCACGGGCGCGACCATGGCAGCAGCCTCGGCGGAGCTCAAGCGTGCCGGCGCTGCGGCAGTCGATGGCCTTGCTATCGCACGTGTTTGGTAGGGGTGGTTTTGTGGCAGTGAAGATTGAGCGGCGCAACGAGCCGACAGGCGAACAGCTAGCGGCTTCCGTAATCCTAACAGGCGCTTCAGCGCTGCGCATGATGCGCGCCGCGCGCCGGCAGATGGGCTATATCAGCTGGAAGGACCTTAATCCCGATGAAGAGCGTCGTGTGCTGCGCACGTCGTCGCCCTCGACCGAGGATATCTATCTTCCTGACTTGGTGCGAATTGGAGCCAAAAGTGGCGAGGTGCAAGAAGATCTGTGCTTGCTGGTGGGATCTGCGGCGCAGCGCCGCCGCATGCCTGGCGTAGGCTGGTCCGTGTGTTCCGGGTTGCCCGCCGGCTCGATTCTAGAGGTGGAACCGGGGGTGTACAGCCTATCTCCCGAGGCCCTTTGTGTTGCCGTTGCGCGCGAGGTCGGCTGCATCCAGGCGTTTGCCCTGGCCCAGGAGCTGTGCTCTAAGATTTCACTGAGCGACCGCGGGAAGTATCTGCCTCCCTACACCTCGCCTGTTACGAATAAATTTGCAAAGGACAAGGACCAGCCAGCAGACGTGGGCTACTTTGAAGTCGAACCGGTGCTGACGCCCGATCGCCTGGCAGATTACCTTGCGGCATGCAAGGGGAATGTGGCCAAACAGCTGCTGCGTCTGTGTCCCTATCTTTCGGAAAACCTGCTCTCGCCCATGGAGTGCATCATGCTCGCCCTGTTTTCGCTTCCGTTTTCCTATGGCGGGTTTGCCTGCGGACCTTTTAAGACCGACTACAAGATCGAGTTCGATGACCGTGCGCAGGCAATCTCGGGGATGCCTCATGCAGTTTGCGATGCGTATCAAGAAGCGGCCCGGTTTGACCTGGAATACAACGGTGAGCTGGGCCATTCCTCTCGGAGGGGACGTATCCATGATGAAAAGCGCAACACGGGCTTGATTACTATGGGAATCGAGGTCGCGACGGTCAATAACGAAATGCTCTGTGACATGGAAGCGATGGAAGCACTCGCATGGCGCATCCACCAGCGCATGAGTAAGCGATATCGCAACCGTGTTGACGCTCGCAGAAAGAAGCAAGAGGCGCTATTTAACACGCTGCGGGCGTGTTTTGGGCTTAAGCCGGTCTAATTCACGTCGAAAATAGGGGGTTAATCATATGCCCTGGCCAAAATATGGCAAATATGAGTACTGTCACTAAATCAGTAACAGCAAAATCAAGGAATTTTGGACTCGGAGGCGGCGTAAAGTAAGAAGATAATAAACAAATGTAGAATAACTAAGCATCAAGTTGGCGGCACTGAGCGCAAAATCTGTCCGAGAGGCCAAAATTACCTGCTACTAAATTGGCAACAGTACTCATATTTGCTATTTTTTGGCCACGGCGCCCTAAGACGGGTGTGTTGGGGCTTTCCATAGGGGAGCGACGGGCTCAATCAGAGCACGTGCGGCCCGTCCTGACCTGCGAAATCTGTACTCGCGATGCGAATAACGCCCCTAACCTTAAACTTTAGCTTGAACTTAGCTATAATGCGCTACGTTCCTGTCAGGCTGTGGTTGCGGACGGACGAAATGCCCATCCTAGTCCAAGACAGACGCGGTCAAAGGGATCCACGTAAGCGACCGCGTGCGCGCGGCGCGATCATGGCGCGTCCTAGATGTAAGCCGCACCGTCCGTTCTACTTTCTTTGGGGCAATACCGCCTCGCGGGCGAGCGGGTCAGTCGTGAAGGTGGCTGCGGCCTCCCGAGCAAACACCCCGGTGCGCAAGTGTGGGGTCAAATACCAGGTCAGCTGGTGGGAACAATCTGATATTCCGCGCAACGCACGGATTGTATACGACACAGAAGGCAGGGTAGTGGACATGGTGAGGGGCAGCTTGATGCACGCGGCTCGGTTAGGTGCTGGGACCGCAGCGGTCATTGCCGTTTTGGGCCTGAGCGGATGCGCGTTCAACCCGCTGTCTACGTTCACGACTCCCACGATCGACCAGATCGAGTACGAGACCGTCACGCCGGCGGTGTCGGACGACGCCCTGGTCACTCCCGGAACCCTGACGGTCGCCCTCGATACTTCCGATGCGCCGCAGGCCATGCAGGACGCCGACGGCGAGCTCACGGGGTATGCGGTTGACGCCGCCCGCGCCCTCGCAAGCCGCATGGGCCTTAAGGTTGCCTTTGTCGATGCGTCCTCGGCAGGTTCCGCGCTCGGCGACAAAAAGGCCGATATCATTATCGGCGAGATTAACTCCACGGACGGGGACATTAGCTCGCTCGGCACCTGCCTGTACGATGCCACTTCCGTGTTCGGTAAAACTAGCGATGGTGGGTCGCTAAGCGTTTCCACCGATACCCTTAACACGTCCACCCTGGGCGTTCAGGCGTCCTCGGCCTCGCAGGAGGCGCTTGCTAAGCAGAGCATCACCGCCAACCAAAAGACCTACTCCAACATCAACGAGTGCTTTGAGGCGCTCGAGTCCGGCGAGGTCGACTATGTGATCTGCGACTCCACGGCCGGCGGCTACCTTGCACGCCTGATGAGCGAGATCTCCTATGTCGGTGCGCTCGAGGCGCCCTCGACGCTTGGTGTTGTGGGCCTCTCGTCCAATGACGAACTATGCCGTG
This sequence comes from uncultured Collinsella sp., assembly GCA_959026535.1. GTDB lineage: Bacteria > Actinomycetota > Coriobacteriia > Coriobacteriales > Coriobacteriaceae > Collinsella. Next base: position 25,482 of record CAUFMB010000018.1, on the reverse strand, counting down.
CCGTGAGCGATGCCCTCGACGGTATTACGGCCGACGGCACGCTCGAGGCGGTCCACTGCGTCTGGTATGGCACGATGCCCTACGACCTCACCACTAAGACGGTTTCGGGCGCTAACGTGCAGCCGGGCGACTCTGAGTCCAGTGAGACCACGTCCTCCGGCAGCGAGTCCTCCGATTCCAACAATGAGACCGCATCCTCCGAGGACAAATCGTCCAGCCAGGAAGGCGCCATCACCGACGACGACATTAACAAACTCAATAGCTAGTTATTGCTAGGGGTGGTGTCTCCTATACGTTGGAAAGGACACCTCTTCACGGTTTCAACACGCACTGCCGGGTTTCCCCAATAGGGGAGCCCGGCTTTTTCATCCCTATAAAACCAGCAGGTCAAAGCCAATTTTCGAGACCAAATACAAATCTGTGGGCTCCCTCCTATAGCGCACTTTGCCATGGAAAAGTACGAGACTTCGGTATGCGGTATCAAGCAATCGTTATTCGGGTCTTTGGGAATCCGCGTGATTAAATGCACGGCAATGGGTACATAGCCAGTACAGTAAGTCCCCGAGGCAGATTGGAGCCACGTATGGATATCAAGGTTTCTGGACGCAAGACGACGGTAACCGATGCTCTGCGTGCGCATGTGGACGAGAAGATCGGCGAGGCGCTCAAGGTTTTCGATATCGAGCCCATGACGGTCGACGTTGTACTTCGCTATGAGAAGAACCCCTCGAACCCCAACCCGGCAATTGTCGAGGTTACGGTTCGTGCCCGCGGTTCGGTGATTCGCGTTGCCGAGCACGGTGCAGATATGTACGCCGCCATCGACCTCTCCGCCGATAAGGTCACCCGCCAGCTGCGCAAGTTCAAGACCAAGGTCGTGGACAACCGCCAGGGCGGTGCCAGCGCAGCGGATGTCGCACCGGTCGAGCGCGTCGAGGATCTGGCCGACCTGCTGCTGCCCGAGGAGGAGGACGACCTGCTCGTCCGCGAGAAGGTCATCGACGTCACCCCGATGACTGAGGAGCAGGCGCTGGTGCAGACCGATCTGCTGGGCCACGACTTCTACGTGTTCGAGAACGCGACAACTGGCCTCATCAATGTGGTGTATCACCGTAAGAATGGTGGATATGGCATCATCAAGCCCCGCATCGAAACACTTGACGAGTAAAATACGTTAACTTGCATGAGTTAACGGTTGGCGGCCATCCCATGCGGGTGGCCGCCTTTTTACGTAAGGAGTCGCTTTGATGGACAAGGCCGCATCCGCCGGTCATTCGGACCGTTGCCGCATCGTCGTCGATACCTGCTGCGACTTTAGCCCCGAGGTCGCCGCGAACCTTGATGTCGATATCCTGGGTTTCCCCTTCATTATCGATGGCGAGGAGCGCACGGACGACATCTGGTCGAGCATGAGCCCTAAGGAGTTCTACGACCGCATGCGCGCTGGTGCCCGCGTGTCCACCTCGGCTGTGTCGCTCGGTCGCTATATCGAGTTCTTTACCGAGTGCGCCAAAGAGGGCACGCCCACGGTCTACCTGTGCTTTACCTCGGCACTGTCGTCGAGCTACAACTCCGCGTGCCAGGCGGCAGATGCCGTGCGCGCCGAGTATCCCAACTTTGAGCTCTACGTGGTCGACAACGCTCTGCCCTGTGCGACCGGTGCACTCTTGGCGCTCGAGGCCGTGCGCCAGCGTTCGGCGGGACTGACCGCCAAGCAGCTGGTCGATTGGGCAAACGAGGCAAAGACCTACGTTCACGGCTACTTTACGCTCGAGAGCTTCGACGCACTGGCTGCTGGCGGCCGCATTCCGCCCGCGGCGGCGCAGCTCACGGCAAAACTCGACGTCAAGCCCGAGCTTTCCTACGACCTTGCCGGCTCGCTGTCGCTGATCGGCGTCAACCGCGGCCGCAAGAAGGCGCTCAAGTCCATCCTCAAGTCGTTCCGCGAGAACTACGTGCCCGATCGCACCATGCCCATCGCCATCATGACGGCCGATGCCGAGAAGGACGGCGACTGGCTCGAAGCCGCCATCCGCAAGGAGGAGGGCTGCGCCGACGTCACGATCATTCGCAGCTCCGTGGGCCCCACCATCGGCTCGCATGTGGGCCCCGGCATGGTGGCCTGCGCGTTTTGGGGTAAGAACCGCGCCGACAAGGCGTCGCTTTCCGACCGCATCGCCCGCCGCGTGCGCGGCCAGTAGGCAAGCGCTGCGTCCGTAATCGCCCTCGACTCACAGCCCAAACGCTGGCACCGAGTATTCAACCTGGTAACAACACCCAACCTAAAAGGAAAGGTTTCATGGCAAACAAGCTCTCCGTCGCATTTATCGGCACCGGAATTATGGGTGCCCCCATCGCCGGCCACATTCTGGACGCCGGCTATCCCGTCACGGTCAACAACCGCACCAAGTCCAAGGCTGCAGCGCTCGTTGAGCGCGGTGCCGCTTGGGCCGATACGCCGGCAGATGCTGTGGCGAACGCCGACGTTGTCTTTACCATGGTGGGTTATCCCTCCGAGGTCGAGGAGCTCTACCTGGCGGGCGACGGTCTGCTCGCGTGCACCAAGCCCGGCGCGGTCCTGATCGACCTCACCACGAGCTCGCCTGAGCTCGCCCGTGACATTGCCGAGGCCGCCCAGGTTTCTGGTCGCATGGCGTTTGACTGCCCCGTCACCGGCGGCGAGTCGGGAGCTATCGCCGGCACGCTCACGGCTATCGTGGGCGCTACCGAGAACGACATCGCCCCGGTCCGCGATATCCTTTCCACCTTTGCGGCAACCATCTGCTGCTTCGATGGCGCCGGCAAGGGTCAGGCTGCCAAGCTCGCCAACCAGGTGTCGCTGGGTGCCTGCATGGTCGGCATGGCAGACGCCATGGCGTTTGCCGAGCTGAGCGGCCTTGACCTGGAGAAGACCCGTCAGATGATTCTGGGCGGTACCGGCAAGTCCGGCGCTATGGAGAGCCTGGCCCCCAAGGCGCTCGACGGCGACTACAAGCCCGGCTTTATGGTTGAGCACTTCATTAAGGACCTGCGCCTGGCGCTCGCTTACGCCGATGACCGCGAGCTCGCGCTGCCCGGCGCCGACGTGGCCTTTACGCTCTACGATATGCTCGACGCCATCGGTGGTGCCAAGCTGGGCACCCAGGCCATCACGGTCCTCTACAAGGAGGAGGCCGACGCCATCGCCGCCGGTCTGGACTGGTCGCAGTATCGTCCCGAAGAGCACGGTGCTCACGAGGACGGCTGCGGTTGCGGCGAGCACGGCGACGACCATGAGTGCGGTTGCGGCCACCACCATGGCGAGGACCACGAGTGCTGCGGCGGCCACGGTCATGACGACGGCCACGAGTGCTGCTGCGGCCATCATCACGAGGAGTAGCGCCCATGAGCTGGACGTTCGTGGTGCTCGCGCTGGTGCTCTTTCTCTTTGCGATCTACATTGGCTTTTTGTGCGGCCAGTGGGCGTGCGAAAAGCGCGTCATCACCAAGCGCGACTACTGGATTGCCAACTTTGCAGGTGCGGCGGCAGTCGTCCTGCTGACCTGGGTGTTCTCGCTGTTCCCGTTGGTGCAGTTTGCGCCGATCGGCTGGCTCGGCGGCTTTATCGCCGGTCTTAAGATGAGCTTTGGCGAGTCCGTCGGTCCGTGGCGCAAGCACGACGAGGTTTTTAACGTCAACAAGGCTCACCGCGCCGCCGCCGACGCGGGCGACGCCGAGGAGCGCCGCCGCGCGCGTCGCAATGGCGCGGCCGACCGACAGCTCATCTCGGTCACCGATGACAGCAAGGGTGCTGGCAAGCACGCTAAGAAATAGTAAGAAGAGGTAACTATGGCAGAAAACAAAGACGAACAGCTCACCGACGAGGAGCTGGCACAGCTTCAGCTGGCAGAGGAGAACGAGAACGCCGTCGACCGTCTGGTCCAGGAGCTCGGCTGCCCCACGCGCCGCATCCGCCAGTTTGCCGCCCGCGTGCTGCACCTGCTGGCCGAGCGCGATCCGCAGCGCGTCGTGCCCTGCGTGCCCGCGCTGATCGAGGCGCTCGACCGCCCCGAGGCTCAGACCCGCTGGGAGGCTCTCGATGCCCTGGCGGCGCTCGCCACCACCTGCCCCGAGCAGCTGGGCGATGCCTTTGAGGGCGCCGAGACCGCGCTGTTCGACGAGATTTCGTCCACGCTGCGCTATGCCGCCTTCCGCCTGCTGTGCGTGTGGGGTGCCACGAGCGTCGAGCGTTCGCGCGAGGCTTGGCCCATCCTGGACGAGGCCATCCAGTGCTACCACGGCGACCTCGAGTATCGCGACATGCTCGGCTGCCTGTACGAGTTTGGCCAGGGCGAGATCGACGCCGAGGTTGCCGAGAAGCTCGCGCTGCGCCTTAAGTTCGATGCCGAGAACGGCAAGGGCAGCTATCTCAAGGCCCGTTCGAGCGAGATTTGCGAAATGCTTGTTAAACGTTTTGGCCTGGATCTCTCCAAAAAGAAGAAGCGTGCTAGCGTTAAAAAATCTGACGACGCCGAAGACGAGGAGTAACAGATTATGGCGCACGATGTAGTCCTGATCCCCGGTGACGGTATCGGTCCCGAGATTACGCAGGCCATGCGCCGCGTGGTCGAGGCCACCGGTGTCCAGATCAACTGGAACGTCCAGGAGGCCGGTGCCGGCGTCATGGACGAGTTTGGCACGCCACTGCCCCAGCACGTGCTCGATGCGGTCGCCGAGACCAAGGTTGCCATCAAGGGCCCCATCACCACGCCGGTCGGTACGGGTTTCCGCAGCGTCAACGTGGCCCTGCGCAAGCACTTCGACCTGTATGCCTGCGTGCGCCCCTGCCTGTCGCAGCCGGGCGACGGCTCGCGCTTCCGCGACGTCGACCTGGTCATCGTGCGCGAGAACACCGAGGACCTCTACGCCGGCATCGAGTTCGATGAGGGCACTGCCGAGGTCGAGGAGCTCTCGCAGCTCGTCGAGCGCTCGGGCCAGAAGACCTTCGCCGCTGATTCCGCCATTTCAATCAAGCCGATCTCCATCGCCAAGAGCCGCCGCATTGTGGAGTATGCCTTTGAGTATGCTCGCCGCTGCGGCCGCAAAAAGGTGACGGCCGTGCATAAGGCCAACATCATGAAGGCGACCGACGGCCTGTTCCTGCGCGTGGCGCGCGAGGTGGCCGCCAACTATCCCGATATCGAGTTCAACGACAAGATTGTCGACGCCACCTGCATGGGCCTGGTCCAGAACCCCAACGACTTCGATGTCCTGGTGCTGCCCAACCTGTACGGCGACATCGTGAGCGACCTGTGCGCCGGCCTGGTGGGCGGTCTGGGCATGGCACCCGGCTCCAACATCGGTGCCGACTGCGCAATCTTTGAGGCTACGCACGGCTCCGCGCCCGATATCGCTGGCCAGGATGTCGCCAACCCCACGGCCGAGATTCTCTCTGCTGCGATGATGCTCGATCACCTGGGCGAGAACGACGCCGCCAACCGCATTCGCGCCGCCGTCTCCGCCACGCTTGACGAGGGCGAGCAGGTTACCGGTGACGTGCGTCGTGCTCAGACCGGCTCCGTCGAGGGGGCCGTGGGCACGCAGGCCTTTGCCGATGCCGTTATCGCGCACCTGGCCTAAGGTACGCACGCTGCAAACGCCTAAATAGTACTTAAGTGTTTGCGTATAACCTAAGAATGAATACGCCCGGCGCCTCGTCGGGCGTATTCTATTGAGGACTATGTTTCCTAACAAGGAGTAACTGATATGGGTCTGATTCAAAAGAAGGACGAGAAGGACGAGATCGACGGCATCCAGATCATCGAGCGCGGCGAAGGCCCCGACGGTGATGAGGACGAGAAGATCGACCTGGTCGCCGGCACGTCTGCCGAGCACATTGCTGCCGGCACGACGGCCGAGGAGGAGGATGCTCGCCTGGAGGCAAAGATCGCCGCGGACGCCGCCGACGAGAACCTCATGCCCGAGGAGCAGGATGAGGACGACTCCGATGCGGACGACCATGCATCCAAGCACAAGAAGACGATGATCGCCGCCTTCGTGGTTGCAGTCGTGATCGCTGCCGTGGTCGGCTTCTTTATCGGCAACGGTGGTTTTGGCGGCAAGGGCGTCGGTTCGTCGACCCTGACCGAGGACCAGCTCGATTCGACCGTGGCAAGCTATAGCTACAACGGCAAGAAGAGCGATATAACCGCGCGCGAGGCCATCGAGAGCCAGTACAGTCTCGACACCGTCAAGGACGACGACGGCAACTACACCGCTCCGTCTGCCGACGTTATCCTGTCCTACGTACGCAACCAGATTCTGCTGGACGCTGCCGAGGACGAGGGCATTACCGTTTCTTCCAAGGAAATGAAGCAGTACGCCGAGGATTCCATCGGTACCTCCGACTATAAGACCATGGCCACGCAGTACGGCGTGTCCAAGGACCAGGCCAAGCAGATCGTCCGCCAGTCCGCGACGCTGCAGAAGCTCTACAAGAAGAAGGTGGGCGATAGCTCCGCAAGCATGCCGACCGCTCCGACCGAGCCTGCTGACGGCAACGAGGAGACCGCGAGCAAGGACTACGCCGACTACATCATCAACCTTGCCGGCGATGAGTGGGATAGCTCAAAGGGCACCTGGAAGGACGCCGACAGCACCTATGCCAAGGCGTTCGCCGACGATGCCTTTACGGCCGATAGCGCAACCTATAAGCAGGCCATGACCGCCTATTACACCGCCTACCAGCAGTACTCTTCGCAGGCCTCGAGCGCCAGTTCCAAGTGGACCGAGTATGCTAACGGCCTCTACGCCAAGGCCAACATCAGCATCTACGGCCTGTTTGCGTAAAGATTGCCTGAGCCTTCGAGTACGAAGCCGATATATCTGATTGAGCCCGCTAGAACGGATCGTTCTGGCGGGCTTTTTGCGTTGTGGGTACCGGCGGCAAGGCGCTTGATATTACCCTTTAAGCCCAAAGAGGCTATCGGCTTCATCGTCAGGTATATATTCCAGTACATCGCCCGGCTGGCAGTCGAGTGCTCGGCATATCGCGTCTAGAGTTGAAAAACGTATGGCAGAAACCTTACCCGTCTTAATGCGTGACATATTGACCTGGGAGATGTCCACACGTTCCGCAAGCTCTTTAGATGAGATCTTGCGTTCGGCAAGCATGCGGTCGAGCCGCAGAATAATCATGGATTCCCCCTAGAGCAACTCGTCATCTTGTTTTTGCAGGATACACCCGTACTGGAAGACGCTGGCAATCAGGCTAATAATCAGGCCTGCAAAGACCATAGAGAGGTCGAGGTGCTGGCCGCCAAGCGCATCCGTAAAGTTGCCGCCAAATCCTGAGAGTATCAGCCCCGTGACTATGGCACCAAGAAGCTTCACAGCAACGCCGCCAATAAGGAACAAATGTCCTATTTGACGTAGTATGCGGATGCATTCGAGGTCAAAGGGCCTGCCCGCCTTTTCAATGGCGGAGAAAAACCTGTATGCGCTTAGCACGATGGCAAACGCAAGGCATGTCATCATGGCGCTCCCTATGGCAGTATGACCGTCGTGCGCGACAAGCATAAGAGGGGTGTGTTCATCGGCGCCGACGAGAGCGAGAATTGGCCCTTCGCCAGCCTCAAGCTCTACGGATTGGAGACAGAACCCTTGGGAGAGGCTAGGCAATATGAGTAGATCGTAGATTGCAATGACTGCGAGGAGTCCCAGAGCGAGCGCCACGGCGGTGCAGATTGTGGCCCATTTGCAGTAGCGAGTGAGCTTCCTCAGATTGGCTATTGCCTGTTCACGGTCGATGGCTTCATTCGATTTGGATGCGTTCCAGCGGATCATAGCTCCTCCAACCAATGTCTTGGATGATGCTAAATTTTATAACATACTTAACGATAAACGATAAACAATTACAGATTAGAGTAAGTAATGTTTATAAGACGAATAGCGAGAGCTTATGGCACATTCAGGGAGTGGGAGTTTGGCGCGCGGGGGATGGACGAGTATTGAAATATCCTGCAACCGCGCAAGTGCTTCATCGGGTCTCCCCAATTCATCTAGAAAAACGGCTGCAAACGACTGCAAATAACCGGTGAACGGTCAAAAACTACCGTTCACCGATAATTTTTAAACTGGTTCTAACTGGTATTAAGTCAAAAAGACCAATTCACAAATCTTCACAATGACCTGCATTTTTTCTACACGCCATTTTTAGCCACCCTGCGTTGTTTAGACACAGAAAAGGTTCCGATCTTTCGCTAAGTCATTTCGAAACGGTTTCAAAACCGCAGGTAGAAGTGTTAACAAGCGGTAAACGGTCGATTTATCGCCGTGAGCGGTGCAAAAACGTTTTACTGTATGAATCAACGAAAGCAACCTCTTCTGTGGTGATATAGTGACAACAACACGTCACATGGTTACTACCAGTTGAGAGACCACTGGTCTTCAAAGAACGCTTTCCAAGAAGCTTTAAGGGCGTCTGCCCGCTGGCTTCCGAAAACTATCGGACTCAGATTGTACACACCTTCGGAAGGGAAATTTGAATGGTTGGCTTTATTCTTACCGGTCATGGACAGTTCGCACCCGGCCTTGCAAGCGCTATCGCTATGGTCGCTGGTGACCAGCCCGCTTTTACCGTCGTTCCTTTTGAGGGCGACCAGGCCGCATCCTACGGTGAGGATCTCCGCGCCGCTATTACCGCCATGCGCGAGGAGTGCGATGGCGTGCTCGTCTTTACCGACCTGCTTGGCGGCACCCCGTTCAACCAGTCGATGATGATTGCCCAGGATGTCGACAACGTCGAGGTTCTGACTGGCACCAACCTTCCCATGGTTATTGAGCTTCTGTTCCTCCGCGGCAATGCCACGCTCGCCGAGCTTGGCGAGCAGGCCGTGACCGTTGGCCAGACGGGCGTCACCGCCCAGACGGTCGCATCCGTTGCCGGCTCCGAGGAAGAGGATATCTTCGGCGACGAGGACGGCATCTAATGGCCGATTTCGGAGCCAACGTCCTGAGCTCCTCGGTCGCCCTTTTAGGCCTGCTTGTCATCATGGGCTTGATTTACACCATCTGGTCGCAAATCAACATGAAGAAGAAGCAGAAGTACTTCAAGGAGCTGCACACCGAGCTCAAGCCGGGTCAAGAGGTTCTTTTCGCCGGCGGTATCTACGGAACCGTCAAAGGCATCGAAGGCGAGAAGGTCCAGATCAAAGTCCGATCCGGAGCCGTCGTAGATGTTTCGCGTTACGCGATTCAGGAGATCAAGTAACTGTCGTCAGCAAATAACGAAAGGAAGCTGATCAACATGGCAGAACCCAACATTCTTCTTACCCGCATCGATAACCGACTGGTTCATGGTCAGGTTGCCACCCAGTGGAACTCCACCCTGGGCTCCAACCTCATCCTCGTCGCCAACGACGACGTGGCGTCCAACACCATGCGCCAGAACCTCATGAAGATGGCCGCTCCCGCCGGCGTCGCTACGCGTTTCTTCTCTCTGCAGAAGACCATCGACGTCATTGGCAAGGCGAGCCCGCGCCAGAAGATCTTCATCGTGGCCGAAACACCGGAAGACGTGCTTACGCTCGTCAAGGGCGGTGTGCCTATAAAGAAGGTAAACATCGGCAACATGCACATGTCGGAAGGAAAGCGCCAAGTCGCCACCTCCGTCGCAGTTAACGACGAGGATGTCGCTGCGTTTAAAGAGCTGCAGGAATTGGGGGTGGAGTTGGAGATCAGGCGCGTTCCGAGCACGCCTGTTGAGGACACGAGCAAGCTCTTCTCGTAATCCTCGTGATCCACGTTGTCAGGAGTGAAACCCTGACGTTCTGTACGTGAAATCCAAAGTGCGTACATACATTTTGAAAGGAGGAGCAAGATGGAATACTCGATCATCCAGATCGCTCTGGTCTTCGTCGTCACGTTCATCGCGGCAATCGACCAGTTTGACTTCCTCGAGTCTCTCTATCAGCCCATCGTCACCGGCGCCGTCATCGGTCTTATCCTTGGCGACCTCAACACCGGTCTTCTCGTGGGTGGTACCTATCAGCTCATGACGATCGGCAACATGCCGATTGGAGGCGCTCAGCCGCCTAACGCCGTCATCGGCGGCATCATGGCAGCCATTCTCGCTATCGCCACGGGCCTCGAGCCCAACGCGGCAGTCGGCCTCGCCATTCCGTTCGCTCTGCTTGGCCAGCTTGGCGTTACCCTGGTCTTCACGCTTATGTCCCCGCTTATGTCCACGGCCGATAACATGGCTCACAACGCGGACACCAAGGGCATCGAGCGCCTGAACTACTTCGCCATGGCTCTGCTCGGCCTGATCTTCGCTGTCGTCGTCACCCTGTTCTTCATCGCTGGCGCTACCATCGGTCAGACCATCGCTTCTGCCATCCCGACTTGGCTGCAGACCGGTCTGTCCGCTGCAGGCGGCATGATGCGCTTCGTCGGCTTCGCCGTCCTGCTCAAGGTTATGATGAACCGCGATATGTGGGGCTTCTTCCTCATGGGCTTTGGCCTCGCGCTCATCACCGTTGCCAACGATTCGCTGGCAACCCCTGCTCTGCTCATCCTCGCTCTCATCGGCTTCGGCATCGCTTTCTGGGACTTCCAGCAGCAGACCGAGCTGAAGGGTGCAGCTGTTTCTGACGGAGGTGACTTCGAAGATGGCATCTAATGAGTATGTGATCCCGGAGCACTACGAGGATCTCACTCCTGCTCCGCAGCTCGACCAGAAGACCCTCAACAAGATGGCTTGGCGCTCCTGCTTCCTGCAGGCATCGTTCAACTACGAGCGCATGCAGGCCGCTGGCTGGCTTTACTCCATCATCCCCGGTCTGGAGAAGATCCACACCAACAAGAACGACCTCGCGGCTTCCATGAGCCACAACCTGGAGTTCTTCAACACCCACCCGTTCCTCGTCACCTTTGTTATGGGCATCGTGCTTTCGCTCGAGCAGAACAAGGTTGACATCCCCACGATCCGCGCCGTCCGCGTCGCCGCAATGGGCCCGCTCGGTGGTATCGGTGACGCCCTGTTCTGGCTGACGCTCGTGCCTATCACGGCCGGCATTACCTCCAACATGGCCATCAACGGCAACGCCGCTGCACCGATCATCTTCCTGGTGATCTTCAACGTCGTCCAGTTCGCTCTCCGCTTCTGGCTCATGAACTGGTCCTACAAGCTTGGCACCAGCGCTATTGACGCTCTGACTGCCAACATGCAGGCCTTCACGCGTGCCGCTTCCATCATGGGCGTCTTCGTCGTCGGTTGCCTGGTCGTCACCATGGGTGGCACCCAGATCAACCTCCAGATCCCCAACGGCACCACCCGTGGCCTCTCCGCTACTACCGTGATCGTCTCCGAGAAGGAGGCCGAGAACTTCACCGGTATGGAGGGCATCGATACCGAGACCGCTGAGGCCGGTACCATCGCCATGACCGATAAGGACGGCAGCGCCCTTACCGCTTCTGATGCCGACGGCAACGCTGTCGAGTGCGGCGTCACCGATCTGGGTAACGGCATGGAGTCCGTGACCTACGGCACCGTTACCGAGGATCCGGTCAACTTCTCTGTTGCCGACACCCTCAACACCATCGTCCCGAAGCTCGTCCCGCTTATGCTTACGCTGCTGCTTTACTACATGTTCGCTAAGCACAGCTGGACCCCGACCAAGGGCATTCTCCTGCTCTTCGTCCTTGGCATCCTGGGCGCTGGCCCGCTTGGTCTCTGGCCGAGCATCTGGTAAGGCTCTAGCTTGAGGGGTGTGTCCCTACGCGGCTCACACCCCGACCCCTTAAGCCATGTGTATGTTAAAAGCCGCGTGCTCGAAAGAGCGCGCGGCTTTTGTTTTCTTAATGATTCGGGTGTGGCAGACAGATAATGCATAACACCCTAGGTAGTTAGCCGAATTCGAGCAAAAGGGAGGATAGGATGGCGATCGGAGCGCGTAAGCAACCGCTGTACGATCAGCTGGTCGATATTCTGACCGAAAAGATTGACCATGAATATCGCGCCGGTGACATGATTCCTTCCGAGCGCGAACTTTCGGAGCGCTATGGTCTCTCGCGCACTACGGTACGCCTGGCTCTGCAGGAACTGGAGCGTTTAGGACTGGTGGTTCGGCAGCACGGTCGCGGTACCTTTGTGACCGACCGTTCGGCAAAAGCAACCAATCTTATGCAGTCCTACAGCTTTACCGAGCAGATGCGCGCGATGGGTCGAGAACCCGAGACCACGATTCTCGAGTTTTGCGAGATGGAGGCCGATAAGAATCTGGCCGAGCATATGGGATTGCGCATCGGTGATCGCATTTTTAAGCTCAAGCGCCTTCGTTCTGCCGACAACATGCCCATGATGGTCGAACGCAGCTATCTACCGGTTCGTCAATTTCTGTCCCTAAAGCGACCGCTGCTGGAGCGTAAGCCGCTTTACGATGTGATTGAGCAGGACTTTCAGCAAAAGATTCGCGTGGCCGAAGAGGAGTTCTATGCGAGCATAGCCCGTCCCACCGATGCCCACCTTTTGGGAATTGTCGAGGGCTCGCCTGTGCTCGATTTGGTCAGGACTACGTATAACGAGTCAAACGAGGTAGTGGAGTACACACTCTCGGTTGCTCGTGCCGATCAGTTTAAATACAAGGTTTACCACCAGCGCAGTAACTAGTGCTCGCATCGTTTCCATATGGTGATTCTTTGCATTTAACTGGTTACTACCAGATAACCAGCCGAAGTGTATAATTGCACGTCAGAGGATTACTTCTAGAGAGAGGTATTAGAAATGTTCGAGAAGAGTGTCGAGGAGCTCACCGAGCTCGGCGCCCAGATCACCACGGCCGAGATTGCTCAGCAGCCCGAGCTTTGGCGCGATACGCTCAACATCTATCGCGAGAACAAGGAGACCATCGAGGCCTTCCTGGCCGAGGCTCGCGCTATGGGCGAGGGTCGTCTGTCCGTTGTCTTCACCGGTGCCGGTACGTCCGACTACGTTGGCGATACCTGCGCCCCGTACCTGCGTCACGCTGGCAACACTGATCTCTACGACTTTAAGCCCATCGCCACGACCGACATCGTGAGCGCCCCGCGCGACTTCCTGCGCGCCGAGGATCCCACGCTCGTGGTTTCCTTTGCCCGCTCTGGCAACAGCCCCGAGAGCCTTGCCGCCGTTGCCGTTGCCAAGGAGCTCGTCCACAACGTCAAGTTCCTCAACATCACCTGCGCTCCCGAGGGCAAGCTTGCCGTCGAGTCTGCCGATGATCCCAATGCGCTGACGCTGCTCATTCCGCGCGCCAACGACAAGGGCTTCGCCATGACCGGTTCTTATTCCTGCATGACCCTGCTCTCCACCCTTATTTTCGACACTGCCTCTGACGAGCAGAAGGCCGAGTGGGTCGAGACGATTGCCAAGATGGGCGAGGAGGTCATCTCCCGTGAGCCTGAGATCGCCGATTACCTGGCTGGCGATTTCAACCGCGTGACCTACTTGGGTTCTGGCTCCTTCGGTGGCCTTGCTCAGGAGAGCCAGCTCAAGATCCTCGAGCTCGCTCACGGTCTGGTCGCTACTTCCTACGACACCTCCATGGGCTATCGTCACGGACCTAAGTCCTTCGTCGACGATAAGACGCTCGTCTTCGTGTTCGTCAACAACGACGCCTACACCCGTCAGTACGACATCGACATCCTCAACGAGATCGGTGGCGACGAGATCGCTCAGCACACCATCGCCGTTCAGCAGGAAGGTGCTACCGTCTATGAGGGTGAGTCCTTCACCTTTAAGGGCTACGAGGCACTTCCCGAGGGTTACCTTGCCCTGCCGTTCGTGATGTTTGCCCAGGCTATCAGCCTGCTCAACTCCGTGCGCGTGGGCAACACGCCCGATACGCCGAGCCCCACCGGCACGGTCAACCGCGTGGTTAAGGGCGTGACGATTCACCCCTTCACCGCTTAATCGCGTCCCCCTGTAAGGGCGCCCGTCCGCTCATAACGGCGGGCGGGCGCTTTTTGTTTTACGTGAGCTGGGTATAAGCATCACCACAGTCAACTGCTTTAGAAGCGAGGAGTGCATATGAGCACGTACGCAATTAAGGCTGACAAGTTCTTCTTGCCGGCAGGCCCGCAACTGGGCGGCTATCTTATGGTCGAGGATGGCGTTTTTGGCGCCTGGCAGGCCGACGAGCCCTCTTGCGAGATTAAGGACTACACGGGATCGTGGATCGCACCGGGTATGGTCGATACTCACATCCATGGCTTCTACAACCACTCAACTACCGATAACGATCCCGAGGGCATCGATATCAGCTCAACCGAGCTCGCCCGTCGCGGTACCACCAGCTGGCTGCCCACGACGTTCACCGATGGCGTCGAACAGATCAAGGATGCCTGCGTCGCCATCGCCCAGGCTGACGAGGGCCGCGGCCCCGACTTCTGCGGTGCTCGCATTCAGGGCATCTACCTGGAGGGCCCCTTCTTTACCATGAAGCACGTGGGCGCGCAGAACCCCGCTTATCTTATCGATCCCTCCGAGGAGGTCTTCGATCAGTGGCAGGAGGCTGCGGGCGGTCGCATCGTTAAGAGCGCCATGGCGGCCGAGCGCGACGGTGCCGCTGCTTATGCGGCTGCTCTGAACGCCAAGGGTGTGGTGACCAGCATCGGTCACTCCGACGCCACCTACGATGAGTGCATCGCCGCCATCAACGCCGGTGCCAGCTGCTTTACGCATACCTATAACGGCCAGCGCGGGCTGCATCACCGTGAGCCCGGTGTCGTGGGCGCTGCCATGTCCACGCCCGAGACCTACGCCGAGATCATCTGTGACGGCAAGCACGTAAACCCTGCCGCCATCAAGGCGCTGCTACAGGCAAAGGGCTGGCAGCACACGGTGCTCATCACCGACTGCCTGGGTTGCGGCGGCATGCCCGAGGGCAGCTACACCAGTGGCGGCATGGACGTCATCATGAAGGACAACCTGTGCTGGCTCGCCGACGGCAAGAGCATTGCCGGCTCGGTGCTCACGCTTGCCCAGGGCGTCAAGAACATCGTCGACTGGGGCATCGCTAGCGCCGATATCGCCATTCGCATGGCAACTGAGGTGCCGGCACGCTCCGTGCACATCGAGGATAAGTGCGGCAGCATCATGCCGGGTCGCGACGCCGACTTTGTCGTGTTCGACCATGAGCTCACCCTCGTCGAGACGTATGTTGGCGGCCAGAGCGTCGGCAACGCCTTTACCGAGTAACGATAGAAAAAGACGGCGGGCCCGAATCTGCTCGGACCCGCCGTATGGGTTAAACGCTCAAAAGCACCTTAACAGTTACAGCTTGTTAGCGATCTTCTTTGCCGTGCGCTTGACGCCGGCCACAAGACCCCCCGCGGGATGCTCCTTTTCGTATGCTAGACGCTTCTCGCGCTTGGCGTACTCATCGACGATGATATCGCCGTACTCATCTTCGATTTTGTCGAAGAAATCGACAGCTCCCTTAATCTCTTCGGCAGTTGGGTGCCCCTTCTGGACACCGCCGGTGAGTTTGAACGGCCCCCACGTATCAAAGCCGGGACAGCCGTAGACGCCCATAAAGATGGCCTGCCTCATGCGGCAGATGCCATCGATATCCTTGCCGTACCACTTGTTTTTGCCACCGTAGGTCATAAGGCCAAACACCTTGTCCTGCGGCTGCAGCACGTTCGTGAGCACGCGCGCCATATCTTTGTCGATCTCGGAGTAATAAATGCCTGTGGCGACGCCGATCAGATGGTATTCGTGCAGGTCGGGGTACTCGTTTTTACCGAGTGACTTCACGTCGAGGGTATCGATTTCGGGGTGCGCCTCGACGATGGCGTCCACGAGCTTTTTCGTATTGCCGTGGTGGCGTGAGGCATAAAGGATGATGGTTCGCATAAGAAGGCCTTTCAGCTGTAATTGCATCAATGTCTGTATGGTACCCCGTTGCATGCCTGGGAAACCGGACGCATCGATGAACGTGCGGGTTTGTCCTTTGGTCAGGGCCGAGACGGGTTCTTGCGAGCAAAAAGCAGTTGTTCGAAAGGATGGACAATGGAATACGCTCTCTCCAACGATTCGATTTCTATCAAGGTCTCCACGGCCGGCGGCTCGTTTACCTCGATTGAGGCTGGAGGTCGCGAGTACTTGTGGCAGGGCGATCCCGCCGTGTGGTCCGGCCAGGCACCGATTTGCTTCCCGATTTGCGGAGGTTTGCGCGATAACAGCGCCATGACGTTTGCCGGACATCATGTGAAGCTCGCCCGCCACGGCTTTGCGCGTAAGCAGGAGTGGAAGCTGTTGAGCCAAAGCACAAACGAGCTGGCTATGTGCCTGGCATCCGAGGATAACGCTGCGCTGCTGAGCGATTATCCGTATCCGTTTAAACTTGTCGCCCGCTATACGCTCGAGGACGCCGCCGTGCGTGTCTCCTATGAGGTTACCAACGAGGGCACCGAGGACATGCCTTTCTTTATCGGTGGACACCCCGGCTTTAGGTGTCCGCTCGACGAGGGTGAGTCCTATACGGACTACGAGCTGCGCTTTGAGAAAGACGAGGCTGCGGAGCTTTGCACCGCCGTGCCCTCGACCGGATTGATTGACGTGGCAAACCGTTCCAAGAACCCCATGGTGGGAAAGACGCTGCCCCTGTCGCACGAGCTCTTCGATTTTGCGGAGACCATCTTTGACGTGCTCGAGAGCCGCCAGGTCACGCTTTCTAAGAAGGGGGAGGACAAGGGCGTTCGCCTGAGCTTCGAGGGCTTCCCGTATCTCATTGTGTGGAGTAAGCCCGAGGGCGATTTTGTGGCAGTTGAGCCTTGGGGCGGCCTCTCGACCTGCTCCGATGAGGACGACGTACTTGAGCATAAGCGCGGCTGCCTTGTCGCCAAGCCCAAGGAGACCATCGTCCGCTCGTTCACGATTGAGATTTTGTAATTCCGTTTTGTCGACTCGTATCGCGAGGCATAAGGAGCCTGCGAGATAAGGAGCTAAAAATGATCCTCACCGTTACGATGAACCCGTCTGTCGATACGCGCTATCAGCTCGATGAGCTCATTATCGACGACGTCAACCGCGTGACGCCCGAAAAGACCGCCGGCGGCAAGGGCCTCAACGTGGCCCGTGTGCTGGGCCAGCTGGGCGACGACGTTGTGGCAACCGGCCTGCTTGGTGGTCATATGGGCGCCTATATGGAAGAGCTCATGGATGCCAACGGCATTAAGAATGATTTTGTGCCCATCAAGGGCGAGACCCGCATCTGCCTCAATATCCTTCATGCCGGCAACCAGACCGAGCTGCTCGAGAGCGGCCCGACGATTGCCCCCGAGGAGCTCGATGCCTTTACCGCAAAGTTCGCCGAGCTTGCGAGCAAGGCCGACGTCGTCACCATCTCGGGTTCTCTGCCCCGCGGCGTCGAGGCGGACTACTATGCCAAGATCACGGGCATTGCCGAGAACGCCGGCGCCAAGGTGCTGCTCGATACCTCGGGTGCTTCGCTTGAGGCCGCCCTTAAGTCCGAAATTAAGCCCGAGCTGGTCAAGCCTAACCTGACCGAGATCAACGGCCTTTTGGGTACGAGCTTTACCACCGACGATGTGGACGAGCTCCGCGCCGCGCTCGCCTCTGATGCCCGCTTCTCCGATATCCCCTGGGTCGTCGTGTCCATGGGCGCTGCCGGCTCCGTTGGCTTCCACAATGGCCGTGCGTTCCGCGCAAAGACGCCCGATATCCCTGCCGTTAACGCCACGGGCTCTGGTGACTCCACCATCGCAGGCTTCGCACATGCCATCGCTGCTGGCGCAGACGACGAAACCGTGCTGCGTACCGCCAACACCTGCGGTAAGCTCAACGCTATGGATCCCATGACCGGCCATCTGGTCATGGATCGTTGGGACGAGGTCTACAACGGCGTTGTCGTGACCGAGCTGTAGGAGCTTGTGCTGCGGCCCCGGCATCGCTTGCTAGCTCATGTCGACGACAAGTGCAGTAGCATTATGCAGGGGCACGACTCCGACTTTGTCGTGTTCAGTCCCGACCTTACCCTGGTCGAGACGTATGTGGGCGGCAACAGCTTTGGTAATGCGTTTGCCGAGTAGCCGCCAAGGAAACGATCCGAGAGGGGATTTAAATGATTTACGGTGCACTGGGTGATATCGAGGAGTACCGCGGAATGCTCAAGGGCCTCGACTTGCTGATCGACTGGCTCGAGGAGAACGATCCGGCGGAGCTCGAGGTCGGCAGCCATCCGATTCTGGGCGACAAGGTCTTTGCGAACGTCATGGCGCCCACGACGCGTCCCGAGGCCGAGGCTCACTATGAGACGCATCAGCGCTATCACGACCTGCAGATCGACGTCGAGGGTCGCGAGGCCTTTAAGGTTGCCACGGGCAGCCTGACGCTGGTTCAGGAGTTTGACGAGAAGGACGACTACGATCTGGTCGATTCCGACGCCTCGATCGTCGGCGACCTTGCCGACGACAAGTTTGCCCTGTTCGTTGCAGGCGAGCCTCATATGCCCACGCTCGAGTTCCCGGGCGATGGCGCGCAGCCGGTCAAGAAGATCTGCTTTAAGCTGCTTGCAGACGCTTACTGGGAGGAGTAACGCACTGCTCGGCTGAGCTGCTCGTCTGATGACGTGATTCCATTGAGGAGCGCGCTTGAGCCCCGTTAATCGCGGTTCCCTTGGGGATTGCGGTTGGCGGGGCTTGTTGTTGAGTAGGAGAGTTGCCGGCGGCGTTGTGCTCGGTTTGGCGGATGTTCGCCAGAATCCTGAAAGAAAGGGTCGAACCGAAGTGTCTGGCCGGACGCCAATTGTCTGGGAACTGCTTCTGGTTCGACCCTCTTTTACTTTCGCCCGCTCGGTGGACTTCGGGTTTAATGCTTAGGGGCGGGGATTTACCAAAGTGAAATTTTAATGAAAAGAAACCCAGCTGCAACAATTGCCATGGTGAGGGCTCGAATTGGCCATATAGATCTAAAATAGGCACGATACTTTCTCTTTTGCTGGAACGATATATCTATACAAGGTTGTGAGCGGAAAACAAAAATACGTCGATTGCTATCCGACAAACGGGTCTGGAATTGCATTCACCGGCATTTCGGGGCAGATTGATACACATGTACGAAAGGGAACCTATGTGGTGCGTTGGGTCGGAGCTGCTGCAGGCCCGATATGGATTGCGGTCTTGCGCCCCGATGTCCAGATAGGTTTCTCTCTCTAGACGGGAAGTTGCTCATGGACGCCATATATGACGGAGATGACTGGGTCGATCATTATGCTTGGCGCCTGGTCGGTTCGAACGACAATGGGGATGTGGTGTTTGATGGACTATGTCCAAAGCATCTCCATCCTTTTGTCTCGTCGTTAATTGAGAGTTCCGCTCGTGTTGCCTCCTACAGCTCGGCATCGCTTCATGATACGGACGTTTTGAAGACCATAAGGGAATCAATTGACGATGGCACGATGAGCGGCCAGCTGTTTTCTCGGCTTGTGGGGCTAGATGAGATTGGCTCGAAACGACTGCTTGCGGGCGAAAAAGTGGAACTCACTTATCGGTCGATGATTTCAATCCTGCGGCTAGCCGATGTTCTTCGCAAATAAATGAGGCAACAAAAAAGCCGCCCGGAGGCGGCTATCTTGTGCAATGGAGCCAGCGACCGGGCTCGAACCGGTGACCCCCGCTTTACGAGAGCGGTGCTCTACCAACTGAGCTACGCTGGCGGCCATGTGGTGACGCAACTGAGGCGTCAACGGCTGTCTATGATACGGGACATCGCACATCTGCGCAAGTGTTCTGACGGCTTTTCTCACTTTAAATGCACTAATATTGGAGGCGTGACATCTTGCTCTTACGGGTCTCAAGCAGAATGGGGCAGCCATGGCTCAACCCAAGATTCTTCTCACACGCATCGACGACCGTTTCATTTACGGGCAAGATGTTGAGCTGTGGAACGAAGCCGTGGGTTCCAACCTTGTCCTAATCGTCAACGATGAGATCGCGGCGGATTCGCGCCAATGGGCACCCATGAGGGTGGCGGCGCCAGAAGGCGTCTGGACACGGTTTTTCTCGGTGCAAAGGACCATCGACATCATTCATACCGCAACGCCGCGTCAGTGGATTCTGATCATGGTAGCCTCACCCGTCGATGCGCTCGCGCTGGTTAAGAGTGGTGTGCCGATCGCCAAGATCAGCATTGGCCATATGCGGGCGGGTGAGGGCAAGCGCTCCGCAACTCCTGCCGTTGCCGTAGACAATACGGACATCGCCGCCTTCAAAGAGCTGCAAGAACTCGGCATAGAACTAGAAATCCGTTATCTCCCCAGCTCCAATCCCGACCCCATCCAACTAGTCATTTAAGAACGTCCCCAATGACTAGGTAGCAAAGCGCCCGTCGGCGGTGGTGCCGGCGGGCGCTGCTGTGCGATAT
Organism: uncultured Collinsella sp.; assembly: GCA_959026535.1. GTDB lineage: Bacteria > Actinomycetota > Coriobacteriia > Coriobacteriales > Coriobacteriaceae > Collinsella. The sequence goes on along the minus strand of CAUFMB010000018.1, from coordinate 5,075 downwards.
GTTGCGTTGTGGGCTTAGTGCCTCATAAAGTGGTATTCGATCACATTGCTGTAGGGGTGACCCGGGCCCACAATGCCCTGCGGGAACAACGGCTGGTGCGGCGTGTCGGGGTACATCTCGGCCTCGAGAGCAAAGCCGGCGCCCCAGCCATAGTTAGCATCGTCCTTGGCGTGCTCGTCGCCCAGCCAGTTGCCGGTGTAGAGCTGCACGCCCGGTGCGGTGGTGTAGTAGTCCAGCTCGCGACCGGTCCACATCTCCTCGGCGTGCATCGCGCGGCGCAGGTTGCGACCGTACTGATAGTCATCGATGCACAGGCAGTGGTCGTAGCCGCGTGCCTGCTTAATCTGTGGATCGTCGGCCTCCATGCCAGGCGCGACGGGGCGCAGCTCACGGAAGTCAAACGGCGTGCCCTCGACCGGAGCAATCTCGCCGGTGGGGATGTTCTGCTCGTTGATGGGCAGGTAGTGGGCAGCGTTAGCAACAAAGAAGTGCTCACAGTCCATGCCGGCGTTGTGACCGGCAAGGTTAAAGTACGTGTGGTTGGTCATGGACACGTACGTGGCGCGGTCGCTCTCACAGCCATATTCGATACGGAAGCAGCCGGTGCGCGTCACGGTAAACACGGCCGTAAAGGTGCGGTTGCCGGGAAGGCCCAGCTCACCATCCTCAAGCGAGGTGGTCATGCGCACGGCATTGTGGACCTCGTCGAGCTCAACGTCCCATACGCGCTTGTGCAGACCATGTTCAAGATCGCTGTGCAGGTTGTTGGCGCCCTCGTTGGCGGGCATATGCCAGTCCGTGCCGGCGATGGTGATCGTGGCACCTGCAGTGCGGTTGGCCACAGGCCCGATGGTCGCGCCAAAGCAGGCGGGGTTGTCAAAGTAATCCTCGAGCCTATCGAAGCCCAGCACCACATCGCGCACGTTGCCGGGGATGTCGGGCACATCGATGCCCAACACGGTGGCGCCATAGTCCATAATGCGAACGCAGATCTCGGGCCCGTTGAGGGTGTAACGATGAACGGGGGTACCGCACGGCGCGGTGCCGAAAAGCTCGGAAGTGATCATTTGGTTCCTAACATCGAGGTATTTCCGACAAACTGTAGCGCGAACAGGCAAGATTATCACTACACCCCACTAAAGCAGGGGGTATTTTTCTCAAAAAAGTGATGATTGGAGCTGTGCGGGCGTTCATTTCTGACGCGCGCGAGTCTGATACAATTTGTTCGTTATTGTTTGAATTGACGTGAGCGTGGAACAGCGAGGACTCATCGTGATTAAAGCGGAGCGACAGGATAAGGTTCGGCAGCTGCTCGAGGAACAGGGAACGGTCTCGGTCAAGGAGATTTCGGATGCGTTAGGTGTCTCGGATATGACGATCCGCCGTGACCTTGAGGAGCTTGCGAGCCTGGGCGAGATCGAGCGCGTGCACGGCGGAGCCCGCAGTGCGCAGGGCCGTCCACACGCTATGCTGCGCCATGAGTATTCGCACAGCGAAAAGCGCACGAAGCATGCCGAGGAAAAGTTGCAGATTGCGCGCCGTTCTGTGGAGCTTATCGAGGAAGGCTCGACCATCTTTTTGGGCACGGGCACCACGGTTGAGCAGATGGCCTCGATGCTGCCGGCGTTTCGCCTGCGCATTGTGACCAATTCGCTTTCGGTGTTTAACCTGCTCGAGGCGCGCGAAGACTGCGACCTGTGCCTGGTGGGCGGCATGTACCGTCGCCGCACCGCCGCTTTTGTGGGACCAACGGCCGAGGATACCCTGCGTGCGCTGGGCATCGACGCGGCGTTTATCGGTGCCAACGGCATTCTGGACGGCGACGTGTCTACATCCAATATGGAAGAGGGCCGCATCCAGCAGCTCGCCTTTAGCAAGGCCGACTCGCGCTATCTGATCGCCGACTCCAGCAAGATCGGCAAGCGCGACTTCTACACCTTCTGCCGCCTGGACAATTTGGACGCCGTGGTGTGCGAGCCGGGCATCGCCGCCGAGGATCGTGCCGCCATCGAGGAACACACGCAGGTTATTTGCTAGTTATCGCTACGGGATTGCCAACGGGTGATGCGGGAGGACTTTTACCTCCTGTCATTGTGGAAACCAGCGCGTCAGCGCTACGCGATATGACGCGCAAATAAGGACTCCACTATCAAATCGTCTCAACCTGTAACAGGTAGGGGTGAAACCACCAACCAGATATTACAGATTGAGATTTTTGACCCGGCCTATTCCGTTTGTCTCGATCTGTAACAGCTAGGACCGAATAATTCAGCTAGTTGTTACAGATTGAGATTGAGAGGATTGGCCTGCGCATTCATCTCAATCTGTAACATCTAGACGTCCAAAACCGGTCTTAGTGTTACAGATTGAGACAATTCGGCGGGGTCTACCTTGTTTGTCTCGATCTGTAACGGTTAGGACTTAAAAACTCGGCTACGTGTTACAGATCGAGACAAAAGAAAAAGAACATTAGGACTTGAAAATAAAGTTTTGATAAGGGATTCGCCCAGTTAAGACGGTGCGGCAGACAATTGAGATTAGTTTGCCTCCGGAGTCGTAAGCATAATGAGTCAGTTCGATGACCGGAAGTTTTGCAACACCATAATTACTGGCTTCGGAATCGCTAAGCTGACGTGCTCTATAGCTTTCCCTAACAGATTGGATAGACTTGGACAAGTCGTCCATGATTCTGCTAAATGCCTGAAAATCTAACTGGTTATTCGGAACGCGCGACTTTGAAATGAAGAACGTATCAGCGCCTATGAAGCTGCCTTCAAGTTCGTAGGTCAATTCAAGACGCTGAATTTCATCGCGACTTTGACATCCAAATTGTTGGAGCATCATTACGGAAATTGGACGACCTGATGTGAGGCCGCCGAAATGTTTGGTGATGGCATCCGGATCAACGCCATCGCAATGGCTTGCAAAGTCAAAGTCTAAAAGTGAATTGAGCTCGCTAACGCGTTTCGGTGCAACAAACGATCCCTTACCTTGGATTCGATAGATACTTCCACGACGCTCCAGCTCACTCATGGCAAGTCGGACGGTTGTTCTGCTTACGGCGTATTCGTCGCAGAGTTCCATTTCTGTTGGAAGTTTATCGTCTGCTTGATATTCATCGACGATCTGCTTGAGCAGCGCGTCGGTGAGCTGTAAATAGAGTGGCCGTTTTTCGTGTGTATCGAGCATTAGAGCCTCAGTTTGCATGTTGGTTATACCTGATGGTTGCCTCAGTCGGGATGTAACGTGGGCAAGGTAACCTTAACGTATCACAGAGCGGCTCAGCATGACGATCTGATGCCTGTATCCACGAAGGGCTTGTCCGAGCGTGAAGATATTCTGGGGCAGGCAAATACCGTTCATGGAGTCCCCGATATGTTGGAGGTCAGCGCCGGCTGCTTTTGCTGCAAGGCCTATTTTCTTAATGGTCTCGCTGTCGCAGGAGTCTTGACTCGTCCCGTTCGCCGCCATGACGAGAACCTTCTCTTCAATTGACTTGCCTACGTTGTGGGATCGTACAAAGTCTACGATGGCGCGCAGGTCTGCTTCTTGGAAGCAAGGGACGGTGTAGGGGGCTGGTACGAGAAGGATATCGACGCCGAGGTCAACAAACTTGCGCGCAATTTCGAGCGTCATGACAGGTTCCGCAACGCCTGCTCCATGCATTTTTCCGGCTATGATCAGGCCATTGAAATGCTCTTTGGAGAGTTTGATCGAATGGGCGATTGCATCGTTGGAGACGCCGGTTCCAGGGTTGCCCGTCAGGCAGATAAAATCAAATCCGAGTTCGTTAGCCTTTTCTAAGGTCTTGGGAGAGACGCGACGACCCATGGGGATTTCCGTTCGGGATTCAGACATCTCTGCCTCGTTATCAACTGGCTCCAGATTGACGCCAATGGGCCTTCCGCATGCTCGCTTCACCCAAGTGACCGGGTTTTCATTGAGATCATCTGGAATACCGGCAATAACTGGATCGAACACATCGAGCGCGTTAAACAGAAGCAGGTCGGCACCTGCGGCACGTTCGATTTCGGCATTAGTAACGCCGCCGAGAAATTGGGAAGAGGGTACGTTTTCCGCCATGATGGTACGTCCCTCGGAAGCCAGAATTGCCTGCTTTAGATCCATGGGTGACGTGGCGGCAAAATCGGATGCGGACATGTTCAGTAATCGTTTGGGCATTGTTACTTCCTTTGACTAGAACGACAGGCTTGTGACATTGTCTCTAATATTGTTACAACAATATATTCAATATGTTATATCCAATCGGTGAACGGTTGCAAACTTATAGTACTGCTCAGGGAAAATAGTCTTTAGCTGAGAAAACCTTATAGTAATCAGCTACCGTTCACCGAATAAGTATTTGAATTCTTGACATATCGATAAAGCGGAAAAAGAATTGGTTATGACAAATCGCGCAAATGATATTACATTTCGCACAAGAACGTATTCACTTACATAAGTGGATACAAACGGGGACGACGACGGTTGAGTCCGGATAAATCGTTACGTGCCCGGGAATCATGAAAGGATGTGTTATGGACGCTATCGTCAAATTCCTTGAAAAACACCAGCCCCTCTTCGACAAAATCTCGAGGAACATTTATCTGGTGGCGATCAAGGATGGCTTTCTCTCGAATATGCCAATTGTGCTGTTCTCGAGCCTGTTCCTTCTTCTTTCGACGCTCCCTGCCTATGTAGGCATCACGCTTCCGCCTGAGGTGCTGGATTTCTTCAATAAAATCTATGCATATACCATGGGACTTCTTGGCATTATGGTGGCCGGCACCACGGCGAGCTCACTTGCCATGTCGATGAACCGTCGCATGCCTTCGGGTAAATCTCTCAACCCCACCTCGTGCATGGTTTGTGCCATGTGCGGCATGCTCTTACTATCGGTGACGAACGATGTTGTCTCGATTGGCGGAGCAGATACATCTGTTTTTGAAACCGGCTATATGGGAACCAAGGGTTTTCTCGCTGCGTTCGTAGCCGCATTCTTGACCGTTAATATCTATAATGAGTCCTAGGCCCTTTCGACACCACCTATATTGCGAATCAGCACCGCCGCCCAC
>CAUFMB010000017.1 GCA_959026535.1 uncultured Collinsella sp. | reverse complement strand
TATGGCACCGTGGGGACACATGTATGTCAATCCTGGTCTAACAGAGCCTTCAGAATTCACTCAATGCTCCTTATACGTTCAATCCTTGAAAGTATAGCCGTTTGGGCTTGGCATCCTAAGATGTGGGTTAGTTCTCCAGTTTTGTTGCGCGAATCGTTTGCATGGCCGTCGGGTCTATACTGTTCGTTTGTCAACGATTACGAGTAAAGGAGTTGCATCCGTGTCGGATCAGACAAAGCAACAAGAAACTCGCAGTCTGCCTGCGACGTTTGCTAAGAACGAATTTGAGAAGGACGCGTTTATCCTTCGTCAGCTGGTTACCAAGGATTTTAAGATCAAGTATCGCCGTAGCGTTCTGGGCGTCGCATGGTCGGTGCTCAACCCGCTGCTGATGATGATCGTCATGGCCATCGTGTTCTCGACGATTTTTGGCCAGGGTCGCAATGGCTCAATGACGCCCGAGATGTACCCGCTGTACTTGATCGTGGGTAACATTACCTTTGCCGTCATGTCCGAGTCTACGAACCAGGCCCTGACGTCGATCGTGGGCGCTGCCCCTCTGCTCAAGAAGGTTAAGGTGCACCGCTGGGTCTTCCCGGTGCAGAAGGTGCTCTTCTCGCTGGTCAACTTTGCCTTCTCGCTGGTCGCCGTCGCCATCGTCATGCTGTGGTTCCGCGTTATGCCTTCTTGGCACCTGATTCTGCTGCCGGTTTGCCTGCTGCTGCTTATGTGCTTCTGCATGGGCCTGGGCATGATGCTCTCTGCCCTTACGGTCTTCTTCCGCGACGTTATGCATCTGTGGAGCGTCGTCATTACGGCGTGGACTTACATTACGCCCATCTTCTGGACGACTGACTATATTGCGCAAATGCCGCATCTCGTGCGTATCTTGATGTATGCGAACCCCATGTTCAACTACCTGCAGTTTATGCGCGATATCTTCCTGTTCCAGACTACGCCCTCGCTTATGACGTTTGGTATGTGCGTTGCCTGGGCGGTTCTTGCGCTTATTATTGGCTATACCGTGTTCCATAAGTCCGAGCGCAAGTTCATCCTCTACATCTAAGGAGTGCTGTGATGACTGAATCTGTTGTTGATTACAGCGAGCAGCCTCTGGCTGTCGAGGTCGACGACGTTACCATGATCTTTAACATGGCGTCCGAGTCGCTGACCAACCTCAAGGAGTACTTCATTAAGCTTGCCAAGCATGAGTTGTTCTTTGAGGAGTTTAGGGCGCTTAAGCATATCTCGTTTGATATTCATCGTGGCGAGGTCGTGGGTCTGGTCGGCACCAATGGCTCCGGCAAGTCTACGATGCTCAAGATTATCGCTGGCGTGCTTGAGCCAAGCGAGGGCAGCGTTAAGGTGCACGGTAACATCGCGCCGCTGATTGAGCTTGGTGCTGGTTTTGACCCCGAGCTGACCGCCCGCGAGAACATCTATCTGAACGGCGCCCTGCTTGGCTATACCAAGGAGTTCATCGATGCCAACTTTGACGGCATTATCGAATTCGCTGAGCTGCAGAACTTTGTCGATATGCCGCTTAAGAACTTCTCCTCGGGCATGGTGGCGCGTATCGCCTTTGCAATCGCGACGATTACCGAGCCCGATATTCTGATCGTTGACGAGACGTTGTCCGTCGGTGATGTGTTCTTCCAGCAGAAGTGCGAGGACCGTATCCAGCACTTTATCCAGAGCGGCGACGTGACGGTTCTGTTCGTTTCGCACTCTATGGAGCAGGTTGAGCGCATCTGCCAGCGTGCCGTTTGGATTGAGAAGGGTGACCTTCGCATGGACGGCCCGGTTGATGAGGTCTGCAAGGCGTATCGCGAGCAGTTCAACTAGGTTATAATTACTTGCGCCTGACAGGCTTGCGCTTGCTTGGGCGTGCGGCTATTTGCTCCATTAGCTCAGTTGGATAGAGCAGGGGACTTCTAATCCCAAGGTCGACGGTTCGAATCCGCCATGGAGCACCATCGTTTATTAAGCCCAGACCGCTTGGTGGTCTGGGCTTTTTCACATGCCGGTGTTCTTTGTTCTTGCCGGGTATACGTTTAGGCCGAAGCCGTGGCGTGAGCTGCTATTGTGCTGCTGATGTGGATTGGTTATACGGCGCGCCAAAGGGGGCTGGAGCCGAGCGTGAGCAAGCCTCTGCTTATGACGCTGCCAGCATCGTGGTTCTTCGCGTCAATCGTACGCTGTGCCTGCGATATTGGATTGGCGTACGTGATCAAGAAGGCGTAACAAAAGCGGGGAGGACCAACTTGGCCCTCCCCGCTGTATCTAGTCTGCCTTCAGGCACTCGGGCAAGACGTTTGCAACTGCATTCATCGCCTGCGGCCTCAGGTACTGCTCATTGAGCTTTACCTTTCTGTAGGCGTAGCGAGTGTCTGCCGAGTATTTGATCAACACATCGGTGAAGAACCGCTCCCAGCTCAGGTAGTCGCGGCTTTCGATATAGCTTGAGGGATCCTCGAGGATTTTTAAGATATCGTTACTGGGAATGAGGCCAGATTGCAGGAGTGTCCACTCGAATGATTCGGGGAGGAACAAGCGTACGTTCTTGTAAACGCGCTGTCCGAGCACCTTTTCGATGTAGGGACCAAATGCTGCTCCGTCTCCAATAGCAAGGATGTTTTGCTCGGGACATTCGTGAATCGTACGTTTTAGATTCGCAACGCCGGTGGCGGTATAGCAGGGGATCCCGAGTCGGTTGCAAAGAGCGTCGTAGAATTGATAGCCAGATTTGCTATCCTCGACAACTACGGCGTCGGGTACCTCGAATCCAACATTTAGATCCTGATACAGCATACTTGCCGTGTGGTCATATAGCGGCTTGGTCACCGAGTAGAAGCGCCTGTCGCTCTTGCGGCCATTGATTGTTTTACTTGTCGTGTTGACTAGCTTCAGGATCTCATCAACGCTGTAGGGGAGCTCGTTGGCATCGCGACGAGATATCAGAACAAAATAGTTGGACGAGCCGTTGACGGCTTTGGCGAAGTCCTTTGAGTAGATAAACTCGTTACCCTCATCTAGAAAGACGATTGAATCTTCGATGATCGATAGCTCGCGCTCCCAGCGTCTGCCGGAAAGCGTTTCGCAAGGCACGTCGCAACTGAGTGCAACGCCGCTTTCCGGTCCTCGGTCGTTGTAGTCGCGAATCATCGAGATGAGCATCGTTTTACCCGTGCCGCTGTTGCCGCGTATAAAGGAAATATTGCGCTTAAACGTGAGTGTGTATTTGACCTTTGCACGCTCTACGACAACGGTATGCGTTCCCTTCATTACTCATCAACATCCAAAAAGTCATTCGTGGCGCCGACAAACTCCTGCATGTTTCTGACGATGCGGCCATCGTTTTCAATGCGGATTTCAAAGCTCTTCCAGGGGAATTTCATGATGTGGTATAAGGTCACCATCACATCCTGCTCTTTGCCGATCTTGAGTAGCCAGCGGGCACAGTTGTCTCCGCAGGTGGATGCGTTGAACACCATATTTGGGAGATTGCGCACCAGCAGCAGCGTCTTAACGCCGCCGGACAGTTCGAGTGGGGTGATCGAGCCCAGCTGTTTGCTTACGATGTTGTGGGGACCGATGAGCTCTGATCCGTCCACGCTTTTAATAATCTGTGCGGCCATAGGGTCTTCGAACCATGAGTCCAAGTATGAGTTCCTAAAATAGGTTTCGGTATCGTAGATGGAACCGGGGTAATCCCCCAGATGGATGCTTAACATGCGCGTCTCCAGACGTTGTGTGACTGCAATGATTATATGCCAGTAATAAAGTGCCGCCAGTAGCGAGGTTGCTGCTGGCGGCACTGGCATTATTAGCGTGTGAATCGCGTTGATGGATTTGCTCGCGAGGCTACTTTTCGAGACGTTCCCTCAGCAGCTCCAGCGCGTGGGCGTAGCCTTGCAGGCCCTCGCCGGTGATGGTGGCGAAGCAGGCTAGGCGGGCGTAGCTCACCTGGCGGAAGTCTTCGCGCGTCTCTACGGCGCTGATGTGCACCTCGACGGCAGGGATGGCAACGGCCTTGAGGGCGTCGAGGATCGCCACGCTCGTATGCGTGTAGGCAGCCGGGTTGATGACGATGCCGTCGACCTTGCCGTAGGCCTCCTGGATCTTGTCGACGATGTTGCCCTCGTGGTTGGACTGGAAGACCTCGACCTCGTCGAAGCCCTGTGCGGCGCCCGCTTCCTGGCAGATCTGCACTAAGCGGTCGTAGTTGTCGCTGCCATAGATGCCCGGCTCGCGAATGCCGAGCATGTTGAGGTTGGGGCCGTTGATGACGAGTGCTTTCATGGTTGCTTCCTTTGCAGTCGAGAAACCACCACAAAGGTGCCTGTCCCCTTTGTGGTGGTTTTTTTAGAGAGCGGGTGGGAGGGTGTCGAGGAGGGCTTGGGCGGTATTGGCGGCGCAGTCGCGTGAGTCGATGATGTGGTCGGCCCAGGCGCGGTAGCGTGGCATACGTTGTTCCGCGAGCTTATCGATGCCGTCGCGTGCGGTGATGGGGCGGCCCTTGTGGGCGAGCTCTTCGAGCTTGCGGTTGAGCATCACAATTTTGCTGTTCTGGTGCAGCAGCGGATAGTTCTCGTCTCGCGTGACCACGCCACCGCCGGTGGAAAGCACCAGGCCGCTGCGCTTGGAGATGTCGGAGAGCGCCGCCGTTTCCTGCTCGCGGAAGGCCGCCTCGCCGCGCTCGACGATATAGTCGGCGCAGGGCATCCCCAGGCGTTCCTCAAGCGCGCGATCCAGGTCGATGTGCTCTCGCCCCGTGAGCAGGGCAATCTGCTCACCCACGCGGGTCTTGCCCGAGCCCGGCATGCCGATCAGCGCGATGTTCTGTTCGCGGCGTGACAAGCGCTCCGTTACGTCCAGGATGCGCTCGCGCGGGGTGACCTGGCCGGTATAGCGCTCGACGGCCTGTGCCGCCTGTGCCACGAGCATCAGCAGTCCGCCGATGTAGGGGATGCCGCGGCGCTCGGCCTCGAACATCAGACCCGTGCGGGCGGGGTTGTAGACAATGTCGATGACGCCTTCGAGCGCATCGAGTCCTTCGAGCGTGCAGGGGGCGTCGGGGCAGTGGGGGAACATGCCGGCAGGCGTGCAGTTGACGAGTAGGGCGGCGTCGGACTGCTGCGCGATGTTGCCGTAGTTGACCTCGCTCGTGCGGCCCACGGGCACCACGGTGGCGCCAAGGTCGCCGAGCACCATGCTTGCCGTGGTGCCGGCACCACCGGTAGCGCCAAGCACGAGGACCTTCTTGCCGGTAACCTCAACCCCCAGCTCCTCGACCAGGCACTGAAAACCAAAGTAGTCGGTGTTGTCGCCGCGCAGGCGCCCGTCGGGCAGGCGCGTGATGGTGTTGACGTTGCCCATGCGCTCGGCGAGCGGGCTCAGCTCGTCCAGGTAGTTCATGACGGCACGTTTGTAGGGGATGGTCACGTTGGTGCCTTCCCACTCGTTGCCGGTCATAAAGGCCGAGAGGTCCTCGGGCTCGCGCTCAAATCGCACGTACTCGAGCCCAGCGAGCTCTTTGTAGATGGTCGGGGTGTAGCTGTGGCCCAGCACGCGGCCCAGTACGCCGTAGGGGCGGGTTGCGGCGGTATCGGTCATCTAGAGCACCTCCGTGTAGCTGCCAAAGTAGGTGAAGCTCTCACACACGTCGTCGATCGAATCGAGCAGGTCGTCGAGGGCCTTGCTGCCAAAGGGGCAGTCCAGGTCAAAGTAGAACATAAACTCAAAGTCGCGACCGGGGATGGGGCGGCTCTCGAGCTTGATGAGGTTGATGTTGAGTGCGTAGAAGCGCTCGAGCACGCGATAGAGGGCGCCCGGCTCGTTGGCCGTGGTGATCATGAGCGAGGTACGGTTGGCGCCGGGGTAGACGCGCGGCTCGCGGCTGATGACGACAAAGCGCGTGTAGTTGTTGTCCGAGTCTTGGATATTGGGCTCCAGCACCTCGAGGCCATACAGCGTGGCACAGCTGCGCGAGGCGATGGCGGCGACGTCGGTGCGCTCGGAGTTGGCGACCATCTCGGCCGACATGGCCGTGTTTGGGTACTTGGTGGCGTGCAGGTCGTGGGACTCGATAAAGCCGGCACACTGGGCAATGGCTTGGCCGTGGCTGTAGACCTCGCGCACGTCGGCGAGCTTGGTGCCGGGCTTGACGAGCAAGTTGTGGTCGATCTTGAGGCGAAGCGAGCGCACGATGTGGAAGTCGAACTGGGCGAGCAGGTCGTAGACGGCGTTGACCGAGCCGGCGGTGGAGTTTTCGATGGGCAGTACGCCAAATTCGCAGAAGCCGTCGCGTACAGCGCGCATGACACCTTCGAAGGTCTCGAAGAACGCGATATCGGGCACGTCGAAGAGCTTACACGCGGCGATTTGACTGTAAGCACCCTCAACGCCCTGGCAAGCGACGGTGGCAGTTTGAGGGAAGGGCGTGTCGGAGGCTGCAGCCGTCGCGTGGGCCTTTTGCGAGACAGTGATGCCCTTGAGCTCGTTGATGTAGCGCTGCTGCTCGGCCTTGCTCATGCTCATGAGGAGACGGAACAGGGTGATGGTCTGGGCCTCGTAGCGCTCGGGCGCACGGCTGGCGAGGTTGTTGAGCTTGGAACGCTCGCGGGCGGGGTCGAAGACGGCCTTGCCCATCTCGATTTTTGACTTGGCGACCTCGGTGGCAATGTCCATGCGCTCGACAAAGCTGTTGAGGAGCGTGGTGTCGATGCCATCGATGGTCTGGCGAATATCGGCAAGGTCCATGGAGGTCCCTTTCGCGTAATGGCTGAGTTGACAGGCAACCCAGGTGAGTCGGGTTAGAGCTGGGCTGCGTCCTCGAGGAGGGCGTCCCAGATGGCGAGGGCGGCGGCTGCCTCGGCTACGGGGACGGCGCGCGGGACGATGCAGGGATCGTGACGGCCGTGGACAGAGAGCTCGGCGTTTTCCATGGCGTCCATGTCTACGGTCTGCTGCTCGCGACCGATGGAGGGCGTCGGCTTTACGGCCATGCGCCACATGACAGGCGCGCCGGTCGAAATGCCGCCTAGGATGCCTCCGGCGTTGTTGGATTCAACCTCGATCTCGCCCGACTCTGCATCGATGCGATACGGATCGTTGTTCTCGCTGCCGCGCATGGCGGCCACGGCAAAGCCCATGCCAAACTCCACGCCCTTTACGGCGGGAATGCCAAACGCGATTTGCGCGATGCGGTTCTCGATGCCGTCGAACATGGGGTCGCCGATGCCCGCGGGAAGCCCGTAGATGCCGCACTCCACGATGCCGCCGATACTGTCGAGTTCGTCGCGCGCGGCTAGGATTTCCTCGCGCATACGGCCGGCTGCGGCGGCGTCAATGCACGGCAGATCGTTCGTAAGGATTGCCTTGCAGTCGGCCTCGCGATAGACCATATCGTCCATCGGCAGGTCGGAGATGCCGCCGATTTGCGCGACGTGCGCCATGACCTGAATGCCGTGGGCCTCAAGTGCCTGCAGCGCAATGCCGCCGGCGATGCATAAGGGTGCCGTTAGGCGACCGGAAAAATGCCCGCCACCAGCAACATCGTGCATGTTGTGATACTTCACGCGCGCAGGGAAGTCCGCATGTCCGGGACGGGGCTTGCGGCGCAGCTCGGAGTAATCCTTGGAGCGCGTGTTGGTGTTCTCGATAATCGCGGCGATGGGCGCGCCGGTGGTATGTCCATCGACAACACCGGCGATGATGTGGGCTGCGTCAGCCTCGCGTCGTTTGGTCGCGGTCTCGTCGCGTCCGGGGGCGCGACGGTCGAGGAAGGCCTGCAGCTTCTCCTGGTCCACGGCGATGCCCGCCGGGATGCCATCGAGCGAGCAGCCGATAGCGGGGGAGTGCGACTGGCCGAAGATGCTTAAGTGCAAGACGTTGCCAAAGGTCGAGGACATGCTATTCCTCCTCGAGCGTGACCTTGCCGCCCAACAGGCGGTAGTGGTCGAAGAAATCGGGATAGGACTTGTTGACGGCCTCGGCGCCGTGGATCACGACCTCGCCGGTGGCGCGACTTGCGGCGATGGCTGCCATCATGGCGATGCGATGGTCGTTGTGCGAATCGACCTCGCCGCCGGTAAAGGCATCGACGCCCTTGATGATGAGGTCGTCACCGGCAATGCGCACTTGTGCGCCCAGCGCGGTGAGCACACGGGTGGTGGTGGCCAGGCGGTCGGATTCCTTGATGCGCAGGCGGGCACAATCGCGGATGAACGTGCGGCCTTGCGCCAGCGATGCCACGGCCGAGATGACGGGCACCAGGTCTGGAATGTCGTGGGCACTCATCTCAAAGCCAGCGAGCTTGTCGGACTGCACGGTGGCGGCGTTGGTGGAGCGCACGATGCGGGCGCCAAAGCGCGAAAGCGCGGCAAGCACGTTGCGGTCGCCCTGTGCGGAGCTCAGGGACACACCCTCGACGGTGATGGGGTCGGTGCCGATAGCGCCGGCACACAGCCAAAAGGCAGCGTTGGACCAGTCACCCTCGACGGCCACGCTGCCGGGCGTGCGATACGAGCCACTGCTCACGCGGAAGTTCGTGACCTCGGGCTGGCCGTCCCGGGCGGGAATACGCTCGACGTTGACCTCGACGCCAAAGGCCTTCATGGCCTGGATCGTCAGGTTGATGTAGGGGCGGCTCTCAATGAGGCCGGTCACCTGCACGCAGGAGGGCTGGGCCAGCAGCGGGGCTGCCAGCAGCAGGCCCGAGATGTACTGCGAGCTCACGTTGCCCGGCAGCACAAAGGTGCCCGGGCGCATGCGTCCGCTCGTCTTGAGCGGAAAACCGCCCAGACCCTGTAGGTCGCAGCCGGCGGCGATGACCTCGTCCGAGAGCGGGGACAGCGGACGGGCGCCCAAGCGTCCCTGACCCACAAACGTGGCCTCTGCGCCCAGCGCGCAGGCGACGGGCAACATAAAGCGGAGCGTGGAGCCGCTTTCGCCGCAGTCGAGCGTGCCGCCGGCAAGGGCCTTGAGCAGGCCAAACTCAACACTCTTCATGGTGGGGTGGACCTGAAAGCCGTCCTCGACGGTCTCGATGCGGGCGCCGAGCGCCGTGAGACAACGCACCGTGGCCTCGATATCGGCGCAGGTAGTGTTGCAGGTAACGTGCGTCTCGCCGTTGGCAAGCGCGGCGCAGATGATCAGGCGATGCGCCATCGACTTGGACGCGATGGCGGGAACGGTGCCCTTAAGTGGGGACGGGGTGATGCGGGCTAGCATGCGGATGCGTCTCCCTTCTGGCCGAGGCCTTCGGCAATAAGTTCGTGGAAAGTGGAAAGCGGCGTGCGGTCGATGCTGCAGCGGCCAATGCCGTGCGGAATCACCAGGTCGATGGTGTCGCCCGCGCGTTTCTTGTCGTGGAGCGCCTCGGCAAAGACGGCATCGACATCGAGGTCGCAGCGGGTCTTGAGGCCATGGCGGGCGCAGAGTTCCTCAATACGACCGGGCAGTGCAGCATCGCAAACGCCGTGCAGGGCCGCGGCACGCGTGATGATGCCCATGCCGATCGACACGCAGTTGCCGTGTCCGAGCTCAAAGTGCTCGCAGGCCTCAACGGCATGTCCGGCGCTGTGTCCAAAGTTGAGGAGCTTGCGCTGGTTGGTTTCGCGCTCGTCGGCGACGACCACGGCGCGCTTGATGTCGATATTGCGGGCGATGATGAGCGCTACGCGGGACACATCGCGGTTGAGCAGCTCCAGCGTGAGCGGGGTCTTCTCCAGCTCGGCGAAAAGCTCCGGGTCGGCGATCACGGCGTGCTTGACGACCTCGCCGCAGCCGTCGGCGAACTGCTCGGGCGTGAGGGTGGCCAGGCACCCCACGTCTGCGATAACCACGCTCGGCTGCCAAAAGGCGCCGGCCAAGTTCTTGCCGGCAGCCAGGTCGATGGCGGTCTTGCCGCCCACCGACGAATCAACCATGGCGAGCAGGCTCGTCGGGATCTGCACAAACTTGCAGCCGCGCATGTAGGTGGCGGCCACAAAGCCCGCCACGTCGCCCACGACGCCGCCGCCGAGTGCCACGATCACGTCGGAGCGCGAAAGCTCGTGCTCGGCCACAAACTCCAAAATGGCAACATAGGTCTCGGCGCGCTTATGGGCCTCGCCGGCCTCGAAGGTGCAGATGCTCACCTCGTAGCCTGACGCCTCCAGGCTCTGCTTAACGGGCATCTGGTAGAGCGGGCCCACGTTGGTGTCCGTCACGATGACGGCCTTGGTGCCGCCGGCAGTGGCGCGCACGAGCGGTCCCGACTGCTCCAGCAAAAACGTGCCAACATGCACCTGGTAGGGGCGTGCAGTGTCGATATCGATGGTAATCGCCATAAGCTTCGGTCCTTTCGACCTGGCGTGATAGGTGGTCTAGTGGGAGGCCTCGTCATCGAGCGCGCGTTTGATGCGGTCTCCCTCGGCAAGAAGATTCTCCAGATAGCGCTGGTCGCGGTCCTTGAGCGCACGGCTGTAGGCGCCAAGCGACTCGATCAGATGGTCGATCTCGAAGGCGAGTGCGTCGGCGTCGTCGATCATGAGCTCGGACCACATTTGCGGGTTGAGGTGCGCCACGCGGGTGAGATCGCGGTAGCTACCGGCCGAAAAGCCGTGGTGGACCTGGGCGGTCGGGCTCTTTACGTAGGCGTTGGACACCACGTGCGCAAGCTGGCTCGTGAAGGCGATGACGCGGTCGTGCTCGGCGGCGTTCGTCACGCTGAACTTGCCAAAGCCCAAGGGGCGCACCATCTCGCGCACCTGGCCCAAAAGCTCCAGTTTGAGCGCATCGTCCACCGCGGGCGGCACGAGCACGAGTGGCGCGCCCTGGAACAGGTCGGCGCGGGAGTGCGCGTAGCCCGAGAACTGGGTGCCCGCCATGGGGTGCGCGCCCACAAAGTAAAAGCCGTTCTCGCGGGCAAGCTCAAAGGCGCGCTCGCACACGATGCCCTTGACGCCCACCGTGTCGATCACCACGGGACCCATGATGGCCTCGGTATCGGTGGCGTCGGCGAGTGCCTGGGCATGCGCCTCGAGCCACTCGATGCAGGCCTCGGGGTAGCAAGCCAGGACGATGATGTCGCATTCGCCGAGTGTCTTGTCGTTGAGCTCTCCGACGACCGTGCCCATGCTGGCGGCCGTCATAACATCGTCATCGGGGTCCCAGGCCAGCACTCGGACGCCAGCCTGCGCATAGCCGCGGGCAAAACTGCCGCCGATGAGGCCAAGGCCGACGATGCCGGCGCACTTAGGGCCTCCCTGGTTAACGCGCGCGTTTCTCACCGTACCCATGGGCTACTCCATGGTCTCTTGGCAGACAACCTCGCGGATGGCTCGGATACGGCGCATGGTGTCGTCGAACTGATCGGGGGTGAGGGCCTGGGCGCCGTCGGACCAGGCGCGGCTCGGCTCGTCGTGGACCTCGATCTCCAGGCCGTTGGCACCGCAGGCGGTCGCGGCGAGCGCCATGGGCTCAACGTAGCGGGTGTAGCCGGTGGCGTGGCTGGGGTCGGCGACGACGGGCAGGTGCGACAGGTGGTGCAGCACCGGCACGGCGTTGAGGTCGAATGTGTTGCGTGTGCGGGTCTCGAAGGTGCGGATGCCGCGCTCGCACAGGATGACGTTGTCGTTGCCCTCGCTCATGATGTACTCGGCGGCCATGAGCAGCTCATCGATCGTGCCGGACATGCCTCGCTTGAGCAGAATCGGAATCTGGGTCTTGCCGACCTCCTTGAGCAGGGGGAAGTTCTGGGCGTTGCGGGCGCCGATCTGCATGACGTCAATCTTCTTGTCCAGGAAGACCTGCACGTCGCGTGGGTCCATGATCTCGGTGACGATCGGCATGTCGAGTTCGGCAGACGCCTCGCACAGCAGGTCGAGGCCGGCGGGACCCATGCCCTGGTAGGCGTAGGGGGAGGTGCGGGGCTTGTAGGCACCGCCGCGCAGCATCGTGGCACCGGCGGCCTTCACGCGGCGGGCGATGCGGATGAGGTTCTCGCCCTCGACGGAGCACGGGCCGGCGATGACCTGAAACTGGTCGCCGCCGATCTTGACGCCGTGGCCGCAGTCGATGACGGAGTCCTCGGGGTGGAATTTACGGTTGGCGCGCTTGAACGGCTCGGAGACGCGCTGCACGCGCTCGACGACATCCATGGACTCGAGCAGGAACGGGTCGATCTTGGTCGTATCGCCCACCAGGCCGATGATCGTCTCATTCTCGCCGCGCGAGACGTCGGTCTTCAGGCCCTTTTTCTCAATCCAGCTGACGATATGGCTGACGGCCTCGTCGCTGGCGCTCTGCTTTAAAATTGCAATCATGGTGTGCCTCTCACCTCGATGGATAACTTTTGCAAAAACGGCCCGCATCGCGAGCCGTCTATATATGGTGCATGAGAGTTTATACTATCTGACTCGCTTTTGCCTTCTAAAGTGGGCCGTTGCGCCGCGTCTTCCTCGGAATTGCAAAGCTTTTTCTTTTATTTTGATAGCCCGTGGTGCACTTGGGTATAATGCCAAACGTTCGCCCTATTAGCTCAGGGGATTAGAGCGTCTGCCTCCGGAGCAGAAGGCCGTTGGTTCGAATCCAACATGGGGCACCATCGAACGTAAGACCGTCCGAACCTCGCATGGTCCGGGCGGTTTTTCTTATACCGACGCGACGTGATGGGACGTGGTATGGCAGCAATGGATATCGAGCGCGGACTCTCGACCGCCGAGGTCGAGGAGCGCATCGCCGCCGGTAAAATCAACCGCAACATGGAGCTCAAGACCAAGTCGGTCAAAGAGCTCATCATCGAGAACCTCTGCACGCTGTTCAATTTGATCAACGTGATCTTGGCGTTCCTGGTCATTTTGACCGGTTCGTTTAAGAATCTGACGTTCCTGTTCGTGGTGTTTCTCAATACCGCTATTGGCGTCATCCAGTCCATGCGTTCCAAGAAGATGGTCGATAAGCTCACGCTGCTGACCTCCAAGAAGGCCATCGCGGTGCGCGACGGCGCCGAGGTGGAGCTCGACTTGGACCAGATCGTGCTCGACGACATCATTCGCCTGGGGCGCGGCGACCAGATTCCCGCCGACGCCGTGGTGGTTTCGGGCGAGGCGCTCGTGAACGAGAGCCTGCTGACGGGCGAGAGCGATCTCATCAAAAAGCAGCCCGGCTCCGAGCTCATGAGCGGCAGCTTTATCGACTCGGGCCTGCTGCGCGCCCGTGTGATCCATGTCGGCGCCGACAACTACGTGGCCAAGATCAACAATGAGGCCAAGTACGTCAAAAAGGTCAATTCCGAGATCATGAACGCGCTTAACGCCATCGTGCGCTTTGCGAGCATTATCATGATCCCGCTCGGTTTGGCGTTGTTTGCCTCGAGTGTGAGCGAGCTGTGGGATGCCGCGGGAACCCCGGGCGATGGCGCGCTTTCGTGGTGCTTCTCCGAGCTGTTGGCTGGTCATGTGCCTTCGTCGGCGCTGCTGTCCACGGTGGGCGCCCTGCTGGGCATGATCCCGCAAGGCCTGGTGCTGCTGACCTCGTCGGTGCTCGCCATCGCCACGGTGCGTCTGGCCCGCCGCAAGGTGCTGGCGCAGCAGCTCTACTGCATCGAGACGCTCGCTCGCGTCGACGTGCTGTGCCTGGACAAGACGGGCACCATCACGTCGGGCCGCATGGAGGTCGAGGGCACCTACCCGCTGCCTGTTGAGGGTGTTGGCTTTGGCGTGGACTCGGAGGAGGCGGCTGTTCCCGTCGATACCACATTGCTCGATTTTGCGCTGGCTAACGTGGCACGTGCGACTTCGGCCGATGCCAACGAGACCTGCCAGGCGCTGCTCAACTATTACGCCGATCGGCCGGTCGAGGTGTCTGAACCGCTGTCGGTCATTCCATTCTCATCGTCTAAAAAATGGAGTGGTGCTTCGTTTGCGCAGGGCTCTTATGTGATGGGCGCCGCGCAGTTTGTGCTTTCTAATCGTGCGTTTGCTCAGGTCGAGAACCGTGTCGCCGAGCTTGCCGATACCTGCCGCGTGCTCGTGGTGGCGCGCGTTGACGGCTTTACGCCCGATGGCGATATGGTGGGCGAGGCCGAGCCCGTGGGCTTTGTGACCATCCGCGACGAGATTCGTACCTCGGCGGCCGAGACCATCGGCTACTTTAACGAGCAGGGCGTGACCCTCAACGTGATCAGTGGCGACGACCCGCGTACGGTGTCGTCGATCGCGCGCGTGGTGGGCGTGCCGGGGGCGGACGCTTATGTGGACGCCACGACGCTCGATACACCGGCCAAGCTCGATGCCGCAGTGGACCGCTACCATGTCTTTGGTCGTGTGACCCCGCAGCAGAAGCGCGAGCTCGTGCAGGCGCTCAAGCGCCGCGAGCACACCGTGGCCATGACGGGCGACGGCGTCAACGACGTGCTGGCGCTCAAGGAGGCCGACTGCTCCGTTGCCATGGCGGCCGGCTCCGATGCCGCGCGCAACGTGGCCGAGATCGTACTCGTTGACAACGACTTTGCCTCGATGCCCGCCGTGGTGGCCGAGGGCCGTCGCTCCATCAACAACCTGCAGCGTTCGGCCTCGCTGTTCCTGACCAAGACGCTGTTCTCGATGGGCCTGGCGGCGCTGTGCATTGCGCTGCCGCCGTATCCCTTCGAGCCCATCCAGATGACGCTCATCAACTTCTTCTGCATCGGCGCGCCGGGCTTTGTGTTGGGCCTGGAGCCCAACAATGCTCGCGTGAAGGGGTCGTTCCTGACAAACGTGCTCAAGCGGGCACTGCCGGCGTCGATTGCGGTCATTTTGGCCGCGGCACTCGATATCTTTGTGGCGCGCGTGTTTGGCTTTAGCCAGCTCACGCTGTCCACGATGTGCCTGCTTACGTCGTGCGCGGCGAGCGTCAGCCTGATTTGGCGCATCTCGCAGCCGCTCACGCTCTTACGTGTGGTGCTCTTTGTGTTTGTAGTCGCCGGCATCCTGGTGGGCGTTATCGGATTCCCAGAGCTGCTGTCTATTGCCAACCTGTCGATGGGCCAGATGGTTATCTTGGCTGTCATCGTGGTCTTTACCTGCTCGGTGTTCTTTAAGCTCGCCACGACACTGGCCTCGGCAGCCTTGGCGGCCGCGCGTTTTGCCAAGCGCTTCGCCGCCGACATGGCGCAGCGCCGTGAAGATCGCACCGCTCGCGAGGCCGAGGCCCGCGCACTCGAGGGCGTGGCCCAGGCCCAGCCCAAGAAAAAGAAGAGCGCCGTTGCCAAGCGCTCCCGCGTGACCAAATCGGCCCAGGGCATCAAGGTATCGATGCCCAGCAAGAAGAATAAGCCCGTAAAGAAAGACTAGCCCCAACGCCTCCCTAAGTTGCGGTGAAATAGGGACTGTTTAAGCGTTTTAACCTCCTATTCAGCCCCTATTTCACCGCAACTTAGGGGTGAACGGCGATGTTGAATTGGTGCCTTGCGCTTGTGGGGCCGTGTCGATGTTATGCTCTAACCTCAATTGTTTGAATTGCTTCGGAAAGAGGATGCCGTGATCTGCCCGCATTGCCTAAAGACCATCGAGGACGGCGCCTCGTTCTGCCCCTATTGCAACGCATACGTTGGTCCGGGCGATGGTCCCGAGCATACCGAGTTCGTGTTCTGCGACGGCTGCGGCGCCCGTCTGTCCCCGCATGACCGTACCTGTCCCAAGTGTGGGCGCCCCGCGCCGGGCATCCTTTCCGAGGACGCGGCCGCATCCGACCTGGCCGCAGGGCGCACGGCCGGCTTTCCGCGCCTGACGCAGGAGCAGATCGATACCGAGGTGCCCCACGCGCCGGCTTCTGCCGCCGCGGTGCTCTCCGACGCAGCCGACCCCAACGAGACCTGCGTGCTGCCTGCCTTCGATAAGGATTTTGGCATCCCCAAGGTCGATATCCCCACGCCGGTGTCCCTGCGCGATGATGCTCAGCCCAAAAAGCAAAAGCCCAAGCGCAAGGTTCACCCCGACGAGGATGCCTATCACAAGCACAAGCGCCATATCCCCAAACCGCTCATCGTCATCGCGGTGCTCGCTGCCGTGTGCGGTGGTGCCTATTGGTTTGTGACTGCCGATCCCATGGGCGTCATGCCCGGCTTCTACGACCAGTTTGGCCAGGCCGCCAAGACCACCTTCCCGTCGCGCCAAAAGGGCGAGGCCACCGAGAAAGAGCCCAAGCAAGAGGATGCGTCCGAGGTCGTTCAGGAGGAGACCGTCTTAACCGACGACCAGCTCTACACCAGGCTCGACGGCCTGTACCAGACCATCGTGTCGTACAGCGACGAGGATCAGATCGGCGAGGTCATCGATTCGTTTAATAACGGCTATCTGCGTACGCCGCTTTCCACCCGCCAGGAGCTGTCGCAGAGCGCCTATGCCCTGCGCGACCAGATTAAAAAGACCCAGGATGAGCTCAACAACCTCAAGGTTCAGGACGACACGGTCTATGCGGAGGACATCGATCATCTAAAGCAGCTTGCCCAGTGGATGTACGAACGTGTCGACGTGATCTGCCAGAGTTGGGATATCTCGCTGTCCATTCCCGACGGCGAGTCGCTGAGCGCCCGTCAGAGCGAGATCCTGGCGCCTATCGCTCAAGGCGGCAACAGCGCGCTTAACCAGTACGACGCCAACGTGAGCGCCTGGAGGCCGCAGCAGCGTTCGTAATTTGTTGCCCTCCGGCGGCATAACCTGCGTGCGCAATTGATGGAAGCCCGTGCTTATTGCTACAATTCGTACAAATATGCTTTAAACGCACGAGGAAGGAACCACATGTTTGGTTTTAAGAAAGAGCTCTATACGCCCGAGTACCAGCTCGTCGGTGACGAGTGCGCGGTGATCGAGACGTCGAAGGGCACCATCAAGGTCAAGTTTGACGGTGAGGGCGCCCCCATCCATGTGGCGAACTTCTGCGAGCTTTCCACTATGGGCTTTTATGACGGCCTTAAGTTCCATCGCTATGTGCCCGGCTTTGTGATCCAGGGCGGCGACCCCAATACCCGCGATATGTCCGGCGCCGACGTCGCTGCCGGCCTTGAGGGTCCCGACGGCATGCCCGGTACCGGCGGCCCCGGCTACTGCATCAAGGGCGAGTTTGCCACCAATCCGCGCAACAGCCATGTTGACGGCGCGCTTGCCATGGCCCGCTCCATGGATCCCGATTCCGCGGGTTCGCAGTTCTACTTCTGCCTGGGCGCCCAGCACAACCTCGACTCCGGCTATACCGTCTTTGGCACCACGGTCGAGGGCCTCGACGTCATCTCGCAGCTGCGCGCCGGCGACGAGATCGTTCATGTCGAGATCGTTCACGAGTAAAGGGGACTTCCTTGAATAGCCAGCTGATCCAACAGGGCCGCGCCGCTTACCGCGCGGGTGATTTTTCCGCTGCAGCCCAGATGCTTGGGGCGGCAAAGACTCCCGATGAGATTATGGGCGAGGCCGATCACCTTCGTGGCAACGCCTTGATGCACCTGGGCATGTATGCCGAGGCCGCCGAGGCTTATGCTGCCGCCCTCAACGACGGCACCTACGGCAAGCGCGGCGCGCTGCTCACCAACCGCGGCAAGGCGCTCGCCGCCGTGGGCGACTACACGACGGCCGCCCAGGCGTTCTCTGCTGCTACGCAGGATGCTTCCTATGCCACGCCGTTCAAGGCCTATCTGGGCCTGGGCAATGCGCTGTTCCAGTCGGGCGATTATGCCAACGCGGGTACTGCCTTCCGTCAGGCTGCCATCGACGGCGCCAATCCGGCTCCTGCCGCCGCACTGGGCGAGCTTGGTCGTTGCTTCATTAAGCTCGGCCGTCCGGCGGATGCCGTGGAGACCTACCGCACGGCTATCGACTTTGCCGGCCCCCGCGACGACACGCGTGCGCTCAACGCCGGCATGGGTCAGGCACTTTCTGCCGCCGGCCGCCCCTCCGACGCACTCGACGCCTTTAACGCCGCTACTGCCGATGGCATCTACCAGCTCACCTCCGAGCAGGCCGATGAGCTTGCCCGCGTGCACGATTCGCTTGCCGCGCTGTCTGCCCAGACGGCTATGGCCACGGCTCCGGCGCCCGCGATGGACGCTCCTGCCGTCGATCCGCTCGATCCTACGGGCGCGACCGGTCAGTTTATGCCCGATCCCTCGGACACCGGCTTCTTTACGCTGTCCGAGTCCGAGATGGTCCAGCAGGACCGTCAGGATCGTAAGCAGGCCAAGGTCCGTCGTCGCCATCGCCACACGGGTCTCAAAGTCTTCATCGTGCTGCTTCTGCTCATTTTGATCGCCGCGGGCGGTCTGGGCTTTGCCTACACGCGCGGCTTTGGCTTCCCCTCGCAGGAGTCGGTTATCACCGATCTGTTCCAGGCTGCCGGCGACGGTGACACCGCAAAGGCCGAGTCTTGCCTGGCCTCGAGCCTGTCCGAGGACGCCAAATCGATGATCATCTCCTCGATTCCGCAGGGCGCCACCGTGTCCGTCGAGGGCATGGATCAGTCCATGACCGAGACGACCGCCAAGGTTAAGGCATCGCTGTCCAAGGGCGGCGAGCAGGAGTACACCGTCAAATTCGTGCGCTCTGACAACCATATCGGCTGGGCCGTTTCCTCGCTCGATATGGATTTCTCGGCTGCTGACAACCAGTAGTGACCTTATGGGATTTAGCTTTGCCCGGCGCTTCACCGCAAGTGAGGTGCCGGGCTTGCGCTAGTATCATGAGCTAGTAGTTTTCCAGCAATCATCCAACACATCAGGAGTTGCGTTGTTTTCTTTGATGGATATGTTCTTCGGTAGCTATGCGGGCGATCTTGCCATCGACCTCGGCACCGCAAATACGCTTGTCTCCGTGCGCGGCAAGGGCATTGTCATTCGCGAGCCCTCTGTTGTCGCCATCGACAAGAACGACGAGCGCATCCTGGCGGTCGGTATCGAGGCAAAGCGCATGCTCGGCCGTACGCCCGGCAACATCGTGGCCGTTCGTCCCCTGAAGGACGGCGTCATCGCCGACTTCGATGTTACCGAGGCCATGCTTCGCTACTTTATCGACAAGGCTTCCGAGAAGCGCTATCCGTGGACCCCGCGTCCGCGCGTTGTCGTCTGCGTTCCCTCCGGCGTCACGTCGGTCGAGAAGCGTGCCGTCTTTGAGGCCACGATCCAGGCCGGCGCTCGCCAGGCCTATCTGATCGAAGAGCCTATGGCCGCCGCTATCGGCGCCGATCTGCCCGTCGAGGAACCCACCGGCTCCATGGTCATCGACATCGGTGGCGGTACCACCGAGGTTGCCGTTATCGCTATGGGTGGCATCGTCGTCTCGCAGTCCATCCGTATTGCCGGCGACGAGTTCGATCAGGCCATCCTCACGCACGTTCGTGATGCCTACAACTTGGCCATCGGCGAGCGTACGGCAGAGGACATCAAGATCAAGGTCGGCTCCGCCGTGCCGCTCAAGGACGAGCTCGACGTCGAGGTCAACGGCCGCGACGTGATCACCGGTCTGCCCAAGACCGTGCGCATCGAGAGCGAGGAGATTCGTCGCGCGCTCAACAAGCCGCTCGACGAGATGGCCAAGGCCGTCAAGGACGCACTCGACGCTACGCCTCCCGATCTTGCCTCGGACCTTATGTACTACGGTATTTTGCTGACTGGTGGCGGCGCGCTGCTGCGCGGTCTCGACGTGCGCCTGCGCGATGAGACCGGTGTTTCGGTCAACGTCAGCCCCACGGCGCTCGATAACGTCGTTAACGGCTGTGCCCGCGTGCTCGAGGCCAATGCGTTTGATGGCGGCTTCGTCCAGACCAATGCTTAATTTCCAAAAGGTGGATTCCATTTGGCACGATCTTCGGGTTTCTCCACAAATCTGAATACCAAGCGACAATCAACGGGTATGCGCCCGTTGATTGTTTTCAGCCTGATTTCGGTGTTGCTGCTCACGTTTTACATCCGCGAGGGCGAGGCAGGACCGATTCATGCCGTGCGTTCGGGCGTGACGACGATTACCTCGCCGGTGCGCTTTGTGGGCTCGGCTGTGGCGGCCCCCTTCAATGCGATCGGCAACGTGTTCTCTAACCTTACGGCGTCGCAGGACACGCTTGACGAGCTTAAGAAGCAAAACGAGGAGCTGACCTCTAAGGTTGCTGAGCTCTCCGAGGCTCAAAAGATCGCCGAGCGTCTGGAGGGGCTGGTCGGCCTGCAGTCGACCTACAACCTCAAATCGACCGCTGCTCGTATCGTTGGTGCCTCGGGCGATGCCTGGACCTCGACCGTAACCATCGACAAGGGCTCTGCCGACGGCCTTACCATCAACATGCCCGTGACGAGTTCTGCCGGTGTTATCGGTCAGATTATCGAGGTATCGGCCAAGACCTCTACCGTGCGCCTTATTGGCGACGAGAACTCGGGTGTGTCCGCCATGGTACAGGACACGCGCGCCCAGGGCATGCTGCAGGGTCAGGCTGACGGCACGCTGCGTCTTGAGTACGTGAGCGTCGACTCCGATGTTAAGGTTGGCGACATCATCGTGACCTCGGGCATTGGCGGTGTATTCCCCAAGGGTCTACCGCTCGGCACCGTCTCGTCGGTTGAGAAGTCGGCAAACGACGTGTACTACACCATTGTGGTGCGCGCCCAGACCACGGCCGAGAACAACGAGGAAGTGCTGGTCATCACCTCGCTGACCGACGAACAGTCGGCCTCGGATGAGGACGTGAGCACGGCCAACAGCACGCCGCAGGGAACGTCGCGCGATGCTGCGACCAAGACGAAGGACGAGAGCTCGGATGACAGTTCCGACACGTCCGAGACGACCGATTCCGGCTCGAGCGAATAGGGGGCATGTCCATGGATCTACACGAGCAGGGGATGAGCTCCCGCACGTTTGTAATCGCCGCCATCGTGTGCGTGCTGCTGCAGGCAGGCCTGGCACCGCAGATCTCCATTGCGGGCGGTCGCGTCAACTTCATGATTATCCTGGTGTGCCTAAGCGTGTTCTCGGGCGACCCGACCCGTGCCGTCGTGTGCGGTTTTTGCAGCGGCTTGTTCTATGACCTGTCCGCTGCCGTGCCGGTGGGCGTTATGTCGCTCCTGCTGACCGTGGGTTCTTTTGCCCTGGTGCACAGCGCCGTCGGTCAGACGGGCGGTACCCCGAGTGCGCGCGGCGTCACTGTGGGCGCCTTTGCGCTCGTCATTAATGTGATTTACAGCATCATCTTGCTGTTTATGGGTTTGGAGACGAGCTTTGTCGTGGCGATCTTCGGCCATGCGCTGCCGTCCTCGATCCTGACGGGTCTGGTTGCCATTCCGTTTTTGATGTCCGGCGTCGTGCCGCAGTCCGGCTATGGATTCTCCGCACGTGGCGGACGCCAGACGGGTATGCGCTTTAAGCCCAAGACCCGCAAGCTCAAATAGGGGAGGCCCGTAGATGTCTTCCCAGTTGACGGTTATTATCGCCGGTATCGTGCTGGTTGTGGCCATCGTGGTCGCGCTGGTCATCATGCGTCGCGGCGATTCCCGTTTTACCTACGATACGCAGCATGGAACGACCCCGCGCGCCACCGAGGGCGAGGGCAATACCGCGGCGACCGCCTTTAAGGGCCGTTTTTCCATCCTCACCACGGGTGTGGGCGCGATGTTTGCGGCGCTTGCCGTCAAGCTGTGGGGCATGCAGATGGTCTCATCGGACTATTACGAGAAGCAGGCCAATAGTAATCAGACTCGCACCGTTACAACACCCGCTGTGCGCGGTCGCATCCTCGACCGCAATGGCGTGGCGCTTGTCCAGAACCGTCCCTCACTTGCTGTCGTGGCCTACCGCGACCTTGCCGAGGATGAGGTTCTGGTTCGCCATCTTGCCAACGTGCTTGGAATGCCTTACGTGGCGGTCCTTCGCAATATTCAGGACAATACAGAGGGCGCTCAGAGCCTGCATACCATCGCGACGGACGTCCGTCGCTCCACGGTTGCCTATATCAAGGAACACGCCGGCGAGTTCCCGGGCGTCAAGATTGCCGAGCGTACCGAGCGTCAGTATCCATATGGCGAGACGGCATGCCATATCTTGGGCTATACCGGCACCATTACCTCCGAGCAGCTCGAGGCCCAGAATAAGAAAACCTCTGGCGATGATGATGCTTCTGCTGGCAAGATTGCGTACCAGTCGGGCGATATCGTGGGCCAGGCGGGCGTTGAGAGCTACTACGAAAACCTGCTGCAGGGCATTCGTGGCGAGCAGACCGTCAAGGTCGATGCCTCGGGCAATGTGACCGGTCAGGCCGGCGCCGTGCCCGCGAAGGCCGGCTCCGACATTAAGCTCACGCTCGACCTTAAGATTCAGCAGGCCTGTGAGACGGCGCTGGCGAGCGCTATCGAGCTTGCCAAGACCACTGGCTACAGCAATGCCGGCAACGGCGCAGTGGTGTGTCTCGATCCCAACAATGGCGAGATCCTGGGCATGGCGAGCGAGCCCAAGTTCGATCCGTCCGTCTTTATCGGCGGTGTCTCAAATGACGTGTGGACCGAGCTCAATGATGACAAGGGTTCGCACCCGCTGCTCAACCGCGCCATTAGCGGACAGTACATGTCGGCCTCGACCATCAAGCCGCTCTCGGCACTGGCCGGTCTTGAGTTTGGAACCTACACGTCGGGGCAGACGACCAACTGCACGGGTTATTGGACGGGTCTGGGCAAGTCGTGGGGCAAGTACTGCTGGCTGCATTCCGGCCACGGCACCATGACGCTGCAGTCGGGTATCGCCAACTCGTGCGACCCCGTCTTCTACGACATGGGCAAGGCGTTCTTTTATGACGAGAAACATTCCGAGGGCCTGCAGGAGGTCTTTCGTCGCTGGGGTCTAGGCAAGACCTGCGGTATCGATCTGCCGAGTGAGGGCGCGGGCCGTATTCCCGATGCCGAGTGGAAAGAGTCGTACTTCACCGACGCATCTGCCGAGGACCGCAAGTGGAATGCCGGCGATATGACCAACATTGCCATCGGTCAGGGCGACATCCTGGTGACGCCCCTGCAGATGGCGTGTGCCTATATGGGTCTTGCCAACGGCGGCAAACAGTACGTGCCTCACGTGTTTTTGTCTGCCGTGTCGCGCGATGGCGACGGCGATGCCTATAAGTACAACGGCAAGGGCAAGAAGAAGCGCCTGGAGGCCAAGATCAACAGCGATTCGGATTTGGCTCTTGTTCGCAACGGCATGCACGACGTGATTTACACGGCATCGACGTCCCTGGCGGCGCACTTTGGTACCCTGACGCCGCAGGTATACGGCAAGTCGGGCACGGGCGAGAAAAGCGGCGAGGACGAATACGCTTGGTTCTGCGCCTATGCACCGGCCGATAATCCCAAGTATGTCATCGCTACTGTCCTGGAGCAGGGCGGCGGCGGCTCAGATACCGCGATGCATGTCGTGCGCGACGTGCTCGGTGTGATTTATGACGAGCCCGATACCTCTTCGGCCTCGGGCGATTCTTCGGTTCGATAGGAGGTTGCGATGGATTTTTCTCCGGCGGATCTGTTCCGTTCAACCAAGACCGGCTCTCGTAGCAGCCTGGACCGCGTCAACAAGCAACTTTCGGCCTCGCGCGGCACGTTTCGCCAAAAGGTCCATATCGGTGTGCTCGTGGCTACAGTGGCGCTCGTCGCCTACGGTGCCATCATTATCTGGTCGGCTTCGCAGTTTAAGGCCGATGCTTCGTTCTCACGCCATCTGCTGGGAATTGGCATCGGCACGGTGCTGGCGGTGCTGGTCTGGCGCTCCGACCTGCGCGGTATTTCCAATTTCTCGACGGCGTTGCTCGTCATCGACCTGATCGTGATCCTCTCGCCCAAGATTCCGGGTCTGTCCTATACGGGCGGTCTGGGCATGACGGGCTGGATCAAGATTCCCGGTATCGGCTTGACATTCCAGCCGGTTGAGCTTGCCAAGCTCATCACCATCTTCTTTATTGCTACGCTTGGCTCGCAGTATAACGGTCGCATCGATACCGTTCGCGACTACGTCAAGCTCTGCGGCATGTTGTCCATTCCGTTTTTGGCCGTCGTCGCCATGGGCGACCTGGGCTCGGGCCTTGTCGTGCTGGTTTCGGGCGCCATCGTCATTTGTATGAGTGGTGCACGCCGCGAATGGGTGCTGTCGACCCTGGCCCTGCTCGTGGGCCTGGTGGCCCTCGTCCTGGCGCTCGATTCGGTCTTTGATTCGTTGCTCGGCCACGATGTGCTTATCAAGCAGTATCAGATGAACCGTCTGACGGTCTTTATCGACCCCGATAATGCCGATTCGGACGATGCCTACAACCTGCAGCAGTCGCTTATCGCCGTTGGCTCGGGTGGCTTCTTTGGTAAGGGTTTGGGCCATGCGACGCAGTCGGCCGGCGGCTTTCTGCCTGAGTTCCACACCGACTTCGTCTTCGCCTTTCTGTCCGAGACCTTTGGCTTTTGCGGCTCCTTTTTGCTGCTGTGCTTGTACGTACTGCTCATCTTCTCGACGATCCGCGTTGCTTTTAAGTGCGAGTCTCTGTTCCTACGCTTATCATGCGTAGGTATCGTCGGCATGTGGGCGTTCCAGACCTTCGAAAACATCGGCATGTGCATCGGCATGATGCCGATTACCGGTATTCCGCTACCGTTTATTAGCTTCGGTTCGTCTTCGATGATGATTCAGCTGCTGACGGTGGGTATCGTACAATCCATATGGCGGCATCGTTCGGGCGCCGCGTAACCGCTGGAGGGGTTTGCTATGAAGATTCCCGTGGACAAGCTGACCCGCGTCTTTAAGATGGGCGCGACCACCAAGAAGGATTCCGACACGCCGGTTCGCGTGTCCGTCTACCTCGATTCGTCTGCCTCGCGTTTTTTGGTTGAGACGGTGCGCGATGCCTTCGTGCCGCAGACGACGTCGGGCATTGTGCGCGTTGAGCGCCTGGGTGAGGACCGTATCGTCCCCAAGACCGATACCGATGTGGTGCTGGTGCTTTCGTGCGGATCCGACCGTCTTGAGAGCGCCGTGCAGGAACTCGTGATTGCCGGCGCCCCCGTGTGCGTGCTGGCCGAGTCCGCTGTCGAGGTGCCTTTTATCCAGGAGTCCACGCCCATGCTCGGCGCGGTGGCGGCCACCGATAAGACGTATCTGCTCGAGACGCTTGCCCGCTGGATTCTCGATCGCACGGACAAGGAGACGGCATTTGCGGCGAATTTCGCCTTTATGCGTATTGCGGCCGCTAACCGCATCATCACCTCGTGCGCGCTTACCAATATGGCGACGGGCGCGCTGGTGTTTTTGCCGGGGGCCGATTATCCCGTTATGGCGCTGGCGCAGGTGGGCATGGTCTTTGAGCTGGCGGCCATCTTTGGACGCGGCATTAAGCCCGAGCGCGGTTATGAGGTCGCGGGCGTGCTTTCCGGCGGCTTGGTGCTCCGCGCCGTCACCCGCGCCCTGGTAAAGCAGACGCCGCATATTGGGTTTGCCGTCAAGGCGCTGACCGCCGCCGCGGGAACCTATGGCATGGGCCGTGCGCTCGTGTCACTCTACGAGCGCGATATTGACTACAGCCGTGCCAACGAGGTGGCTGCCGCCACGTTCTCGCGCGTCCGCGACCTGGTGACCACGGTCGCCGGTGCCACCCGTCCCATGAGTCCTTTCGAGGATGCATCCGATCTCGCTGCTTAGGGGTTTCTTTTGCGCGTTCCATACCAAGACTGTTTTCACTTGATTGAGCCCCTGCTCGCAAAGGTCGAGAAGCCGAGCCGCTATATCGACCATGAGTGGGGCACGCTCTCCAAGGCCGATGCCGACTATCGTTGCTGCATGATTTACCCGGATGTGTACGAGGTTGGCCTGCCCAACCAGGGTATTGCCATCCTGTACAACATCCTCAATCAGGCCGAGGGCATTTCCTGCGAGCGCGGCTATGTGCCGTGGCCCGATATGGGCGATGCCATGCGCGAGGCTGGTATCCCGCTGCTGTCGCTCGAGGGCGCAGCACCCGTGGCCTCGTTCGATATCGTCGGCATGCACGTGCCGCACGAGATGGCCGTGACAAACTTTCTCGAGGCGCTCGATCTCGCTGGCATTCCGCTGCTTGCGGCCGACCGCACCGAGGACGACCCCATCATCGTCGCCGGTGGCCCCTCGGTCTATAACCCCGAGCCGTATGCGGCCTTCTTCGATGCCATCCTCATTGGCGAGGGCGAGGTGTCACTGCTTGAGGTTTGCCAGCTGCATCGTCGCCTGCGCGATGAGGGCGTCTCGCGCGCTCAGATTGTCGAGCAGCTCGCGACGGTCGCCGGTACCTATGTGCCGTCTCTGTATGAGGTGCGCTATGACGAGCCCTGCTCGCCGCATGGCTATACCGTGCCGCGTGAGGGCAAAGACGTCCCGCCGGTGGTCTACAAGCGCGTCATTGAGGACTTTGGCGCTACCAATCCGCTGTCACAGTCATGCGTGCCCTACGCGCAGCTCGTCCACGATCGCCTGTCTATCGAGATTCTGCGCGGCTGTGCCCGCGGCTGCCGTTTTTGCCAGGCCGGCATGACCTATCGTCCGGTGCGCGAGCGCTCGGCCGACCAGATTGTGTCCTCGGTGATCCAGGGCCTGCAGAAGACCGGCTATGACGAGGTGTCGCTCACCTCGCTCTCGACCACCGACCACTCATGCATCCGCGATGTGCTCGGCAGGCTCAACCGCCGTCTGGAAGATACGGGTATTCGCGTGTCCATTCCCTCACAGCGCCTGGATTCGTTTGGCGTGGATATGGCCGAGTCGGTCGCTGGCGAAAAGAAGGGCGGCCTGACTTTTGCCCCCGAAGCCGGCAGTCAGCGCATGCGCGACATCATCAACAAGAATGTGACCGAGGAGGACTTGGACCGTGCGGCCAAGGCGGCCTTCGAGGCTGGTTGGAACCGCATGAAGCTCTACTTCATGATGGGCCTTCCCGGCGAGCGCGATGAGGATATCGTGGCCATCGCCAACCTGGCCGACCATGTGCTCGAGCTCGGCCGCTCCGTGGTTCCCAAGGCGCGCCGCGGCTCCATCTCGGTGTCCATCTCGGTGTCGGTGTTTATCCCCAAGGCCGCTACACCCTTCCAATGGTGCCCACAGCTCGATTACGACGATGTCAAGCGCCGTCAGAAGCTCCTCATCACGAGCGTTCGCAACCGTGCGGTCCGCGTGCACTACCATGATGCTGAAACCTCGCTCGTTGAGGCCGCGCTGTCTCGCGCCGGCCGTGACATGACGCCTGTCATCATCGATGCCTGGCGTGCCGGTTCGCGTTTTGACGCCTGGGTGGAGCATTTCTCGCTCGATAACTGGAAAGAGGCGGCGGCCAAAAACGGCATCGACCTCAACGAGCTCGTGCACCTGCCCTATGGGCTGGACTGGCGTCTGCCCTGGGAGCACGTGAGCCCCGGTTGCTCGCGCGGCTTCCTCGAGCGCGAATACCGCCGCTCGCTGGAGGGCGTCACGACGCCCGACTGCACCCGCACGTCGTGCACCGGTTGCGGAATCTGCCCCACGCTCCATGCCAAGAACGTATTGGTGGGTGATCGCGCATGAGTGAGCGCCTGACCGACAACCCCACGCTCTTTAGGCTTCGCGTTCGCTATGGCAAGCGCGACCGCCTTAAGTACCTGGGTCATCTCGAAGTGATTCATACCATTGAGCGCATCGTGCGTCGCGCGGGGCTGCCCTATGCCGTGACGCAGGGCTTCTCTCCGCACATGCGCGTGGGCTTTTCGTCGGCGCTGCCGGTGGGCACGTCGTCGACTTGCGAGTGGTATGACCTGTTTATGACCGAGTTCGTCGCACTCGACGAGGCGTTTGAGCGCCTGGCGGCGGCATCTCCGGCCGATCTGGCCCCCATCGAGGCGGCATACATCGACGTGCGCACGCCGGCGCTGACGGCGCAACTCACGCGTCTGTCGTACCGTATCGACCTACACTTGGACGCCGAAGCACCCGTGAGCGCCGATGAGGTGCGCGCTGCGATCGACACGTTGCGTGCAGGCCATGGCATCGACTACGCACGCGGTAAGAAGAGCAAGCGCCTAGACCTTGACCACACACTGGTGGGCTATGAGCTCACGGCAGGGGAGCGCCCGGACCATCTGGTGCTCATGCTCGACACCCATGCCGATAATGAGGGCTCCATGCGTCCGGAAATTTTGCTTTCCGCTGCTGATGTTTTGTTGCAGGGCTTGACCCCGGGCGTGGATGCACCTATTGTTTCCACCGGTATGCAAGACCTCGTGACCATCTGCTCCTACGATGTCGAGCGTCAGAATCAAGCATGCGAGGACGACGAGGGCCGACTCGTCAGCCCCATACCTGTGCGAACTTGTGGATTTGCTCCACATACTCGTTGACGGGGGTATTTTCGCCTGCTACTATATTCGGCTGTTGCACTAACTGATGCATGAAGGGCAAGTAAACATGTACGCAATCGTTAACACGGGCGGCAAGCAGTACAAGGTCGCCACCGACGATGTCATCACCGTCGAGAAGATCGAGGGCAATGAGGGCGATAAGGTCACCCTGCCGGTTATCTTCCTCAACGATGGTAAGAAGATCGTCACCGATCCCGACAAGCTGGCCAAGGCCAAGGTTACCGCTCAGATCGTTGAGCAGTTCAAGGGCGAGAAGCAGCTGGTCTTCAAGTTCCACAAGCGCAAGCGCTATCGTCGTCTGAAGGGTCACCGTCAGCAGCTGACCAAGCTGAAGATCGTGAAGGTTCAGGCTACCTCCCGCGCCAAGAAGGCTGTCAAGGCAGAGGCTGAGGCTGTTGCCGAGGCTCCCGTCGCCGAGTAGATTACACTCGTAACGAAAGAGTAGGTATACACAATGGCACACAAAAAAGGACTCGGTTCCTCCCGTAATGGCCGTGACTCCCGCGGTCAGCGCCTTGGCACGAAGCGCTATGCCGGCCAGACGGTAACCACGGGCACGATTCTCGTCCGTCAGCACGGCACGCACATCCACCCGGGTGAGAACGTTGGCCGTGGCAAGGACGACACGCTGTTCGCGCTGGTCGACGGTACCGTTGAGTTCCACAAGGGTATCAAGCACAGGGTCAGCGTACGCCCGCTCGCGAACGCGTAATTCACCCTTCATAGAGCACATATGTGGGAGGCACTTGAGTTTTAGGATTCAAGGGTCTCCCTCTTTTTTGTAGGAGGCGATTCTGTTGTCACAGTTCACCGATATCAGCCGCATTAACGTGTGCGGCGGCGACGGCGGAGCCGGATGCATGTCGTTTAGGCGCGAGGCATTTGTCCCCAAGGGCGGCCCCGATGGCGGCGACGGCGGTCGTGGCGGCAATGTCGTCATCCAGGCCGATGCTCAGCTGTCTTCGCTGATCGATTACCGCTTTAAGCATCACTTCCGCGCCGAGCGCGGCACGCACG
The DNA here is from genome assembly GCA_959026535.1 of uncultured Collinsella sp. GTDB lineage: Bacteria > Actinomycetota > Coriobacteriia > Coriobacteriales > Coriobacteriaceae > Collinsella. Next base: position 10,986 of record CAUFMB010000017.1, on the reverse strand, counting down.
GGCAGGGTGCCCGTCGTAACGGTAAGAGCGGCGAGGACCTGATTCTCAAGGTCCCTATGGGTACCGTGGTGCGCGAGCTCGACCCCGAGACGCAGACCCCGATGTTCGAGATTGCCGATCTGGTGCACGATGGCGAGCGCGTTGTCGTGGCGCCCGGTGGCGCCGGCGGCCTGGGCAATACCCACTTTGTGACATCGGTGCGCCGTGCGCCCGCGTTCGCCCAGCTGGGCGAGCCGGCCGAGGAGCACTGGATCGAGCTCGAGATGAAGCTCATGGCCGATGCCGCGCTCGTGGGCTTCCCCTCGGTGGGTAAGTCATCGCTCATCGCGCGCATGAGTGCCGCCCGTCCTAAGATTGCCGACTACCCGTTTACCACGCTCGTGCCGAACCTCGGCATGGTGCGTGCCGGCGAATATTCTTACGTCGTTGCCGACGTCCCCGGTCTTATCGAGGGCGCGAGCGAGGGCAAGGGCCTGGGTCACCAGTTCTTGCGCCACATTGAGCGTACGGCCCTGATCATGCATGTCGTCGACATGACGGGCGGTTTTGAGGATCGCGATCCGGTTGAGGACTATCGCATCATCAACCGCGAGCTCGAGCAGTATGGCGCCGAGCTTTCGGAGCGTCCGCAGATCGTCGTTGCCAACAAGTGCGACGCGCCGGGCACGGCCGACAAGATTGCCGACCTCAAGCGCGCAGCGCTCGACGATGGACATATGTTCTTTGCCGTGTCTGCTGTTACGGGCGCCGGCCTCAACACGCTGATGCTTGCCGTGGGCGAGCAGGTGGCTAAGCTGCGCGCCGAGTTGGCTGTCTCTGATGAGCCGGTTGTTCTGCGCGACGATGAGTGGGAGCGTCGTCGCCTGCAGCGTGAGAAGCGTTTCTGCATTGTCCAGGAAGAGCCCGGTGCCTTCCGCGTGGTCGGCCGTGCCATCGAGCGCATGGTCATTCAGACCGACTGGGAAAATGAGGAAGCCGTCATTTACCTGCAGCATAAGTTTGCGCATATGGGTGTTGACGACGCGCTCGAGAAGGCCGGTTGCCGTGCGGGCGACGAGGTCCGCATTTGCCAGCGCGCCTTTGACTTTGAGGGCGCTGAGGACTTCTCGGAGTACGAGGATGAACTCGAGGGCACCGTTGAGGTCGTTGAGGTGGCAGATGCCGCGGATACGGGCGTCGAGGTTGTCGATGCGGCGGACGTCGCTGACGATGTTGAGACCCCGGAGGGCGAGTAAGCCATGTCGCTGCGCGGTGGAATCGGTTTGCCCGAGCTGCCTATCGAGGACGGGCAGGAGTTTAGGCTCGGCATCATGGGCGGCACCTTTGATCCGATTCATTACGGGCACTTAGTGACTGCCGAGCAGGCGCGCGAGTCGCTCGACTTGGATGCCGTGCTCTTTATGCCGGCAGGGTCACCCGCCTTTAAGCTCGACAAACCGGTTACGCCCGCCGAGGACCGTTATGCCATGACGGTCCTCGCCACCGCTGCGAATCCGGCCTTTTTGGCGAGTCGTTTCGAGATCGATCGCGAAGGTGTTACCTATACTGCCGATACGCTGCGCGCCCTGCGCGAGTATTACCCGCCACAGGTAAAGCTCTACTTTATTACGGGTGCCGATGCGATTATCGATATTGTGACCTGGCATCATGCTGACAAGATTGCCGAGCTGGCAACCTTTATTGCCGCGACACGTCCCGGTTTCGATATCGATACGGCTCGCGCGCGGATCAAAGAGTCGGGCCTGCCGTTCGACGTGCGCTATATTCAGATTCCTGCGCTGGCGATTAGCTCGACGAACATTCGTAAGCGAGTTGCCCGCGGCATGAGCGTGCGCTATCTTACGAGCGAGTCCGTGCTTGGCTACATTCGCAAACGCGGTCTGTATGCCGATCTGGGCCAAGAAGATTTTGAGTGATGGGGGAGAACGTTGTCGGTAGAGGATCAGTTTGAGGGCGATGATCGCGCGCTGCTTAAGCGCATTCAAGGGCTGCTCGACGTGCGCATGAAGGATAAGCGCAAGCGCTATGTGCATTCGTTGGGCGTTGCCGAGACCGCGCTGCATCTGGCAGAGGTGTACGGTGTCGATCGCTTTGATGCCGCCGCTGCCGGTCTGATCCATGACTGGGATAAGGTGCTCTCCGACGATGAGCTGGTCACACGCGCCTTGCATTACGGCATTAAGATTGCGGGTTCGCCCTCTGCCGCGACGCCGCTGCTGCACGGCCCTGTTGCCGCCTATGAGCTTCCGCAGCTTTTCCCCGAGTTGTCGCCGGCCGTTTTCCAGGCTGTCGACCGTCACACCGTGGGTGCCTGCGACATGACGCCGCTCGATATGGTGGTCTTTGTGGCCGATGCCATCGAGCCCAACCGCCACGGCGACTATGCGCATGCGCTGCGCAAGATGGTGGGGGAGTCGACGCTCGATGAGTTGTTCTTCTCCTGTTTTGCGCAGGGTCTGGTCTATGTGATCCAGTCCGGGCGCTATCTTTATCCCACGGCTATTACGATTTACAACCATTACGCCCAGCTGCGCTAGCTCGGGCTGTCTAGAAAGAGGTATTCCATGGCCGACGAGACCATGACTGACGAGCAGATTCTTAAGGATGTGGAGCACAAGAGCTTCGCCGCCACGTCCGACCGCACCGCAGCCTCGCTGTCCGCGAGCGGTGTCGCCGCCGAGGACGTCGCCCGCGCCGCCGCGCAGGCCGCCTACGACAAGAAGGGCGAGGACGTGCAGGTGCTCGACCTGACCGAGCTTTCCGACGTGTGCGACTACTTTGTGCTCGCCACCGGTACCAACAACCGTCAGGTCGATTCGATCGTCGACGAGATTGAGGAGAAGGTCGCCGAGGCTTGCGGCGAGCACCCGTTCTCCATCGAGGGCCGCGAGCAGAAGACCTGGATGCTCATGGACTACGGTTCGGTTGTCGTCCACGTCTTCACTCCCGAAGCCCGCGACTTCTACCGCCTCGAGAAGCTCTGGGGTGACGCTCCTCAGCTTCCCCTCGACCTCCTCTAGTAGCTCATTTGGGACGGGCTTTTTTAGCTAGCTTCGCGCATTTCGCCGGGCAGTTGCGGTTTTCCGCACCTGCCCGGCTTTCTTTTTGCCTAAAGGCGGTTAATCGTTGAAGCGGGATTGACGGCCGAAAGATAGGGCGGTGTCGCCGAATTTGTCTCGGACGGCGTCGATAGCAACCGAGAGGTCGCGTCGGTCGCTCGACTGGGCTCCGCGGTCGTCGACTTCGCAGAACAAGTCGGTCTGGATGCCGCCCTGATGGTCAAAGTCGCTCATGCCGATGCCTGCTAAGCGAACATGCATGCCTTCCTGCCAGATGTTGTCGAGCAGTTCGAGCGCAACCGCCACAAAGATGTTCTCATCGTCGGTCGGATGAGGCAGCCGGCGCTGTGCCGAGCGACCGCTTCCATACGAATACTTAAGCTTGAGCGTCACCGTGGCGCCCGTCAGTCCCTGACATCGCAGGCGGCGTCCCACTGACTCGCCCAACAGCGCAATCGCCGCTTCGATGTCCCCGCGCTCAGTCAAATCTTTCGCAAAGGTGCGCTCATTGCTCACCGATTTAACCTCACGCTCTTCATCGAGACTTGTGACTTCGGAGATTTCGAGTCCCAGCGCACGCTGGCGCATGCGTTCGCCGTTGACGCCAAAAATAGAGGCCAAGGTGGATTCCGGTGCACGTGATAGCTCGCCGAGGGTGTAGATGCGCATGCGGCGCAGTCGTTCCTCGGCCGAGCGCCCGATGCCGCTCATGGCAGATACCGGCAGCGCGGCCAAAAAGCGCTGCTCGGTTCCGGGGCGCACGATGGTCAGCCCAAACGGCTTATCCCGCTCGCTTGCGATCTTTGCGACCGTCTTGTTGCAGCCCACGCCAATGGAACAGGTCACTCCCAGCCCTGCCACGCGGTCGCTTATACGCTGCGCAACCAGCAGCGGGTCTTCGGGCGCAAAGCGACCCGGTGTGATATCGATAAAGGCTTCGTCGATGGATACGCGCTCCACGCGCGGCGTCTCCTCGGCAAGAATCGCCATGACCTGCGCGCTGACCTCACGATAGCGATCAAAATGCCCATGCGTCCAAATGGCTTGCGGCCACAAACTTGCCGATCGAGGTCCATCAGGCCCACCGCCGGACCCGTCCAGGGAGGCGGCGTGACGCCCATGGCATCCTCATAACCGTATGTATGTTCGCGTCTATCCATGTCATGAGTATACCGCGCAGCTCATGTGGGGTGCGTGTATGTGCTTGCAAATCCCGAATTCTTGTCTAAGATATGGATTTGCCCTCGACTACACCGAAGAAGTTGGTCTCACGGACTTCACCTGCCCGCGTCGATGGCGTATTATGTTCAACTGTTTGTTTGTAGTTGCAGCCTAAAGCTGCTTGGTTGGAGGAGTTTCCTTTGGCAGTCAAGATTCGCCTTGCTCGTCACGGCGCTAAGAAGCGTCCGTACTACCGTGTCGTCGTCGCCGATTCCCGCGCCCCGCGTGACGGTCGTATCATCGAGGAGGTTGGCCGCTACAACCCGATGACCGCCCCCAAGACCATCAACCTCGACCTCGAGAAGATCGCCGACTGGCAGTCCAAGGGCGCTCAGCTCACCGACGCCGTCGCCGCTCTGGTCAAGGCCGCCAACGAGGGCGAGAAGACCGAGACCGTCGTCAAGAAGTCCAAGAAGCAGCTCGCCAAAGAGGCCGAGGCCGCTAAGGCTGCCGCTGAGGCCACTGAGGGCGCCGAGGAGTAAATCGTGCCTGAGGTTGACGCTGCACAGCTCGAGGGTGAGGCAATGCTCTCAGATCGCATCGCCGATCTCGTCGAATATCTCGTTGTTCAGATCGTCGACGACCCGGATTCCGTGAGCCTTGAGGTCATCGATGGTGACGACGCCTCTACGATTGAGGTTTCGGTCGCCGAGGATGACGTCGCTAAGGTCATCGGCCGTCGTGGCCGTACCATCAAGGCCATTCGCACGCTCGCCCGTGCACTGGCCGCTCGCCTCGACACTGCTGTCGAGGTAGAGGTTCTGGGCTAGGACCTTGAGGTCCCAGTACAAAAACATCGCCCGTGTGGTCAAGCCGCACGGAAGGAAGGGGGAGGTCCTCGCGCAGCCGCTGCGGGGGCTTCCTTCTGTATTAGAGCCTGGTATGCGCGTCGCCCTGACGCCGCCGGCGCTCAAGCGCGACCGCTTTTGCACGGTCGTGTCCGTCACCGATACGGGCGATGGCGATCTGGTCTCGTTTGAGGGCATTGACGACTTGACGGCCGCCGAGGGCATCACGGGATGCTACGTGCTGGCAAATCGTGACGACTTTGAGCTCGATTCGCTCGACGCTGCCTATACCGACCTGATGGGTCGCGAGGTGGTCGACGAGCGCTTCGGTTCGCTCGGCACGATCGTCGAGATTATGTCGACGCCCGCTAACGATGTTTGGGTTGTCGAGGGTGATCGGTACGGCGAGGTACTGATTCCCGTGATCGAGCAGGTTGTGCTCGATCTTCCCGACACAGGAACAATTTCCGTCCACGTTATGGACGGCCTGATCGATATGGACAAGTAGGGAGTACAACATGCTGATCGAGACCCTTTCGGTCTTTCCCGAGATGTTTGAGCCCGTCATGTCCACATCGATCTTGGGCCGCGCCCGCAAGGCCGGCCTTTTTGATTTTAAGGCGTATAACCTGCGCGACTGGACGCACGACCGCCATCGTACCGTCGATGACGAGCCGTACGGCGGCGGGCAGGGCATGCTCATGAAGGTCGAGCCTATCGCAGAGGCCATCGAGGCCATTAGCGCAGAGGGTCCCAAGCCCACTGTGGTGTTCTTTACCCCCTGTGGCGAGCCTTTTACGCAGCATGTGGCCGAGCGCCTGCTCAAAAGTGAGCGCCTGCTGTTTGTGTGCAGTCGCTACGAGGGCGTCGACGAGCGTGCGTATGCGTATGCCGATGAGCGTCTGTCGATCGGCGACTACGTGCTTACGGGTGGCGAACTTCCCGCTATGGTCGTTGCCGATGCCGTCGTACGCCTGATTCCCGGCGCCCTGGGCGACGAGATGAGCAACGTCGACGAGTCCTTCTCGACCGCCGAGGACGGAGGACTGCTCGAGTACGCGCAGTACACCCGCCCCGCCGAGTTCAACGGCGAGGGCGTGCCGCCGGTGCTTGTGAGCGGCGATCACGCCAAGGTCGATGCCTGGCGTCGCAAGAACGCCATCGAGCGCACCTGCCGCTGGCGTCCCGACCTGATCGAGACGGCGCGGCTCACGCCCGAGGAGCGCGCTTACGCGCAGGATTTGCTTTCTGGAAGAGGTGAATAACATGGAGGACAATAAAGGCCGCCAACGAGTTCATCTTGAACATGATTTTGGTGAGAGGTCCGTTTTCACTTTGCGGGGCGCCTTGGAATGGGTTTTGGTCATTCTAATCGCGCTTGTGGCCACCTTCCTGATCCGCACCTTTGTGGTCGAGCCCTTTGTGGTGCCCACCGGCTCTATGGAGGACACAATCGAGATTGGCGACCAGATCCTAGCGCAAAAGGTGAGCCTCGAGCTCGGTCAGCTCGTCAAGCAGGGCGATATCGTGGTGTTTCACAACCCCGATGGCACCTCCGAGCATGATGTTCTTGTCAAGCGCGTTATTGCCACGGCCGGCCAGACGGTCGACCTGCAGGATGGCAAGGTGGTCGTTGACGGCCAAGCGCTCGACGAGGACTATACGACGGGCATGAGCTGGCCACTTTCGGTCCAAGCGCCCGGCGCTCAGGTAAGCTATCCCTACACCGTTCCCGACGGGTGCGTGTGGGTGATGGGCGACAACCGCGAAAACTCTGCCGACTCACGCTACTTTGGTCCCGTCGATCGCTCTGATTTGATCGCTGTGGCGCTTGTGCGCTACTGGCCGCTCAACCGCATCGGCGCTATCGACTAAAAACCGCTATAGTACAGTACCTAACCGTGTAATCGTTTCGACGAGGGGATATTAGAGGCATGAACGCTTCATCGCTTTCCTTCCAAGACATCATCCTGCGCCTCCAGCAGTACTGGGGCGAGCAGGGCTGCGTCGTTATGCAGCCCTATGACTCCGAGGTCGGTGCCGGTACCTTCCATACCGCGACCACGCTGCGCTCGCTCGGTCCCGCCGAGTGGCGCACCTGCTATGCGCAGCCTTGCCGCCGTCCCGCCGACGGCCGCTACGGCGAGAACCCCAACCGCATGCAGCACTACTATCAGTTCCAGGTGCTCATCAAGCCCTCGCCGGTCAACGCCCAGGAGCTCTACCTGGGGTCTCTTGCCGCCATTGGCCTGGACCCCAACGACCATGACGTCCGCTTTGTCGAGGACGACTGGGAGAGCCCGACGCTCGGCGCCTGGGGCCTTGGCTGGGAGGTCTGGCTCAATGGCATGGAGGTCACGCAGTTTACGTACTTCCAGCAGGTGGGCGGCATCGAGGTCGACCCCGTGCCCGTCGAGATTACCTATGGCCTGGAGCGTATCGCCATGTATGCGCAGGGCGTCAACTCCGTCTACGACCTGGTGTGGAGCTACCTGCCCGACGGCACGCCCATGACCTATGGCGACGTGTTCCTCGAGAACGAGCGCGAGTTCAGTGCCTATAACTTTGAGGTCGCCAACGTCGAGATGATGCGTCAGAAGTTTGACGACTACGAGGCCGAGTGCCATTCCTGCCTGGAGCGAAAGCTGCCGCTGCCGGCGTACGACTGTGTCATGAAGTGCAGCCACGCCTTCAACCTGCTCGATGCCCGCGGTGCTCTATCCGCGGTCGAGCGTGCCAACTACATCCTGCGCGTCCGCGCCGTCGCCAAGGCGTGCTGCGAGGCCTACATGGCCGAGGTCGCCGGAGTCAACGAGAATGCCGACCAGGAAGGCGAGGTGGCGTAAGCCATGGCAGACGCTAAGGATTTCCTGTTTGAGATCGGTACGGAGGAAATGCCCTCCGCGCCGCTGAACAATGCCGTCAAGCAGCTTGGCACCATGATCGCCAAGGGCCTCGACGAGGCCGGTCTGGCCCATGGCGAGGTCCGCGTGATCTCGAGCCCGCGTCGTCTGGCTGCGCTCGTAGCCGATGTCGCCACTGCGACCGATGAGGTCCATGAGGTCAAGCGCGGTCCCGCGGCAAACATTGCCTTCGATGCCGACGGCAACGCCACCAAGGCCGCCCAGGGCTTCGCCCGCAAGTGCGGTGTGGCTGCCGAGGACCTGGTTCGACGCGAGGACACTGACGGTCGCGAGTATGTGTTCGCCGAGAAGAACATTCCCTCCGCACCGGCTACGCCGATTCTGACCGCTCTGTGCGAGAAGACTATTGCCGGCCTGCAGTGGCCCAACTACCGCAGCCAGCGCTGGGGCCACGAGCACGCGACCTTTGTTCGTCCGGTCCGTTGGATCTGCTGCCTTTTGGGCGAGGATGTTGTTCCCGTGTCGTTTGCCGACGTGACGAGTGGCAACACCACGCGTGGTCATCGCGTACTTGGCCCTGGTGACCACGTTGTCGCCAGCCCCGCCGTCTACGAGCAGGTGCTCGAGGACGCCGGCGTGCTCTCTGCTGAGCGTCGTCGTGAGGCCATCCTTGCCGGTATCGCCGAGGTCGAGGCTGCCCGTCCCGGCTGCCATGTTGATACGCCCAAGAAGGTCTTCGAAGAGGTCATCAACCTCTGCGAGTGGCCGACGGTGCTCGTCGGTACCTTCGACGAGGAGTTCCTCAAGGTCCCGCACGAGATCATCTGCGAGTCCATGCTCACCAATCAGCGCTACTTCCCGATCTATGACGGCGAGGGTAAGCTCACGCGTGAGTTCGTGGTCGTCTCCAACAGCAAGCCCGAGAACGCCGAGCGCGTGATCGACGGCAACGAGCGCGTCGTGCGCGCCCGTCTGGACGACGCTAAGTTCTTCTACGAGGAGGACCTGAAGATCTCCCTCGACGAGTTCCGTGAGCGTTTGGCCAAGGTTGCCTTCCAGGAGAAGCTCGGTAGCGTGCTCGCCAAGTCCGAGCGCATTGAGCAGCTCGCGCTCGCTATCGCCCGCGAGGCTCACCTGGGCGCCCATCTTGCCGCCGATGCCGCTCGCGCCGCGCACCTGTGCAAGGCCGACCTGGTGTCCAACGCTGTCGTCGAGTTCACGAGCCAGCAGGGCGTGATGGGCGGTTATTACGCGACCGCGATGGGGGAGAACGACGAGGTCGCCCATGCTATTCGCGATCACTATCGTCCTCGCTTTGCCGGTGACGAGCTGCCCGAGGGCACCGCTGGCTGCATCGTGGCCTGCGCCGACAAGCTCGATACCATCGCCGGTATCTTTTCCATCGGCGAGCCCCCGACCGGCTCTTCGGACCCCTATGCGCTGCGTCGTGCCGCTATCGGCATCATCAACATCCTGCGCGACCGCCTGCCGATTGACCCCACGTCGCTCATCGACTTCGCCCTCGAGCTCTACAGCGAGCAGGGCATTGAGTTCGACGCCGCCGAGGTCGCCCAACAGGTTCGCGACTTCTTCCATGGCCGCCTTGTGAGCATGGCCCGCGACGAAAAGATCCCGGCCGATACCGTTGCCGCCGTCTCCGCTGTGCACATCATCGCCCCGTCCGTCTTCTTCGCCCGCTGCGCCGCGCTCGACGAGGCCCGTAAGAACGATGCCGAGACCTTCGACAACCTGGCTACCGCCTATGCCCGCGCCGCGCACATCTCCAAGCCCGAGCTGGGTGCGGAGTACGACCGCAGCCTGATGGGCGAGGCCGAGCTCGCGCTCGCCGACGCCTCCGAGGCCGCTCAGACCGCTGTTGATGCCGCCCTTGCCGCCGAGGATTACCCGGCCGCATTTGCCGCCCTTGCAGCTCTGCGTGCCCCCATCGACCGCTTCTTCGACGAGGTTATGGTCATGGACAAGGACGAGCAGCTCCGCGATAATCGCCTTAAGCTGCTCAACCGCTTCGAGGCCGTTTTCTCCGGTATCGCAAACATCGGTGAGCTTGCCCGCAAAAAGTAAGCCAGCCTGCGCATAAGCGCAAAAGGAGCCCCGCATGGATTGCCCGGTCACCGCTCGTCCCACCGTTATCGTTATCTCCGACTCACTCGGTGATACCGCTTGTGAGGTGGTGCTTGCGGCGTCCGGGCAATTTGATGAAGGGGCTTTTCGTTTGTTGCGCCTGCCCAAGGTGAACTCGGTGGAGCAGGTCAAGTCGTTTGTGGGCCCGCGTGTCGATGCGGACCATCGCGATATTGCCGTATTCCACACCATTGTCGATCCGGCGCTTCGCGCCCGCGTGCTCGATTACCTGGGCATGCTTCATATCCGTTCGGTCGACCTGATCGGCCCGACACTCGCCGTGCTGTCGTCGCTCATCGGTGTGTCTCCCAAAGGCGTTGCGGGCGTGATTCACAAGACGGATGACCACTATTTCCATCGCATCGAGGCCATGGAGTATTTCGTTGAGCACGATGATGGGCGCGGCTGCGATGATCTGTCGGGTGCCGATATCGTGCTGCTGGGCGTATCGCGCACGTCCAAGACGCCGCTGTCGATGTATTTGGCCTTTCAGGGTTACAAGGTTGCCAATGTTCCTTTGGCCCATGGCATGGAGCCACCGAAGTCAATTTACGAGGTCGACCCGATGCGGTTGTTCGGCTTGATTTCGACCGTCGACGTCATCTCCGAGATTCGCGATAGCCGCTTGGGCGATGACTATGCTCGCGCCGTCGCTGGCTCCTATGCCGAGCCCGAGAGCGTGCGCAGTGAGCTCGAGGAAGCTCGCGCCCTCATGAAGCGCCTGGGCTGCTTTGTGGTGCGCACCGACGGCAAAGCGATCGAGGAGAGCGCCTCCGAGATCATCAGTCACTTGGAGGAAATCCAAGAAGCCCGTGCCCGTCGCGCCGCCCGCCGCGTTCAACAGCAGTAGTCCTTCCTGGGATGATTTTTCTGGGACGGGGATTAAAAAAGGCTCTGTTAGACCAGGATTGA
>CAUFMB010000016.1 GCA_959026535.1 uncultured Collinsella sp. | reverse complement strand
GAGAGCGCTCCCGCAAACTGCCTCTTGACAACTTATAGGAGCGTCGGTTTTATTTAGGCCATTTTTGCTGTGGTCGAGCATCACCAATCTAGCCCCGTAATCCGCCCTACTTTTGATAGCAGTAAGTAGGAACGGGGCTATTTTTCCCACTCTTTACCGCTATTGCGATCTCCGCTCGCACGACCTTCTGAGTTGCGGTGAAATAAGGACTGTTTGGCGGGTAGAGGCCGCTATTCAATCCTTATTTCACCGCAACATAGTCATTACTTGTGGACCAAGCGGGCGCAGAAGTGGCCGTCGTAGGAGTCGGCGTTTACCGGCACGCTTTGGAAGAGGCCTCGGTCGTTTTGGCGGACGGCTACCAACTTCTTGGCCTGCGCGAAATCGGGCAGTTGCAGAATCTGTGCATCGGAAAGCGGCGCCACGGTAAAGCCTGCACCCTCGGGAGAGGCCAAGAAGGCATCCACAACCTGCGTGTTCTCTTCATCAAACACCGAGCACGTCGCATAGATAAGCTCACCGCCCACAGCCACGCGCGCGGAGGCTTCTTTGATCATCGTCAGCTGCAGGCGGGGCAGGTAAGTCGTAACGTCCTTCTCGGTCAGACGCCACGGTATCTCGGGATGACGGCGCATGGTGCCGGTGCCAGAGCACGGCGCATCGATAAACACCGTGTCGAACAGGGCAGGCTCGCCGAGCATGGCATCAAAGGACGTCAGCACCTCGTCGAGCTCACAAGCATCGCCCGAGACCGTGCGAACACCCTTAATACCAGCCTTGCGCAGGCGCGCGAGATTCTGATCACATTTACGATCATGCAGGTCGAGCGCGGTATGCTGGTGCTCGTACCCAGCACGTTTGGCCTGACACATCATCACATAGGTCTTGGTTCCGCGGCCGGCACCAATCTCCAGGCAGCGCCCGGGACGGGTCGCCGCGGTAGCGATGAGCTGGGCGTTAAGGTCCGAGGCAACGGCAGCAGCGCGCTCAAACACGCCGGACGCAACCGTGACCTGCGCATCGACCGGTGCATGGCAGCCCGGGAACACGGGCGCAACAAGCTGCGAGATATACGGGTCGGGTTTGGTGGCAAAAGCGTTCTCGTGCAAAGCAAGCGGCGCGGGAGCCAGATTGCCGGCAAAGTTGAGCGCGCCCTCGGGTGTGTCGAACGATGCCATAATGCGAGCACAAAGCCAGCGCGGCAGACCCATCAGGCGCGACAGGCGAACCAGACGACGTTCGGACTCATCGGCATCCGCTGCGGCGGCAAAATCCTCAACGTTGTCCGCGACCTTATGCAGCACGGCATTGGCCAAACCGGCGGCTGACTTAGCACCGCTGCGCACGAGCTCAACGCCCTGACTCACCGCAACACGACCCGGCGTATGCAGATAGAGCATCTCAAAGGCCGAGATACGAAGCGCCATGCGCACACGAGGCGCGACCTTTTTGGGCTTATCGAGAAACTGGTCGAGCAGCTCATCCAAAATGCCCTGGGTGGCCGCAACGCCAAGTGCCAAACGAGCGGCAAAAGCAGAATCGCGCTGGTCAATGGCCTTGGCCGAAGCACGGGACGAGAGCACGTCGCGCGCGTACATGCCGCGGTGATCGGCCTCCATCAAAACATCAAGCGCGAGCTTGCGCGCGGGGGAAAGCTTGCTCATGACAAAACACCCCACGAAAGATCCGCACCCTGCAGGCCGGCAGCCCAGGCAGAAGCAGCCATAGCACGCTTGCCATCGGGCTTAACCTCGAGCAGTTCAACCGCGCCATCGGACAGGCCCAGGTAGACGCGCTTGGCCTGAACGGCGACGAGTCCCTCGCCAAGCGACACATCTGCCGACGCGGCATCGAGCACGCGAACGGTCTTGCCGGCAATCACGCAACGAGCGGGAGCGGTATCGGACGAGGCAAGCACATGACGCGCGCAATCAAGCGCCGCCATCTGAGGATCCAGACGCATCTCCTGCTTAGAAATCTTGGCGGCATGAGTGGCGAGCGACTCATCCTGTTCAGTCCACACAGTGCTGCCATCGGCAAGCGAAGGAAGCGTATCGGCAAGCAGTTTGCCGCCAAGCTCAGCAAGCTCCATAGTCAGCGCCTCGGCATGCTTACCGGCAACCGACGTAGAAGCCTGAGCACAATAAGCACCAGTATCCACGCCATGCCCGATGCGCATAATGGAAACGCCAGCAACCTCGTCACCAGCGAGAATCGCACGCTGAATAGGAGCAGCCCCACGCCAACGAGGCAACAAGGACGCATGAACATTCACAATGCCAAGCGGCGCCATATGCAGCACCTCATCAGGCAAAATGCAGCCATAAGCAGCCACACAGAAAATGTCAGCCTGGGCAGCCTTGAGCGCCTCAACAACCTCAGGCGTCATACGATTAGCCTCAACAACCGGCAAACCAAGTTCGAGCGCCTTGGCCTTAACAGGAGAAGGCTCGAGCTTCTTACCACGCCCGCGAACAGCATCCGGACGAGTAATTACGAGCGCAATCTCATTCCCAGCCTCGACGAGCGAAGTCAACGAAGGCACAGCAAAATCAGGCGTACCCATAAACACAATACGCATAAAGAACGTCTCCCCTCAACCAAAGCCGAGACGGCTACAAATAACAGCGGAAAGCCAAGTACCCAGCCCATCCGCAATAACAATTCAACAAGAACAAATATACCCAAAACCAAAGAAAGAGCCGCAATAAAAGCAGCCCCCTCTCAACAAAGCACTTATCAGCGAAGACGCCCATCCCTGGCCCACGGCACCCGGGCGAACCGAGCCAGAACAACGCAGTCCCCGGTGCTGAGCGCCCACATATCGTCCCGCGCGCAGTTTCGCAGCGCAGCGAGAATGTTTGAGCACGGGATGATATGTGGGCGCTCAGCACCGGGGACGGTGGGACCTACTCCGTCTCGCCCGGTCGAGCGCCGCGGGCCAGGGCGTCCTGGTACTCCTTGACGGCCTTGAGCCTCTGCATGGGCTTCAGTCGCTCGAACATGGTGTTGCCGTGCAGGTGATCGATCTCGTGCTGCAGACACACGCAGAACAGGTCGCCCGAGGCCTCGTAGCGAATCAGGTTGGCATCCAGGTCGTACGCCTCGACGACGACATGGTCGGGACGCTCGATCTCGCAGCTAATGCCGGGGATGGACAGACAGCCCTCGCTAAACGGAACGAGGTGGTCGCTCTGCTCCACAATCACGGGATTGATAAGCACGTACGGATCGTAGTCGTTCCTGTCGCTGTAGTCGCAGTCGATGGTGACGAGCTGAATGAGCTCGCCGATCTGCGGAGCAGCCAGGCCGCAACCGCCGTTCTCGAACATCATCTTCTTCATCTTCTCGGCAAGCGCCTCGATCGCTGGGGTGATTTCCTCGATGACAGCGCACTCCTGGCGCAGACGAGGGTCGGGCGACAGTACGATTCCGTTGGCTTCCATGGCCATCCTTTCGGGTTGTTACATCAAATCATAGGCGTCGACGTCAACGCTCACGCTCACGCCGCGCACGGAGCCCGCCTCTTTGAGACAGGCGTCAATATCATCAGAGACATGGTACCCTACCGGCGACTTCACAAGCAGGTGGAAGCGGTAACGGTCCTTGGCTCTCTCGATTACACACGAAGCCGGGCCCAGCACCTGCGGCACGGCACTCCCCGCCCGCAAAAAGTCGGGCGCGGCGGCGTGCCAGCGGCGCTTGAGGAGCTTTGCAATGCGCCCGATATAATCCTGCGCATCGTCGCGGCTTGCCGACCACACCAAAATATTGACCAGGCGTACGAACGGCGGATACAGTGCGTCGCGGCGCTGGTCCAGGTCGTAGTCGGTAAAGATCGAGCGGTCGTGCTCGGCGACGGCGCGGATGACCGGATCCTCGGGCAGATAGGTCTGGATGATGACCTCGCCGGGACGATCGCCGCGGCCGGCACGACCCGCGACCTGCTCGAGCAAGTCGTAGGCACGCTCCCCCGCGCGAAAATCGGGCAGTTTGAGTGCAAAGTCGGCATTGACCACGCCCACGAGCGTGACTTCGGGAAAGTCAAGGCCCTTGGCAATCATTTGGGTACCCAGCAGCACCGCGCAATCGGCGGCATCGAACTGCTCGAGCAGCTTTTTGTGTGCGTCCTTGCCGCGCGTGGAATCGGCGTCCATGCGAATGATGGCGACGTCGTCGGGCAGCATCTGGTGCAGTGCGTCCTCGATTTGCTGCGTGCCCAGCCCCATTTTTGCCAGGTAACGGCTACCGCACTTGGGACAGCGACTCGTGGGTGCGGGATACGGCTGCACGCGCCAGGACGAACCACAGGTGTGGCACTGCAGCGTATGGGTGCGTTCGTGGTACGTAAGCGCCGTGGAGCAGTGGTTGCAGGTGGGGACGCAACCGCATTCGCGGCACATCAAAAACGGCGCAAAGCCGCGGCGGTTGTGCAGCAACACGGCCTTTTCGCGACGCTCGACCACGCGCTCGAGGCCTTCCATCAGCGGTTTTGAGAACATGGAGCGGCTACCGTGCGAGAACTCGCGACGCAGATCGGCAATGCGAACCGTGGGCAACACGGCGTGTCCCGGGCGCTCGGGCATCTCGACGCGCGTCCAGGTGGCACCGTTATACGTGCCACGGCGGCAGCGGTCGAGGGACTCGGCAGATGGCGTGGCGGAGCCCAACACGAGCGGGCAGCGGTAGCGCCGCGCCATCTCGGCTGCCACCTCGCGCACGTGGTAGCGCGGACTGGAGCCCTGCTTATAGCTAGTCTCGTGCTCCTCGTCGATGATGATGAGACCAAGGTCGCTGAGCGGGCAAAAGAGCGCCGAGCGGGCGCCGACGACCACGCGGGCCGCACCGCTGGCGACCATATCCCACTGGTCCAGGCGCTCGCCGGCCGAAAGGCGCGAATGGAACACGGCGACCGTCTCGCCAAAGCGCGAACGGAAGCGGCCGACGGTCTGGGCCGTCAGCGAGATCTCGGGCACCAGCACGCAAGCCGAACGGCCGGCCGCCAGCACGCGCTCGATGGCGGAGAGGTACACCTCGGTTTTGCCGGAGCCGGTGACGCCGTCGACCAGCACCACGTCGCTATGAGCGTCCAGACGGGCGCGCTCAATCTGCGCGAGTGCCTGCTTCTGGCCGTTGGTAAGGGAGACCGGCGCCTTGCCGCTTGCCGAGGACAGCGTGGTCTGCTCGCTGCAGCCACGCCACGCACGACGCTCCTCCACCACGACGACGCCGCGTTTTTCGAGCGCCTTGATGGTCGCCGACATGCTGTTATAGAGAAGGTTGAGGTCGCGCGTCGTGACCGGGCCGCACTGGAGCGCCTCGATGAGCTGACGCTGGCGGACCGCGGTCTTGGGCGGCGTATAGTCGAAGCCCTCGGGCGTGAGCATGACCCAGCGGTTTTGGATGGGTTTGACGGCGGGGCGCTCAACGGCCCACACGCCGTCGTCACCTTTGACCACGCGCGGGCTTCCACCCGGGGGCAAGAACAAACGCAGGCACTCGGAAAGCGTTGCGACGTACTCGCGGCTCATCCAGCGTGCGATACGGGCAGCCTCGGCGGTAAAGAGCGGTTTGCTGAGGATAGCCTCGATGGCTTTAATGCGGGCTGGGTCGAGGGCGTTGATGCCTTGCAGGTCACCCAGCTCAGGCGCAATGTCGACGATATAGCCCGCGGCGGCACGGTTACCAAAGTGGACCAGGACCGTGGATCCGATTTGCGCCTCGTTGGCAAGGGACCGGGGAATGCCATAAGCAAACGGCTCGGACAGCGCACGGGTGGGAATGTCGAGGACTACGCTCGCATAGGCGGCGACGGGTTCAGGCGCGAACTCAGGCTTGGCCGGAGTCTCCTCCGGTTCCGGCGAACCAAACAGCGACAGTTGCTCGGCCATGGCCCCCATACCTCCCATCCCATGCGTCTTCAGAAACAAGAGCCCCGCTCGGGTGAACGGGGCTCGGATACATGCGTTTACGCGGCTGCTACAGCGCCATCGTGCGGGCGCGGTCGATACGCGCCAGGCAGTCGTCGCGGCCGACGAGCGCCATGGTCTCGCCCAGCGGGGGGCTCACCATGTTGCCGCAGACGGCGACGCGCACGGCCTGGAACACCACGCGCTTCTTAAGGTCCATCTGCTCGGGCAGCGGCTCAAGCGCGGCGTCGATGTTGGCAGCCGTCCACTCGTTCACGCCCTCGAGAGCGGCCTTGGCGGCATCCAGAATGGCACCCATGCCCTCCTTGGCCAGGCCCTTGTTGACGGACTTCTCGTCATACTCGAGCGTCTCGGCCGTAGCGAAGATGGGAGCGGCGACGGTCACGGCGTCGGCCGGCATCTTGGTGCGCGGCTTGACGATGGCGGCAAGCGCGTCGATCCAATCCTCGCCGTACTCGACATTGCCCTCGATGAGACCCGCCTCGTGCAGCTCGGGGACCATGATCTCGTCGGCAAACTGAGCATCGGACATGCCGTTGATGTACTCGGCATTGACCCAATCGAGCTTCTTGGGATCGAAGGTCGCCGGGTTCTTGGAGATGCGGTCGAGTGAGAACTTGTTGGCCAGGACATCGCGCGGGATGATCGTGGTCTCGCCGTCGAGCGACCAGCCGAGCAGCGCCAGGTAGTTGACGAAGGCGTCGGACAGGTAACCGGCGTCGCGGTACTCCTCCACCGAGGTGGCGCCGTGGCGCTTGGAGAGCTTCTTGCCGTCGGCGCCCAGGATCATGGAGATGTGAGCGAACGTGGGCACGGGAGCGCCGAAGGCCTCGTAGACCATGACCTGACGCGGGGTGTTGGACAGGTGGTCGTCGCCGCGGATGACATGGGTGATCTTCATCATGGCGTCGTCGACGACGGTCGCGAAGTTATACGTGGGCGTGCCATCGGAGCGGAAGATGACAAAGTCGTCGAGCTCCTTGGCGTCGAAGGTCACCTCGCCGTGGACGGCGTCGTGGATGACGACGTCGCCGCGGTCCTCGGGCACCTTAATACGCAGGACGTAGGACTCGCCGGCCTCGATGCGACGGCGGGCCTCCTCGGGATCAAGATCGCGGCAACGGCGCTGATAGCCCTGGAAGGGGTCCTTGCGCTCCTGCGCGGCCTTGCGGTCGGCGTCGAGCTGCTCCTTGGTGCAGAAGCAGGGATAGGCCTTGCCCTCGTCCCAAAGCTTCTGGGCGGCCTGCTTGTACAGGTCCAACCGCTCAGTCTGGGCGTAGGGGCCAAAGTCGCCGCCTACCTCGGGGCCCTCATCCCAGTCCAGGCCAAGCCAACGCATGGCGCGCAGGATGATCTGCGTGTTCTCATCGGTGGAGCGGGTGGGGTCGGTGTCGTCGATGCGCAGGATGAACGTGCCGCCGTTTGCGCGGGCGAAAGCCCAGTTATAGATAGCGGTGCGAGCGCCGCCGATGTGCAGCTTGCCCGTCGGTGAGGGTGCAAAGCGGACGCGAACGTCTGATGCCATGGATATCTCCTCGATTGCAGGATGGATGTCTAACCGCACCAGTATAAAGCATCAAAGCAACCTCCGCACAAAGGGCACCGACTCACTCATTGGGGACAGACTTAAATGACCAGTCTTTGGCAACCTGTTGGCATTTAGGTAAGGCTGGTCATTTAAGTCTGTCCCCAATGAGTAGGTGCGGAAAGGGTGTGAATGTTTGATTTACGCGCTATGATGAGCCCTTGCATAGAGAGCCCGGCGGAATGGTAACGGTCGCCGGGACACGTTTTTGAAAGGACAATCATGTCAGAAGAACTTCGTTCCATCCCACCCCAACACGGGTCCTTCGTATTTACGTCGGAGTCGGTGACCGAAGGTCATCCCGATAAGATCGCTGACCAGATCAGCGACGCCGTCCTCGACGCAATCCTCGCCAAAGAAATAGAGCTCCAGGAGCAGGGCTACATCGCCCCCAACGGCGTGCCTGCCAACGTGGAGAACGTCCGCTGCGCTTGCGAGACCCTCGTGACCACCGGCACCGTCATCGTCGCCGGCGAGATCCGCACCCAGGCCTACGTCGACGTGCAGGAAATCGCCCGCGGCGTTATCCGCCGCATTGGCTACAACCGTGCCAAATTCGGTTTTGACTGCGACACCTGCGGCGTTATGAGCCTCATCCACGAGCAGTCGCCCGATATCGCCCAGGGCGTCGACGAGTCCTTCGAGACCCAGACCGGCGCTACCACCGACCCGATCGACCTGATCGGTGCCGGCGACCAGGGCATGATGTTCGGTTATGCCTCCAACGAGACCAAGACCCTCATGCCCATGCCGCACTACCTGACAAGCCGTCTGGCTGAGCGCCTGGCCGCCGTGCGTCACGACGGTACCCTCGCCTATCTGCGTCCCGACGGCAAGACCCAGGTCACCGTTCGCTACGAAGACGGCAAGCCCGTCGAGGTAACGACCATCGTCATCTCCACGCAGCACGCCGCCGAGATCGAGGACATGGGCAAGATCAAGGCCGACCTCATCGAGCACGTCATCACCCCGGTCATGGACGCCGAGAACATGCCGTGGGACAACGCAGACATCTACGTGAACCCCACCGGTCGCTTTGTCGTGGGCGGCCCCATGGGCGACACGGGCCTCACCGGCCGCAAGATCATCGTCGACACCTACGGCGGCTACGGCCGTCACGGCGGCGGTGCCTTTAGCGGCAAGGACTGCACCAAGGTTGACCGCTCCGCCGCGTATGCCGCGCGCTGGGTCGCCAAGAACGTGGTCGCCGCCGGCCTTGCCGACCGCTGCGAAGTCGAACTTGCCTACGCCATCGGCGTTTCCAAGCCCCTCTCAATCATGGTCGACACCTTCGGTACCGCACATATTGCCGAGGACAAGATCGTTGAAGCCGTAGAGAAGACCTTCGACCTGCGCCCGGGCGCAATCATCCGCGACCTAGACCTGCGCCGCCCCATCTACGAAAAGACGGCAGCCTACGGTCACTTCGGCCGAGAAGACGCCGACTTCACCTGGGAGAAGACCGACCGAGTCGAAGAACTCAAGGCAGCCTGCGGCCTGTAAGCTAACTCGAAAAGCTACAGCCAAAAACAACGAACCAAAAGAAGTACCGGCTCCAACCGGTACTTCTTTTTTATTTAAACGGTGGTGAAGATGCTTCGATATGAGCCTACGCTGCGTCACCAGCTAATGAATTTTGCAGCACACGCGCCTCTACCATGTATCCTTAGTTCCGAGGGCTTTGGTATTTGGTCGATCGCGAGTTCCGCACGAGCCGGAGGCCACTTAATGTGGCCTCCGTGCGAGCAGGACTGTCCGAGCAGGCGACCAAATACCAAAGCCCTCGGGACGACGGGACAGATTAAAGGAGCAGTCATGGCAGGCAAGCCGCAAACACTAGCTACGACCTCGGCATTCGAGATCTTGGGCCCCGTCATGGTCGGCCCCAGCTCGTCGCACACCGCCGGCGCCCTGCGCTGCGCCCAAGTTGCCGCCAGCCTGCTGGAAGGCCGCATCACCAAAGTCACCTTTGGCCTGTGGAACTCCTTCGCCCACACCTACCGCGGCCACGGCACCGATCGTGCGCTCGTCGCGGGCATCCTGGGCCTCGACACCGATGACGAGAACATCAAGCAGGCCTTCGACCTCGCACGCGAGCAGGGCCTCGAATATCATTTTGACATCAAGGGCGACGACGCGTCCATCCATCCCAACACCGTCGACATCGACATGGTCGACGACACGGGCGCCACGGCACAGGTCCGCGGCGAGAGCCTGGGCGGCGGCAAGATGCGTATCAGCCGCATTAACGGCGTCGGCGTCGACATCTCGGGCATGTACTCCACGCTCTTCGTGGCACACAAGGACGTCCCCGGTGTACTCGCCGCGCTCACCAACTTGCTCGCCTACGCCCACGTGAACATCGCCTTCTGCCGCACCTACCGAACCGAAGTGGGCGGCCAGGCCTACTCCGTCTTTGAGACCGACGGCGCGCCCGACGACACCGTCGTCCCCATGCTGCGCAAGCTCGACAATGTCGATTACGCAACGTTTATCGAGCTCCCCGGTTCTGCCTCGTCGCTCTCCCCCGGCGTCTCGGCCAAGGAAATCTTCGACGACGGCGAGCAGCTGCTCGATGCGTGCGAGGAACTGGGGCTCAGCATCGGCGCTGTCATGGCCGTTCGCGAGGCGCGTCTGACCGGCGAGGCCCACGCCGTCGCCGCCATGCGCCGCGTGCTCGACGTCATGCGCGAGGAGACCACGGCCCCCATCGCCAATCCGCAGCGATCGCTCGGCGGGCTTATCGGCGGCGAGGCCAAGCTCGTCGAAGCCACCGGTCGCAACGATTTGAGTGAAAGCCTGATGGGCCCCGTCCAGACCGAAGCCGTGGCCCGCGCGATGGCCGTGCTCGAGCGCTCCGCCACGATGGGAGTGATCGTCGCCGCCCCCACGGCAGGCTCCGCGGGTGTCGTGCCCGGCTGCGTGCTTGCGCTCGCCGATCGCCTGCAGCTCGATGACGAGCAGGTCATGGACGCGCTCTACTGCGCAGCCGCCATCGGCCTCAACCTCACCACGAGCGCCTGCGTCGCCGGCGCCGAGGGCGGCTGCCAGGCCGAGGTGGGAAGCGCTGCCGCCATGGCAGCCGCCGCGCTGGTGCAGATGCTCGGCGGCACGCCTGAGCAGGCGCTCGACGCCAGTTCCATCGCGCTGAGTAACCTGCTGGGCCTCGTTTGTGACCCCGTCGGTGGCCTCGTGGAGGTGCCCTGCCAAAACCGCAACGCCATCGGCGTGGCAGCGGCCTTTAGCTCGGCACAACTCGCCCTCGCAGGCATTAAGAGCCTGGTGCCGTTTGACCAGATGGCACATGTCATGCTCTCGGTGGGTCACGCGTTGCCGGCCACGCTGCGAGAGACGGCAAAGGGCGGCATCGCGCAGGCTCCGGCCGCACTTTCGGCCTGTGCAAAATGCGGTGTGTGCGGATAGCGGCAAAGAACAACTCAAAGGTGGGACAAATGTCCCACCTCTTTTGAATGCCACCGTTTCCGTACCACAAACAGCAGGGCAATCGCTATAATGCAAGCCCAGTAAAAACACGATGAACCGCAAGGCGAAAATCGAAGGATATGCATACGATGTCGCAAAACGATCGAACTCAGCTGATTCCCGATCCGCAGCAGCCGAGCAGGCACACCGGCGGCGTTCAGTCGCCGCGTCCTATCGCGCCGAGCCACGGTCAGCAGCGTAGTGCAGCAAACGCTTCCCAACGCCCGAACCAACAGCGTCAACAACGTCAGCAGCGCCAGGCAAACGGCAATGCGCCCAAGCAGCCGCCCACGCACGCTCGAGGCAATCGTGGCCCCGCGCGCAAACCCGCCGAGAACAATAAGTCGGCCAAAAAGACGACGCTCTTTGTCGTCCTGGGTCTAATCGTCATTGTCTATATCGTAGGCGTCGTAGCATTTTCGCAGGTAGCCTACCCCAACACCACCATCGCCGGCGTCGACGTCTCATTCTCCAACGCTTCGTCTGCCGCTACCAAGGTCAATTCGGCATGGAAGCACTATAAGCTCGCCGTGACAGGCGATGACTTTAGCTGGACCTATCAGCCCGAGTCCGATGAACCCATCGTCGACGGCGAAGCTGCTGCAAAAGAAATCATCAGCCACAACGAAGCCTTTATTTGGCCGGTCCGCCTCGTGGAATCCTTAAGCGGCAAGACCAAAACAACCGCTACCTCCAACGAAATCGATCTTGATCAAGACGTCGACCTGTCCATGCTCTCCGACACCTTTGACCAAAAGAAGTTTGAGAAGGATCTGGGCGACGCCATCGACGAGTTTAACGAGGGCCGTTCGGGCACGTTCGAGGCCAATAGCTCCTATGACGAGCAGGCCGGCAAGTTTACCGTCGAGAAGGCGCGCTCCAACGAAAAACTCAACCGCGAGCATGTCATTAAGTATGCCGAGCTCGAGCTTGCCTCGCTGGCCGAGACCGTAGATCTTTCCAAGCTCGGCAACGATGCCTATGAGCCGCTCAATGGAACGCTGACCGATGATCAGATTCAGGCCGCATGCGATGCCGCCAACAACTTCCTGGGCGTCAACGTGACCCTCAAGCTCAACGGCGAGGATGCCGGCAAAGTTGATGGCAGCTCCGTATTGCAGTGGATCAGCTTTGCCGATCCGGCCAACCCCACGCTCGATACGTCGCAGATCAGCAGCTGGGCAGCCGAGCTCGCCAACGGCTTTAATACCGTGGGCTCCACTCGCTGGTGGACGCGCGCCGATGGCAAGCAGTGCGCCGTCGAAGGCGGTGACTTTGGTTGGTCCATCGACAGCAGCTCGCTCGCCAAGCAGGTCGAGGACGCCATTAACAACAAGCAGACCGGCGAAATCGAGATTAAGTACTCCCAGAAGGCCGACACCTTTACCGCAAAGGGAGAGCCCGACTGGAAGGCGTATATCGACGTCGACCTGTCCGAGCAGCACGCGCGCTACTACGACG
The DNA here is from genome assembly GCA_959026535.1 of uncultured Collinsella sp. GTDB lineage: Bacteria > Actinomycetota > Coriobacteriia > Coriobacteriales > Coriobacteriaceae > Collinsella. Next base: position 28,319 of record CAUFMB010000016.1, on the reverse strand, counting down.
AGAGCGGCAATATAGTGTGGGAGGCCAACTTTATTTCCGGCAAACCGGGCGAAGACGCCACCCCCGAGGGTGTGTGGCAGATCAACAGCAACGACGGCGGCAGCACCCTGATCGGAGCCAAGGATCCCGAGACCGGTAAGCCCAAATACGAGAGCCCGGTGAGCTACTGGATGCCGTTCGAGGGCAATATGATCGGCTTCCACGACGCTACATGGCAAAACGACAAGAGCTTCGACAACGCCGAGTCGTACAAGTGGTGCGGCAGCCACGGCTGCATCAACCTGCGCCTGGCCGACGCCAAGGCACTTCACGACTGCATCAAAGTCGGCCTATGCGTGGTTGTCCACTCGTAGTGCAACGCGCGCATTCCTACAACGTGGAACCGCTGCGACCAATCTAACAGTTCCGAAAGAAACCGTCCTATGCGCCCGCCCCAACCGGTGGGCGCATATAATTATCGAGATTCTTTCTATAAAGGAGACGCTATGCCGAATGTCCCCACCATCACCCCGGGCCCGGATGATACCGAGCACACGCTCGAAGGTCCCACCGAAACGATTCCTCTGATTACAGACGTACATGCCGATAAGCAGGACGGACGCGCGAACGATACGGCCGAGATTTCCGATGAAGAGGCATATACCAAGCTCAAGGCAAAACGTGCCGAACGTCGACGCAAAAAGCTGATTCGACGCGGTATTGCCGCTGGCGTCGTAGGTGCCATCGCGCTCATTGCCGTTATCGCAACCCTGGTTATCAATGCGCAGCCTCAGGGCGCTAGCGGACCTGTGACCGACATGGTGACCGAGGGCACGTTTACCACAACGGTCGAGGCGAAAGGCCAGCTCAAACCCATTTCGTCCTCAGTGGTCTCCCCTTCTGTCGACGGCACGGTCGATTCTATCAACGTGCAGGCAGGCCAATCCGTCAACGAGGGCGACGTGCTTCTGACCATTAAAAACGACGAGCTCGACCGCAACGTTGCCGAGGCGCAGCGTGCAGTTGCTGCCGCTCAAGAAGACCTCGCCAACGCGCAGAAAGCCGCAGCTGCTGCGCAGGCCACCCCAACGACGGACGTCGAGGGAGCTTCCGCAGCGGCTGGCGTCTCCGCCGCATCAGTGGACACGAACGCCGTATCGGCCGCGCAGCGCAGCCTCGCATCAGCCCAGGCAAACCTCGACCAGGCGAACGCCAAGGCCTCCAGTCGCACGGTCACGGCCCCGAGCTCGGGTAGCATCGTGGAGCTCAATGCCAAAGTGGGCGCCACGGTTACAGGCGGCATGATCATGGGCGAAAGCGATACGAGCGGCGGCAAGCAGTGCATGCAGATCGCCGACCTATCTAAGATGAAGGTGACCGTGCAGGTGGGCGAAAAGGACATCGCCAAGATCGCCGTTGGGCAGAGCGCCAACGTCACGTATCCCGCGTTTCCCGATATCGTGAGCCAGGGCACCGTCACGGCTATCGCGTCGGTGGCAAACTCCGACGCCGCCAACGGTGGCGGCGGCAGCGTGACCTTTAACGTCGACATTCTCATCGAGGCGCCCGACGCGCGCCTGAAGCCGGGCATGACGGCCGAGGTCTCGGTGGTGACCGAGCAGCTCGACGACGTGGTGATGGTGCCGACGATGGCGCTCATGACCGAAGACGGCGAACACTATTACGTCAACGTCGCAACCGATGACGAGGGCAAGCAAACCCATCGCGTGAAGGTGACCGTCGTGACGCAAAACGACAACGAAGCCGTAGTCGGCAAGACACAGGTTAAGCGCGACGACCAGGGCAACGAGATCAACCCCAACGTTCCGGTTACCAAGCTGCGCGATGGCGACACCCTCGTCATGGACACCGGAGCGGACGCAACGGCTGACGGCGGCTACGGTGCGGATTCGGGCAGTATGTCTGCCGACGAGGGCATGTAATGCGTCCCGTTATCGACATCCGCAACGTGCACCGCATCTTTGAGAGCGAGGCGGGGTGCGCCCACATCCTGCACAACGTGAGCCTGGCGGTAAATCCCGGCGAATTCGTCGCTATCACCGGCCCCTCGGGCTCGGGCAAGTCGACGCTCATGAACATCCTAGGCTGTCTGGATAAGCCGACGGCGGGCGACTACTACCTGCAAGGGCTCAACGTGGCCGAGCTCGATGATGAGGAGCTCACCGAAGTTCGCGCCCTGAGCATTGGCTTTGTCTTTCAGAGCTACAACCTGCTGCCGCGCCTGTCGGTTATCGAAAATGTGATGCTGCCGCTGGCCTACACCAATGTGCCCCGTAGCCAGCGCGAAATGCGCGCCGTGCACGCGCTGCAGGCTGTCACGCTGCCCGTCGACCACTGGGACCACCGCATATCCGAGCTCTCGGGCGGCCAGATGCAGCGCGTCGCAATCGCGCGCGCCCTCGTCAATGACCCGCCCATCATTCTGGCCGACGAGCCGACGGGAAACCTGGACTCCGCTACCGGAGCGCTTGTGATGGAAACCTTCCATAAGCTCCAGAAGCGCGGCAAAACCATCGTGCTTATCACACACGACCCCGGCATCGCCGCCGAGGCCGACCGTGCCGTGACCATCCGCGACGGTCGCATTCACGATGGCGCGTATATTCCACATGCACCGCGGACCCTGCGCAGCGCCGTGGATAGCCTGCCCAGGATTTCCGCCTCCGCCAACCCGCCGAAAGGAGAGATGGCATGAGCGCCCGCGATCTCATCCAGGAAGCCCTTCACTCGCTCGAAGCCAACAAGGGGCGCAGCCTGCTCACCATCCTGGGCATTGTCATCGGCATCGCCTCGGTTATCGCCATGACTTCGCTCATCGGCGGCATCCAAAACAGCCTGGTCAACAGCCTGGGCCTCAATGCGGCACGCATGGTGCAAATCTATTCGTCGCAAGAACTCACCGAGTCCGACATCGAGAAGCTTCAAAAACTGGTGCCGCAGATAGAGCAGATCGGCATTGTCGACAGCGCGTATACCGAGTATAAGACCGGCGATAAAAGCTATACCGTCATGGCACAGGGTGTCGATAGCGACATGCTCGACGCCGTGGGGGCCAGCAAGCTCGTTGCGGGGCGCACCTATTCCCAGGCCGAGTCCCAATCAGGCTCGCGCGTGGCGCTCATCAGCCGCGGCGGCGCCGATCAGCTTTACGGCAACGAACAGGATGCGCTGGGGAAAACCATCAAGGTGTCCAACGGCGAGGTGCAGATTGTAGGTGTGATTGATGGCGGCAACGACTCCATGGGCTCGCTCACGCTGTATATGCCGCGCGAAACCATCTCAGGCCTGTTTGGCGACGAAAATCCTTCATTCCCCAGCGTGACGGCTCTTGCCGCCGAGGGCACAGACATGGACGAGCTTTGTAAGACCATCGAGTCCAAGGTGCGCGCAATGAAGGGCATCGCGGAGGATGATGAGTACGACAGTGTATCGGCGACCTCCATGAAAAGCGCCATCGATGCACTCAACTCCTTTATGGGCGCGTTCTCGCTCATCATGGGCGCTGTCGCCAGCATCTCGCTGCTTGTCGGCGGTATCGGCATTATGAATATGATGCTCACCAACGTGACTGAGCGCATCCGTGAGATCGGCATTCGCCGTGCCCTGGGCGCAAGTCGTCGCGATATCACCGCGCAGTTTTTGGCCGAGTCCTCGGCGCTGTGCGTCACCGGCGGACTGTTGGGTGTCCTGATTGGCTATCTGCTGGCATGGGGCCTCGCGATGTTTGCCTCCGGATCCGGGATTCTTGGCGAGCTCGGTGCCAGCGGGCAAATCACACCGAGCTTTTCAATCGCCACCGTGCTGCTGGCCTTCGCCGTCTCCGTCGGAATCGGCGTAATCTTTGGCTTCTACCCCGCTCGCCGCGCGGCAAAGCTCGACCCGGTGGAGTGCCTACGCTACCAGTAAGCCACCACCAACAAGTTGCGGTGAATTAGGGACTGAATATGCTATTTAGCAGCAAACAGACGCTATTTCACCGCAACTTATTGAAGGGCTGTTTACGCCAGTTCCGGGCGTCGTCCTCGAGCTATTGGTGGATGACGGGCTTGTACGGGTCGAGCTTGCTCGGGGCGCTCCTCCTCGCGGGCGGGATGGCGCGTAGGCGCGGCGAGCGCCTAGCGCGCGAACTCCCGTAAGAGCGCGTCTTCCACTTCCCGAAGCGAAAGGGCCCCGCCTCCCTCGGCGGGACGGGTGACCACGATGCAGCGCGCTCCCGCGTCACGCGCGGCGGCGAGCTTCTCGGCCGTGCCGCCTACGGTTCCCGAGTCCTTGGTCACAAGCCACTGGGCGCCCACCTGCCGAAGCATCGCCTCGTTGAGCTCGCGGGTGAAGGGCCCCTGCATGCCGATGACGTGCGACGGCGAAAACCCCGCGTCGATGCACTTCGTTATAGCACCGGGCAGCGGGAGCACACGCACGAAGAAGCGCTCCGCGAAATCGGCGACGCGCGTGTAGGGAGCAAGCTCCTTGCTCCCCGTCGTGAGAAGCGCGCGACCCGGGTTCTCGGAGAGAAAGCGCGCCGCGCAGGCGATCGACGCGACCGACACGACGCCTTTGGGCAGCGACTCGGCCGGGCGCGCAAGGCGCAGGCATCGTGCACCCACGGCGAGCGAAGCGGCCTGGATGTTGCCGCTTGCGAGCGTAGCGAAGGGGTGCGTGGCGTCGACGACGATGCGCGCGCCGGAAAGCTCGCGCTCCATGTCGGCCTCGTCGAGCCTGCCCGCATGCACCTCAATGCCCGGAAGCTCGCCCAAAAGCTCGCCTCCGTACTCGGTTGCCGCGTAGGCACGGGCGGGGATTCCCGCCCCGCTCGCCCATTCGCACAGAAGGCGGCCCTCGGTGGTGCCGGCGAAGATGCGCAGCGCCGGCGCGGATGCGGGGGCCGTCACTTCGGGCCGCCTGGGCGCGTGATCTGGTAGAGCAGCGCGTTCATAATGGCGGCCGCCACGGTCGAGCCGCCCTTGCGACCCCTCGCGACGATGGCCGGCACGCGTCGCGCGAGTAGCTCCTCTTTCGCCTCGACCACGTTCACAAACCCAACCGGCACCCCAACGACGAGCGCGGGCGCGATCTTCCCCGCGTCCATGAGCTCGGCGAGGCGCAGAAGTGCTGTGGGAGCGTTGCCGACGGCCACGATGAGCGGACCCTCGATGCCGCAAGCTTTGTCCATGCTCGCAACGGCGCGAGTCGTGCCCGCGGCGCGCGCCGTTGCGGCGACATCAGGGTCGGCCATATAGCACACGGCCTGGCAGCCGATCTTCGCGAGCGCGGGCTTGCTTATGCCTGCGAGCGCCATGTTCGTGTCGGTGAGCACCGTGGCCCCTGCGCGCAGTGCGTCGAGCGCACAGTGCGCGGCGTCATGGGTGAACACGAGGGAATCGGCGTACGAGAAGTCAGCAGTGGTGTGGATGACGCGCTTCACGACGGGCTCTTCGAGCGGCGGGAACGTGCGGCCGCCGAGCTCTTCGGTGATGATCTCAAAGCTGCGCCGCTCGATGTCGCCGGGCGCCATCTCCTTGGAATCCATCTAGTACTCCACTCCTTCCCTTGCACATATCCCCTGCTCGTAGGGGTGTTTCTCGCACCGCATCTCGGTTATGTAGTCGGCCTTCTCCACGATCTTGCGGGAAGGCGCGCGCCCGGTGAGCGCTACTTCGACGCCGCGCGCGGACATATCGAGCGCGCGGTCCACGAGCGCCTCGTCGACAAGCCCCTTCGAAAGCGCGTCGAGCGCCTCGTCGAGCACGAGCAGCCCCTCCTGCGCGCCCTCGAGCTCGGCGAGCGCGGAAGCGAGGTTCCCATCGTGCAACTCGCGCGTCGCGGCAAGTTCTTCCGACGTCATGGACCAGGTAAACTTGTCCGACGCCTTCCCCGCGAACACGGGCACGCCGAAATGCTCGGCGAGCAGGCGCACCTCCCCGCTTTCGCCGTCTTTCAGGAACTGCACGACGACGACGCGGCGGCCTGCGGCGAGCATGCGAATGGCGAGGCCCATCGCCGCCGTGGTCTTGCCTTTGCCGTCGCCATGATACACGTGGATCATACGCCCTCCTCGATAATGCGGTAGACATACTCCATGTCGAGCGCCCCGCGCACGACGTCGGCCAGGCGGTCAAACTCGCGCGCACGGTGATCGGCCGCGGACACCGCGCCCTCAGCACCCACGACGCTCTCGGGCAGGCCGCGCATGCGCGCGAGCGAGCGCGCGAGGGCGAGTGCCACCCCCGGTTCGTCGAACAGGCCGTGGAGATAGGTTCCGAACACGTTTCCGCAGGCCGCGCCTTCTGGTTTGCCGCCAATCGTGCCCGCAGGGGCGCAGGAGACGGTCGTTTCGCCGTCGTGAATCTCGTACCCACGCGCCGTCATGCCGTTCCACACCGAGAACGCGCCTTGGGCGCCCGTGATGCGCAGCTCCGACTGGGCGAGGCGCTTTTCCTCCTTGAACACCGTACTTGCAGGGATGAGCCCGAGCCCGCGCGCGGTGCCAGCGCCTTCCCTGCCGTGCGGGTCCGAAAGCTCGTCTCCCAAAAGCTGGTAGCCTCCGCATATGCCGAGCACCGGCGTGCCCGCGCCCGAAAGCGCGCGTACACAGGCTCCGATGCCGCTAGCCGCAAGCCAGCGCGCGTCGTCGACCGTGGACTTCGAGCCGGGAAGCACCACCAGGTCGGGTCGGCCCAGATCGGTCGTCGAGGAAACGTAGCGCACGCCCATGCCGGGCACGCGCGAAAGCGGGTCGAAGTCGGTGAAGTTCGACAGATGCGGAAGGCGCACGACGGCGACGTCGATGACGCCGCGCGCCTCGCGGGCAGTTAGGCGCGGCGCGAGCGAGTCCTCGTCGTCCAGGTCGAGCGTAAGATACGGCACGACCCCCACGACGGGAACCCCGCACATTTTCTCGAGCGGAGCCAAACCCGGGCGCAGGATTTCCACATCGCCGCGGAACTTGTTCACCACAAGCCCCCGCAAAAGCGCGCGGTCCTCGGGCGCAAGGAGCGCGACCGTGCCGTAGAGCTGGGCAAACACCCCGCCTGGGTCGATGTCGCCCGCGAGCAGCACGGGGGAGGACACGGCGCGCGCGAGCCCCATGTTGACGATGTCGTTTTCGGCAAGGTTGATTTCGGCGGGGCTGCCGGCGCCCTCGATGACGATGACGTCGTTTTCCTCCGCGAGCGAATCGAACGACTCCAAAATCTGCGGCATGAGCGCCTTCTTTCGCGCGAAGTAGTCCCTCGCAGCGAAGGCTCCCTGCGCCTTGCCGGCCACGATGAGCTGGCTTCGGTGGTCGCTTTCGGGCTTGAGCAGGATGGGGTTCATACGCACGTCGGGCACGATGCCACACGCCTCGGCCTGCATGATCTGGGCGCGCCCCATCTCGAGCCCGTCGGCCGTGACACCGCTGTTGAGCGCCATGTTCTGGCTCTTGAAGGGAGCCACGCGCAGGCCGTCCTGCGAAAGCACACGGCACAGCCCCGCCGCAAGCAGGCTCTTCCCCGCGTTCGACATGGTGCCCTGGATCATGATGGGCTTCGCCCTACCCACGGGTATCGACCTCCTTCGTCGAGCCTCGGCCATACGCGCCCGCCATAGCGCCGCTGCAAGAAGCGCAGCCCCGTTTGTCGGGTTCGCCTTCGCCCGATGCGCCTTCCGCCCGAAGCGCGCGGCCGAACGCCATCGCAAGCCGGGCATTCTCCTTGCGCGTGCGCACCGCGACGCGGCACCAGAAACGGGACAGTACCGAAAACGAGTCGCACGTGCGGACCAAAACCCCCTGTTTATACAGGCGCTCGGGGATGTCTTTCGCCGGTGTCCGGACTAAAAGGAAGTTCGCATCCGACGGCACGACGGAAAGCCCGAGCGAGGAGAGCTCGTGGGAAAGCCACGCTCGCTCGCCCGCCAATACATCGCGCGTGCGCGAGACGTATTCGACGTCTTCCAGGGCGGCGATACCCGCGGCCTCGGCGACCGAGGAGACGGGCCACGCCTGCCCCGCCCGGCGAATCCCCTCGAGGAGTTGGGCGTTTCCGCTGATCAGATATCCTAACCGCAACCCCGCCATTCCGTAGAGCTTGGTGAATGCGGAGAGCACGGCCACATGGCGCGAACACGCGGCGCGTGCGGCCACGCTCCTTTCGCGGGCGTCGGGCGCAAATCCGAGGAAGCACTCGTCCACGACGAGCAGCGCGCCCACCTGCTCGCAGCGGCAAGCCGCGGCATCGATCACGCGGGGGTCGACGAGGCGCCCCGTCGGGTTGTTCGGATTGCAGATATACGCCACGTCTCCCGGCCCCTCGATCGCGCGGGCGAAGGAGGCGGGCACGTCGAAGTCGTCCGCTTCGGAGAGCGGGAACTCCTGCACGCATGCGCCGTAGTACGATGCCGCCTCCGCATATTCAGAGAACGTCGGCGCGCACACGACGATGCGTTTCGGGCGCACCGCCGCAGCGAGCCGCCAGATGATGTCGGACGCGCCCGCGCCGCAAACAATAGTATCTTCGGGAATGCCATGGGCGCGCGCTAGGGCGCGAACGAGGGCGAGACTTTCCCTATCGGGGTAGGCGTCGATTCGAGAAAGCGCCTTGCAAGCTGCGGCGACGGCGCGCGGCGAGGGGCCTGCCGGATTCACGTTCACCGAGAAGTCGATGAGGTCGGAGGCGCCCCCTTCGCAAGCGATGCCGAGCGATTGCGCGCTGCCCCCATGCGTACGGGCGCGAAGGATTCCCCCGGCAGCCCGGGGCACGGCGCGGTCCTCCCTCATGCCATCACCCCCACGGCGAGCACGACCGCCGCGCGCGCGGCGCCGAAGACGACGAGCGCGCATACGGACGCGGCGAGCATGAGCCTTGTCGCCCGGGCGATGTCGCCCCACTCGATTTCACGGGACGCGTCGCCTATCGTCGGTTTATCAACGAGCTTGCCGAAATACACCGCGGGTCCTGCCAGGCGCAGCCCGAGCGCGCCCGCACACGCTGACTCGGTCTGCGCCGAGTTGGGGCTCGCATGGCGACGCCTGTCGCGGCGCCAGATGCGCGCCGCCCCGCGCGCGTCGAGCCCGACGATCGGGCACACGGCGATCATGAACAGGGCCGATAAGCGCGAGGGAATCCAGTTCACCGCATCGTCGAGGCGCGCCGAGGCGCGGCCGAAGTCGATGTAGCGCTCGTTTTTGTAGCCCACCATGCTGTCGAGCGTGTTCACCGCCTTGTACGCCATGCCCAAGGGCGCACCCCCGATCATAAGGTAGAAAAGCGGCGCGATGACGCCGTCGCTCGCGTTCTCCGCCACCGTTTCCACGGCGGCGCGCGCGACGCCCTGCTCGTCGAGAACAGACGTGTCGCGTCCCACGATGAGCCCGACGGCTTCGCGCGCCGCGACAAGGCCGCCCTTCGAGAACGCGCGGGCCACGGCCAGGCTCTGGCGGCGCAGCTCGCATGTCGCGAGAATCTGATAGCTCGCCCATGCCTCGGCCACGAAGCGCAAGCCGGAGTGAACCATACCGCAAAGATGTAGGATACCCCAGGTCAAAAGCCCACACGCAAGCGGAAGCGCCACGGCAAGCACAAGCCCTGCGGCACGCGTGCCCGCGGACGTTTGCGGGAATGCGCCCCGCAGGCGGCCTTCGGCCCATGTGATCGCGTGCCCCATGGCGACGACGGGATGGGGAAGCCAGCGCGGGTCGCCGAAGGCAAGGTCGGCCGCGAACCCGGCGGCGACGGCAAGAATCGTCATCACCGGGCATCGCCCCCCGAAGCGGGGCGAACGTCGCGAAGGCAGCGCCCATCCCAGGTGGCGGCCCATGCGCCGCCCGGCTCGGTATGCACGTCGAAGTATCCCATTTTCGGGACAGCTAGCTCGGAGAGCAGCGCTTTCACGGTACCCGCGTGAACGACGAAGACGGCGCGCCCACTCCCCTGGGCGCGCTCCGAATCGCACGCCTCCCGAAACGCCGCGACGACGCGGCGGGTGAAATCGCTCTTGCCCTCGCCATGCGGGCAGCGCGTCTCACACCAGGAGTCTACCCAGGCGCGGTAACGCGCATCCTCTTTAAGCTCGGCGGCGCTTCGCCCCTCGAAGTCGCCGAAATCCATCTCGCGCAGACCGGGGCACGCCATAAGCTCCGCGTTCGGGAAGAGAATGCGTGCCGTCTGGTCGGTGCGGGCCATGCCGCTCGTGATAACACGGAACACGTCACGATCGCACGCGAGGTCGCGCAAAGCGCGCTCGCCCGCGCTCGACAGGGGCTCGTCGGTGCCCGCCCCGCTGTAGCGATGGTCTTCCGTGCCCGCCGTGGCACCATGGCGCACGAAGATGACTTCCAAAGGCGCGCCCGCGCCCAGCGTCCCTCGAGGCGCATCGGCAAGGTTTCCTTTGATGACCTGGGGAATCCCGCACGTCATGCGCACGACGACGTCGGCGCGCGCAGCGAGCGCGCATCCCAGGCGCCCCGCGCGCTCGCGCCATTGGGCGTCTTCCGCACGCATAGGGACGACCCCCGAGCCGACCAAGGTCAGAATCACTGCGTCGAAGCCGATCAGCCACTCGAGCGCCCGGTCAGCGTCGAGCGCGCGTACGAGTTCCTCAGCACGGCACGCGACGCGGCCGGCAAAAGCCGCGGGCACGCTGCCCGCCGCGAGCTGCGCCGCGTCGACGAAATCGTCCGCCGCGAACCCGAGCTTTTCGCGCACGAAGGTCCTCTTCCCCGAATGCGCGCCACCTACCACGAGCATCATAGGAGCATGCCCCCCGCCACCAGCATGGCAAGCATCGCGAGCTCGGCCCATTGCAAAAACCATCCGGCTAAATCCCCCGTCACCCCACCGAAGCGGGACAGGGCAACATGGCGGTACCACGCGAGCGCCAAAAGCCCCGCCACCGCCATAAGGGCGCCGACGGCCTGAACGCACGCGACCATCCCTGCAGCCGAAGCCGCAGCGAAAGCGCAAAGCGGCACAACGATCGCCGCGCGCTTCTTCGAAGGCGAGAGCCCCGCGGCCATGCCGTCCGCCCGCGCGGCAGGCCAGCATTCAACGGCGAGCCCCGAAAGCGCGCGGGAGAACACGAGCGAGCACAGAAGCGCGAGGAACGCCCCCGCCGTAAGCGGCAGCGCGGTGAACAGGGAAAACTGCAGAATAAGGTACACGACAACACCGATGACCCCGAAGGCGCCCGCCCGCGGGTCGTGCATGATCTCGAGCTTTCGCTCGCGCGGGGCCCAACTTGCAAGCGCATCGGAGGTGTCGCAGAGCCCGTCTAGGTGGATGCCACCCGTCACCGCCACAGGCAGCGCCACGAGCACGGCCGCGACGATGGTCGCGGGCACGACAAGCAGGTTAGCCACGTACCCCCACGCCGTCATGAGGAAGCCTTCCGCAAGGCCCACCAGGGGAAACGCGGCAAGCGCATGGGTTGACCCGAAATCGGTCCAGGCCGATTTCGGGACGGGGATGCGCGAGAACGTTCCGAACGCCGCGCCGATTGCCTCTGCTATCTTCACCTTGTAGGTCCTTCGCCTTTCATCCACACGGGAATCCCGCATACCACTTCGACTGCGCGGTCGGCCATCGCCGTCACGCCCTCGTTCACGCGCGCGAGCGCGCGCCTCCACGCCTCGGTCCCCTCATCGTAGCGCATCCCATCGGCGAACACGTCGACGGTGACCACCACCGTATGCACAGCGGCCTGAGCGAGCCGTTCGATGCCTCCGAGCACCTCGCGCGCCGCAGCGTCGGGGTCACGTGGGGGCAAGCCGCCTTCCGGGAAGAGCTCGTTCGCAACCAGGTTGCCCACGTCCTCCAAAAGAAGCGTGCAGCCGCGCGGAAGCCCGGGCACTGCGGCGCCCACGTCACGCGTGCGCTCGAGGGTGGAAAACCCCTTGCCCTCGCGCAGCGCCCGATGGCGCGCGATGCGGCGGGCGCCCTCTTCCCCGAAGGGCTCCATCGTTGCCAGGTACACGCGGGGCCCGTCGTGCCCGAGGCACAGGGACTCGGCGTAGGCGCTCTTGCCGCTCGCGGCGGCGCCGATAACGAGCGTCACCGTCATTTCCAGGCCTCGAAATGCTCGTAAGCAGCCATGCCGGTCGCCGTGAACGTCTTCCCATCCCGGTACACGCGCAGCGCCGAATCCAGAAGGGGCAGATACGCCATGGCGCCCGCGCCCTCGCCCAAGTGCATGCCTGCGTCGAGGGGTGCCTTTATGCCGAGCTCGCGAAGGAGCTCCTGGCTTGCGGGTTCACTTGATGCGTGGGTGCCCACGAGGTAGCCCAAGGCGTTGGAGCACAGGCGCGCCGCGCACAGGGCCGCCGTGCAGGATACTACCCCGTCGAGGAGCGCCGGCGCCTTCGAGGCCGCGGCCCCCAGGTAGAAGCCGCACATCGCCGCGATGTCGAAGCCGCCCACCTTCGAGAGCACGTCGATCGGGTCGGCGGGATCGGGCGAGTTCGCGTCGATAGCGCGCTCGACCACGTCGCGCTTGCGCGCGAGTGAGGCGTCCGAGAGCCCCGCGCCGCGCCCGACGAGGCTCCGCGCGTCCGCCCGGAGGAGCACTGCGGCCACCGCCGCCGAGGTGGTCGTGTTGCCGATGCCCATCTCGCCCGCGACGAGAAGGCGCACGTCGGCGCGGGCAAGCCCGCACGCGACGGCGATTCCGACCTCGATTGCGCGCACGGCCCCATCGCGAGACATAGCGGCGCCGTGCGCGATGTTGTCGCTCCCCCGCCGCACGTTCGCGCGCACCATGCGCGCGTCTTCTATGCCCCGGGCCATACCCACGTCGACGGGCACGACCTCGGCACCCGCGAACGCCGCCATGCGGCAGGCACTCGTGGCCCCCTCGCACATGTTGCGCGCGACGGCTCGCGTCACGTCTTGCCCGCTTTGCGACACGCCTTCGGCAACGACCCCGTTGTCGGAGAAGAATACCGCGAGTGCACGGGGAAACTCGGCCACCTCGGCGCTCCCCTGAGCCGCGGCGATACACGCGACGGCGTCTTCAAAGTCGCCCAATCCCCGCAAGGGATGCGCGATGGAGTCCCACTCGGCGTACGCGGCGGCGCGGGCGCACTCGTCTGCGGGCGCGATCCGGGAGAGCGCGGCTTCGAGCACGGCGCCCGGCGCCGACGAGAACGCGCGCTCGACTTCCTCGCGGATGCAGGCCAACGCGGTTTCGGTTGCTTCAGCCATGCCGTCTCCTCTCTGCGAACGACGCTGCGGCAGACGCGAACGTGCGCGCAACGTCGGGGTTCGCAGGATAGTACACATGCGGGAAGCCCGCAACCAGGGACGGGGTGGTCGTCATGCACGGCCAGCCCTTGTCGCGCCGGGGCTTCTGCGCCCAGAAGTCGCCGCCCGGGCAGGTGGACTGCCAGTAGTGGAACTCGTGCGCGCGGATGCGTGTGCCGCGCGGCCCGTAGAGCCCGTCGCGTTGGGAAGTGAGCTCCACGTACCCGAAATGGGACAGCCTTCCCCCGTTCTCGCTTGCGCCTTCAAGGGCGCCCGCAACAGGCCAGCGCCGCCCCTCGCTATCGGCGATTTCACGCTGCAGGTACAGAAACCCACCGCATTCGGCGACCGTCGGCATGCCGGATTCCACCGCGCGCCGCACCGCCTCGCGCATAGGCGCGTTCTCGGAGAGCTGCCGCGCATGGAGCTCCGGGTAGCCGCCTCCCAGATAGAGGGCGCTTGTCCCCCGGGGCAACTCACTATCACACAAGGGGCTGAAAAAGGCCAGCTCGCAACCCAGGTCCTCGAGCGCGCGCAGGTTCTCCTCGTAGTAGAACGAGAACGCCTCGTCACGGGCGACGGCGACGATGGGCCGCGCTCCCGCGATCGGCTCCAACCGGTAAGGTTCCTCGCGGATATCGGGTGCCGTCGCCGCTGTTTCGAGCAAGCGGTCGACGTCGACGGTCTTTTCCACCAGCTCGGCCATCTTGTCGATGCGCGCGGAGAGCTGCTCGACCTCGTCGGCGGTCACAAGCCCCAGATGCCGGCTTTCGAGCGAGAACGCCTCGTCGGCGGGGATATTCCCCAAAACCGCGACGCCCGTGTGCTTCTCGATCGCAGGCGCCGCGTAGGCGCAGGCAGCGGCGCTCGTCTTGTTCAACACGACGCCGCGCACGTTCGCACAAGGCAGGAACTCGGCGATGCCGCGGATTACGGCGGCGAGCGATAAAGACGCCCCGCGCCCGTTCACCACTAAAACGACCGGCGTTTCCGTGTCGCGCGCAACCTGGTAGCTGCTCGCGTCGGCCACGCCGGGCGCCATGCCGTCGTAGAAGCCCATGACCCCCTCGAGCACCGCGACATCCGCACTCGCGGCGCCGCGTGCGAGCAGGGCGCGCAGCGTCGGGGCGTCGGTGAAGAAGCCGTCTAAGTTGCCCGAGCGCGCACCCACGACGCGACGATGAAAGAGCGGGTCAATGTAGTCGGGGCCGCATTTGAAGGCCGCGCATGCAAGGCCGCGGCGTGCGAGCGCGCGCAGGAGCGCGCACGTAACGACCGTCTTGCCGCTCCCGCTCGAGGGCGCAGCGACCATGAAGCGCGGGATGGTCGTGCTCACCGGGCGCCGCCTTCCCCACCTGCACCACGCGCGCTGACGAGGAACACGGGGTTTTGCGCCTTCATAAGATGGTGCGAGCCTACAGCCTCGGCGCGGGCGGCCGACACCTGGCACGCCTCGAACCCCTTAAAGCGCGAACCCGAGAGGAGCGCGCACGCCTCGGTGAGCGTCTCAACGGTGACGCATGGCACACACAGGCGAACCTGCGAGTTTTTCTCGAGCGCCGCCTCCACGATGGAGGGAAGCTCACCCGCGCTCCCGCCGACGAACACGGCGTCGGGGACGGGCAGTTTCGCGAGCGCTTCGGGGGCGACACCGGGGACCGCATGCACGTTGCCGCAGCCGAATGCATCCGCGTTCTCTCGGATGAGCCGCACGCCGGCCGCGTTGCGCTCGACCGCCCATACCGACCCCACTCGCGCGACGAGCGCCGCCTCGATCGACACGCTCCCCGTGCCGGCGCCGACGTCCCACACGGTGTCGGTCGCGGTAAGGCGCAGCTTCGCGAGCGCGACGGCGCGCACCTCCTGCTTGGTCATGGGAACGTCGCCGCGGATGAAGAGCTCGTCGGGAATGCCCGAGGAAGCGTACGGCCAGCGGGAGCTCGCGGCGCGGGATGCGCCCGCAGAGTCCGCCGCGGAAGAAGCCGCCGTGGGCGCAGACGCACCGGCAGGCGCCTCAGAGGCTACGCTAGAGCCCGCGGGCGAGCCGGCGCCGCCTGCGAACTCGATAAGCATCACGTTCAAGTCGTCGAACGTCTGACCTGCAATTTCACTTGCGGTCGCGCAGGTGATGCGCTCCTCGGGGTACGACAGGCGCTCGGCCACCGTCACGCGCGCGTCCCCGAAGCCCGCATGCACAAGCTCACCCGAAAGCCGCGAGGGGTCTTCCCCGCCCGACGTGACGAGGAAGAGTTCACCTGCGCGCTCGGCCTCGGCCACGATGTCGCACGCCACGCCGTGAGCGCTCGCGAAGCGCCAATCCTGCCATGGACGCGCGAGGCGCGCGGCGAGATACGACGCTGAGCTTATGCCGGGAATGACGCGCACGTCCACCTGCGCGTCGCCGGAGAGCGCCTCCACCAGGCGGCGCGCGCCACTGAACAGCCCCACATCGCCCGTCATCACGACCACGGCGCGCTGCCACGACGCCGCATCGGTGAGCGCGGCGACGATGTCCGCCGTCTTCACGAGCTCGCATCTCACCACGTCGGGCGGCACGTCGATGCCGGCAAGCGCGCGATGAGCGCCGATGACCACATCGGCGATGTCGATCGCGTCGAGCGCCGCGCGCGAGAGCAAGTCGGGGTTTCCGGGCCCCGCCCCGATTATCGTTACCTTTCGCATGGAATCTCCCGATACCCGCGCGGCGTGACCATACGGCCGCCTACGCGCTTCGTGTCCGCGTTGCCGACGAACACGGTGGTGAACATGTCGGCGTCGAGCTCCCCCAGCTCGGAGAGCCTGCACATGCCCGACTGCTGCCCCTCGCGCCCGATGTTGCGTACCCAGCCGCAGAGCGTGTCGGGGGCCTTCCATTCGAGCATAATCTTCGCCGCGCGCGAGAGCCTGTCGGCGCGCTTTCTGCTGCGCGGGTTGTACAAACAGATGCAGAAGTCGGCGCTCGCCACGGCGGCGAGCCTGCGCTCGATGACCTCCCACGGCGTGAGCAGGTCGGAGAGCGACACGACCGCGAAGTCGTGGGCAAGCGGGGCGCCGAGCACCGCCGACCCGCTCTGAGCCGCGGTGGCCCCGGAGATAACTTCCACGTCTACATCGGGGTAGTCCTCCGCAAGCTCCAGCACGGGGCTCGCCATGCCGTAAACGCCCGCGTCACCGCTGCACACGAGCGCCACGGCTTCTCCGCTCTGCGCGCGCGAAAGCGCCAGACGGCACCGTTCGACCTCGTGCATCATCGGCGTCGCGAGATGCGCCGCGTCGGGCACGGCGGCAAGCGCGAGCTCCACGTATTTCGTGTACCCAACAACGATGTCGGCCGCCTCGAGCGCGCGCCGAGCCGCAATCGTCATGCCGTCGGGGCCGCCCGGGCCGATCCCCACCACGAAGAGCTTTCCCATCACCGCTCCTTAAACGAAAGTTCGATAGATACTTTGGAAAACGCGACGGTCACGCCGCCGTGAGCGAGCTTCGGGAAGATAAGTTTGCCCCCGCCCGCGAGCGCCGCGCGCTCGCACACATTGTCGACCCCCACCGTCGCGCGCACGAAATCAGATGGCGAAACGCTGCCTTCGACCTGCGACAACTCCTCTGCGGAATACGTCGCAAGCGGGATATTGCGCGCGCGGCAGAAGGCGAGCAGACCCTCCTCGTGCGCCTTCACGTCGATCGTCGCCGCCTCGCGCACGGCCAAAGGCGAGATGCCCGCCTGCCCGCACGCGAGAAGAAACGCCTCCCCGATCGCTTCGGCGCACGCGCCGCGACGGCACCCTATGCCCGCAACGATACAGGGCACGACAAGGCGAAGCGGCTCGGGCGCAGGCGCCTGCACCCGCATGCCCGCCGGCATCCCCGTCTCACCGGCGGGCACGACCTCGTCCGTTGTCTCCGCCGCGCGAACGAACGCGCCTGCATTCGCGCCAGCGAACGGCGACACGACGATATCGGCCCGAGCGCGGTCGGACGCAATGTCTACCCCCTCAGGCGGCTGTCCCGAAATCGGCATGTCGGAATAGAGTGCCACGCGCCCGCCCGAAAGCAGCCGCGCCGACACTCGCTTGATGGCCTCGGGATTCGAAACGGCGAGCCCCGCACAGCGCGCCCACGTATCCACCGCCCACACGCCGCGGACGTCGGTCGCCGTGGTGATGACGGGGATGGCCCCTACCGCGCGGGCCACAGTTTGCGCAAGCTCGTTCGCACCGCCCAAATGCCCCGACAAAAGCGGGACGGCAAAGCGCCCCGCCTCGTCAATCACCACAACCGCGGAATCGGTTGCCTTCGAAGCGACATGCGGCGCGATCGCCCGCACGGCGATGCCCGCCGCGCCCACGAACAGAAGCGCGTCCGACGCTTCCCACGCGAGCGCCGTCCATGCGCGCAGGTCGGCCTTCCCCTCGCCGAACCCGCGCGAAACGGAAACGTCCCAGCCAGGGTCGTCTTCACCTGTCTGTGCGCAATCGGAAAGCGCGTGTGCGGTGCGCACCGCCAACGCATACCCCCTCTCAGTGAACGCTATGCAGGAAACCCTCATCTAGCGCACCACCATCGTCGAGAAGTAGCTGCCCCGATCGGGCACATCGTCGAGCGAGCGGTACACGCGCTCGCCCGGAAGCCCACAGTCCTCTACAAGCTCGGCACCGTCGAAGGCACCCTCCTCGCAAAGGAAGCGCTTCGTGTCCGCAAGCGAGCGGCGCGCCTTCATGACCACCTTCGTCCCCGGCCAGCCGATTGCACGGCGCACCCCGTACAGAACGCCTTTACTCATACGTCGCCCCCAATTTCCCGATAACTGCATCGGCGCCCGACGTGCGGAAAAGCTCGCGGCGCTCGGCGTCGAACACGACCGCGGCGATGTCGCATGCGCCCGCCGCGCGGCGGCGCAACCTGTCCTCGATTGCCGCAGCGAGCGAGGCGCGCGCAGCGTCCCCCACGCCGGCGGCCTCGATTACCTCGAGCGCCGCCGTGGTCGTGACCGACGACAGGATCTCACGCACGGTCTTCGCGCCCGCGCCGGCCAAGGCCGCGTGGGCGGCCAGAATCTCCGCGCGGCAGTCGGCGGTACGCGAATGGGTGTCCATGATGCCGCCCGCGACCTTCACCAACTTGCCGATGTGTCCCACAAGAAGGACATTAGTAAATCCCTCGCGAACGCAGCAATCAATCGCATCGCCCACAAAGTTGGAGATAAAGACCACCGGCGCACCGTTTAGGTGGAAATGCCCCGAGATGAACTGCGCGCCGTAGTTGCCGGGCGTGAGCACGACTCCGCGCCGCCCCATAGCCGCATGCTGCCGAATCTCGAGCTCGATGCTGTCGCGCAAAGCAGCGAGGCTGCGCGGCTCGACGATGCCCGTCGTGCCCAGGATGGAGATGCCGTCCTTTATCCCCAGGTGCGGGTTGAAGGTCTTTTCGGCAAGGGCAACACCCTCGGGTACCGAAATCGTCACAGCAATATTTCCAGAAAAGCCGTGCGCGGCGCACACCTCGCGCACCGCCGAAGTGATCATCGCGCGCGGCGTCGCGTTGATGGCGGCCGCCCCCACCGGCTGCTCGAGCCCGGGCAAAGTCACGCGCCCCACGCCCACGCCGCCATCGACGGAAACTTCCGATTCGCGCGCGGGCACGCCCTTGCTGCCCGCAGCACCCGTGCCCGACCCCGCATGTTCCACGCGCGCGTACACGAGCACGCCGTCGGTCACATCGGCATCGTCGCCTGCGTCCTTTCGCACGGCGCACTGGGCGCACCCCTCACCGATGCATGCGTCGACCACGTTCGCTTCGACGGGCAGCCCGCCGGGGGTGACGATCGACACGAGGCCGACGGGCTTTCGTGACAAGAGCATCTCGCAGGCCGCCTTCGCCGCGAGCGCGGCGCAGCTCCCCGTGGTGTAGCCGCAGCGCAGGCGGGTCGTCCCGATATACATGTAGTGCTCGAAGGCCACGCTAGCTGCTCGCCTTCCGATACCCCGTGGCAAACGAAGGGTCGTAAAGCTTGCTGCGCTCGTACGACTCCGCTTGCGCGCCGTCGTGCGCAAGTCCGCCGCGAGCTCCGAGCACGCGGCCCACCACCACGAGCGCCGTGCGGTCGATGCCCTCTCGCGCGCCCGCATCGGCGAGCGTGCCCACTGTACAGCGCACCACGCGCTCCTCAGGCCAGGTCGCCTTGTACACGAGCGCCGCCGGCTCGTCGGAGCTGCGGCCCGCGGCCAAAAGCTCGGCGGAAAGCTCGGCGAGCATACCCGAGCTCAGGAAGATGACCATAGTCGAGCCGCTTTCCGCCATGGTGCGCATGCTCTCGCCCGCGGGCATGGGGGTGCGCCCGGAAAGCCGCGTGATCACGACCGACTGGCTGATTCCCGGCAGCGTGTATTCCTGGCGAAGCGCCGCCGCGGCACCGCAAAAGCTCGACACGCCGGGCACCACCTCGTAGTCCACGCCGCGCGCGTCGAGTGCGTCCATCTGCTCCTGGATGGCGCCGTACAGGCACGGGTCGCCCGTGTGCAGGCGCACCACTTCCTCGCCCCGCGCATCCACCGCGCACATCACGTCGAGCACTTCCTCCAAGGTCATGTGCGCGCTGTCGTAGACGATGCAGGATTCCTTGCACTCAGCGAGCAGCTCGGGGTTCACAAGGCTTCCCGCCCAAACGACCACGTCGGCCGCGCGCAGAAGGCGCGCCCCGCGCAGCGTGATAAGGTCGGCGGCGCCCGAGCCTGCGCCAACGATATGAATCATCCGAGCCTTCCCTTCCTGTTTCTCATCTCAACCGTTTACGCCGCCCTTCGCGCAGCGGGCAAAACACGGCGTCTGCGGTGGCAATCGGCGCAAATACGCAGGCAGGAGGCGCAATGCCGCCCGCCCTGGCTTTGACACGTTCACAAGTGCCCACTATCATAGTAAAAGTTTCGGCAACGAGCATATGACAATCGGATAAAAGGAAATGACCGGCGCGGCGCCCGCACAGCCCGCGCTGGCTTGCGGAGGGAACCAGGTGGGAATCCTGGGCAAGGGACATTACTGTATAGGACGCGCGGGCAAACCGCCTCGCGCCCCAAGCCAGACTGCTTCGCCTTTTCCTCACGGCATCGCCGTGGCGTTAGCTCCTTGTGAACCCCGAGGGGTGCGCTTTTCTTTCGCTTGTGCCGACAAGCAACTGTCGCCGGGGGACCGGCAAACCGAGGAAAGGAAAAACCATGTCCGACCAGATGTCACGCCGCGGCTTCATGGGCGCCGCAGCAACCGGAGCCGTCGCGCTCGCCGGAGTCGCGCTCGCGGGCTGCTCCAACACCTCCGCGAGTTCCGAGAAATCGAGTGAAAAGGAGAAGGCCGTGAAGCCGGTCATCCTCGTCACGAGCTTCGGCACGAGCTACAACGACTCGCGCCACATCACCATCGGCGCCATCGAAGACGCTATCCGCGAGAAGTACTGGCAGGACTACGACATCCGCCGCGCCTTCACCGCGCAGATCATCATCGACAAGCTGAAGAAGCGCGACGGCATCACGATCGACAACATGACCGAGGCGCTCGACCGCTGCGTGGAAGACGGCGTGAAGGAAATCGTCGTGCAGCCGACGCATCTCATGGGTGGCCTGGAATACACCGACGTGAAAGACGAGCTCGACAAGTACGCCGACAAGTTCGACAAAATCTCGCTCGGCGACCCGCTGCTCACCTCCGACGACGACTACAAGAAGGTGGCCGCAGCCATTAAGGAGAACATGGCGTCCTTCGACGACGGCAAGACGGCGCTGTGCCTCATGGGCCACGGCACCGAAGCCGATTCCAACGCCGACTATGCCAAGATGCAGGAAGTGTTTAAGAACGAGGGCTTGACGCAGTTCTTCGTCGGCACCGTCGAGGCTGAACCGACCTGCGAGGATGTTATCGCCGCCGCGAGCGCCGCAGGCTACAAGAAGGCCGTGCTCGCGCCGTTCATGGTGGTCGCGGGCGACCACGCGAACAACGACATGGCAGACGAGACCGACCCCGACAGCTGGGCTGCGAAGTTCGTGGCCGCCGGCTTCGAAGTGACGTGCCTGCTCCAGGGTCTGGGACAGAACGTCGCGGTCGACGACATCTACGTCGCGCACGTGGACGACGCCATCGCCAAGCTGTAAACTCGCCGCGCACGGGGGCGCCGGTCGCGTCCCCGTGCAACGGGCATGCGCCTTCCCCGACTGACGGCGCATGCCCGTTGCATTCGCATCCCGCCCGCCCACCGCACGGCGCGGGCGGTCGAAGCGATTGAAAGGAACCCCCTCCATGTTGAAGAAAACCCTCGCCTTCGCCCTGTCAGCGGCGCTTTTCGCGTTCTCGCTCGCCGGCTGCGGCGGAAATTCAATCGACAGCGCAAAGGCAAGCGATGCCGATTCCCAGGAAAAGACCGAACAGGCGGCCGATGCGCCCGAGGGCGCAAGCGCTGCCCCCATCACCGCCGACAAGGTGGCCGACGGCACCTATCCGATCACCGTAGATTCCAGCTCGAACATGTTCAGGATTGTGGACGCCCAGCTCATCGTGGAAAACGGCTCCATGCACTGCGTGATGACGCTTTCCGGCACGGGCTACGGCAAGCTCTTCATGGGCACGGGCGACGAGGCTGCCGCCGCGAGCGAGGCCGACTTCATCCCCTATGTGGAAAACGCGGAAGGCAAGTACACCTACGACGTGCCCGTTGAAGCGCTCGACGAGGACACCGCCTGCGCCGCGTGGAGTATTAGAAAAGAGCAGTGGTACGACCGCACGCTCGTGTTCGAATCCGCCGGCGTCGATCTGCGCGCCGACGCACTGAAGTAACGCCATGCGGTCGATTCTTCCCAAGGGGGAAAGCAGGAAGCGTCGCAGCATCGCGGTGCGCGCGATTGCCTGCGTTCTCGTCGCCCTGTTCGCGCTTCCCTTCGCAGGGTGCAGTGCGAGCCCGAACGCGACCGGTGGCACGGCAGGCTCTCAGGAATACACTGTGAGCGTCTCGCTCTCCGGCGGGTCAGGGCGCGCAAGCATCGCCTCACCCACCACAATTGTGAAGGATGGCGACACCTACACCGCGACCATCACCTGGTCGAGTTCGAACTACGACAAAATGACCGTCAACGGCGTGGACTACGCGCCCGTAAACGACGGCGGCAACTCCACGTTCGAGATACCCGTCACGCTCGACGAGGACATCGCCGTGTCGGCCGAGACCGTCGCCATGTCGACGCCGCACACCATCGACTACACGCTCCACTTCGACTCATCCACCATGAAGGAGAAATCGGGCGACGATGCAAGCGGCGGCTCCCCTGCGGGAACGGCTTCAAGCGCCGCGGCCGACTTCCACAACGCCGATTTGGGCTGCGGCTGGGAGCCGACGGGGGCGCTTCAGCTTGAATACGCCGAGCACTTCACTGTCGACGAGTACGAAGGCGGCCTGCGGCTTATCTGCATTTCGAACGGGGAGCGCTTCCTCGTGGTACCGCAAGATGCGAAGGTACCTGATGGGTTGAGCTCCGACATCGCGGTCATAAGGCGTCCCGCCAACAAGGTGTACCTCGTGTCGTCGGCGACGATGTGCCTGGTCGACGCGCTCGATGCGAACGACAACATCCTCATGTCGGGCACGAAGGCCGACGATTGCTCGGTCGCGGGCTTCAAAAGCGCACTCGAAAGTGGGGCGATCGCCTACGGCGGCAAGTACAGCGCGCCCGACTACGAGCGAATATCGGCCTCGGGCTGCACGCTCGCCATCGAGAACACCATGATCAACCACACACCCGATGTGAAGGAAAAGCTGCAGAAGCTCGGACTCGTCGTGCTCACCGAGCAGTCGTCGAGCGAGCCCGAAGCACTCGGGCGCGTCGAGTGGATTAAGCTTTTCGGCGTCCTGTTCGACAAGGAAGACGAGGCCGCGCACCTGTTCAACGAGCAGAAGGCCCGCGTCGAGCAAACGTCGAGGCTTGCGTCGTCAGGTAAAACCGTGGCGTATTTCTACATTAACTCGAACGGGGCCGCCGTCACGCGGCGGGCGGGCGACTACGTGGCGCAGATGATCGAGCTTGCAGGCGGCAACTACGCGCTCGATGACGCGCAGACGGCGTCGACGTCAGGTTCGTCAGTAACGCTCGAAATGGAGCGCTTCTACGCGACGGCGAAGGATGCCGACATCATCGTCTACAACGGCACCATCGACGAATCGGTTGCCACCTTGAAAGACTTCGTAGGCAAAAACGCGCTATTGTCGCAGTTCAAAGCTGTAAAGAACGGCAACGTCTGGGTCACAAGCGCCGACATGTACCAGCAGATGACTTCTACCGCCGACATTATCGACGAGCTGCACGGGGCGTTCACCGGCGATGACGCGAGCGACTTCCATTATCTGAGGAAGCTTGGCTAGCGTCATGAGAAGCCGGCTTTCCATGACATACGACGAATCGGGGCGCGCCGCGCGGTGTCGCGTCGTGACGGCGCTGCTCGCTGTTGTCCTCATCGTGCTCGTCGGGGCCAACCTGTGCATCGGGAGCGTGCTCGTGCCCGCAGACCACATCCCCGGAATCCTTTCGGGCGGCGCGGCCAATTCCATGGAAAGCCAAGTCATCTGGGAGATTCGCCTGCCGCGCGTGCTTTCAGCCGTGCTTCTCGGCGGGGCACTTTCGCTCTCCGGGTTCCTGCTGCAGACGTTTTTCAACAACCCCATCGCCGACCCGTTCATCTTGGGCGTCTCCTCGGGCGCAAAGTTCGTCGTCGCGCTTACGATGATCGTGCTTCTGGGCGCGAACCAGGCCATGTCCTCGCCGGCCATGGTGGCCGCAGCGTTTCTGGGATCGCTTATCACCATCGGCTTCGTGCTCCTCATCGCACGGCGCATAAGTTCCATGGCCATGCTCATCGTGGCGGGCGTCATGGTGGGATACATCTGCTCGGCGGCGACGAACTTTCTCATCGCCTTCGCCGACGACCAGTCCATCGTGAACCTGCACAACTGGTCTTTGGGTAGCTTCTCGGGTTCGAGCTGGGACGACATCGCGGTCATCGTGGTCGTGGTGATCACCGTGAGCGCATGCGTATTCGCGATATCGAAGCCCCTTTCCGCCTTCCAGCTGGGAGAAGCCTACGCGAAAAGCGTCGGCGTGAACGTCGCACGCTTCCGCGTGGTGCTCGTCCTTCTAGCGAGCATGCTCTCCGCCTGCGTGACCGCGTTCGCTGGTCCGGTGTCGTTCGTAGGCATCGCGGTTCCGCATCTCGTGAAGTCGGCGCTGAAGTCGTCGAAGCCCATCCGCGTGATTCCTGCGTGCTTCTTGGGAGGCGCCATCTTCTGCGCGGGTTGCGATTTGATCGCGCGCACGCTGTTCTCTCCCGTCGAGCTTTCCATCAGCGCCGTCACCGCCATCTTCGGCGCGCCGGTGGTTATCGCGCTCATGCTGAAGAAGCGGGTGAGGTAGATGGGGGAATTCGTGCCGCGGCCCAAAACGCTCGGAGGGGACATTCCATGCTTAGACAGTCCTGAGCTCGCACGAAAGCGCCAGAAGACACTTTCGGCTCGTGCGGAACTGCGCGCGGAACGCCTCCTTCGAGCGGAGTCGAACCTCGAAACCCCGGTCGAAACGCAGGCTGACGGAGCGCCGCTTTTCCGCATAAGCGACCTGTCGGCGGGCTACGACAAGAAGGTCGTAGTCGAAGGCGTCGATCTGGAGGTTCGCGCGGGCGACGTCGTGGCGCTCATCGGGCCGAACGGCTCGGGCAAGTCGACCATCTTGAAAACCATCACACGCCATCTGGCACCGCTTGCCGGCGCGGTCGAGCTCGACGGGCGGGAGATTTCCCGATGGAAGACGGCGGAGTTCGCAAGGAACCTTGCCGTTATGCTGACAGATCGCCCCCGGACCGAGCTCCTCACCTGCCGCGATATCGTAGAGGCGGGAAGGCATCCCTACACCGGGCGAATGGGCACACTCTCGCCCGACGACCATAGTCGGGTCGACGAGGCCATGAAAACCGCACATGTGGAAGAGCTCGCCGAGCGCGACTTCATGCAGATAAGCGACGGGCAACGCCAGCGCGTCATGCTCGCACGCGCCATCGCGCAGGATCCGCGCGTGCTCGTGCTCGACGAGCCCACGTCGTATCTCGATATCCGCTACCAGATCGACCTGCTGCGAATACTTCGCCACCTTGCGAAATCGCGAAATGTGGCTATCATCATGTCCATCCACGAACTCGAGCTCGCGCAGAAAAGCGCCGACAAGGTGATTTGCGTGAAGGACGGCCGGGTCTTCCGCGCCGGCGCACCCGAGGACATATTCACGCGCGAGACGATTGGCGAGCTCTACGGCCTTAAACATGGCACCTTCAACGAGCGCTTCGGCAGCGTGGAAATTGGGCGCCCACACGGCGATGCGCACACGTTCGTCATCGCCGGCGCAGGTACGGGGTCAGCTGTGTTTCGCCAGCTCATCCGGCAGGGCAAAGCGTTCTACGCGGGCGTTCTGCACGAAGGAGACATCGACTGCGAGCTCGCGCGCGACCTGGCGGCGGAATGCGTGGCCGAGCGCGCCTTCGAGACGATCGGAGATAAAGCCATAGCCCGCGCCATAGAGCTCCTCATCCACTGCGCGCGCCTTATCGTGTGCCCCGCTGCCTTCGGCACCTTAAACGCCCGCAACGCAGAGCTCGTCGAGTTCGCACACTCGCATGGTATCGAGGTCATGCAAGCGTGCGAAGGCGCATCGGAGGATTCCCATTTGGAGTGGGAAGAATAAACTGGACTTTCTTTTAAGGATCCTCAGGCTACAGCTCCTACGCCGGCGAGGTCTCCAAGGCGCCGGAGAACCTCGTGAACAGGGATTTCCACGCCGACGAGCCCAACTAGGCCTAATCCAAGCGAGATTCCAGACTCGACAGGCCGTTGAGCGTGAGGTCGTTGGCGACCTCCGAGACGCGCTCGATAGGAACCGAACCGTCAGACAGTGCCCACGTGCGATAGATACCGATAATACCCGACAGCAAAAACGCCAGATAGTAATCGAACATCTCGTCCTTGAGACCTTGGGGCAGCAGATCGCGCTCGGCAATCTCGTGTTCGAGCGGCGCACGAAGACGAGCCATAAAATCATCGAGCGGAATATTCTCGATCAGCTGACGATTGAGCACGAGGTTGTTGCACAGCGCCTCGTTAACGGTTTTAAAGAAGGTCGCCGCCGCGCCCAGGGCGCGCTCGTTGGTGTCGCCGTCCATGGAGGTAAGCGTCTTCTCGACCGAATCGACAATCATCTCCACTACATCGACGGCAATGGCATCGAGCAGGCCGTCAACCGTGCCAAAGTGCACATAGAAGGTTTTGCGGTCGACATTGGCCTCGCGCGCGATGGCACTCACCGTAATGTCTGCCAGCGGCTTTTCCATAAGCAGACGCTCGAACGCGGAAAGGATGGCATTGCGGCTGCGAACGATGCGGCGATCAATACGCGGTTTGCTGGTGGCCATGGGCGTGTCCCTTCGATATGCGGGCATTCATCAACAGATGAGAGATAATCTACGTAAGAGGATTATCCCCCATACAGCACAAATATGCCCCGCATCATGAAGAACGCACGACTGTCCTACTGCGACTTAGGATGCTTCTTCTTATTGAGCGCCGACGGAGATACGCGAATACCGTCGCCCGTCTGGCGCACATAGGCTTTATGAGCCGGCTTAGCGGTCCCAGAAGCCTTCTGAGCGTGCTTCTTGGGATCAACGGTAACAGCATTCGTGGGGTGCGGCTTAGTGGGCGCAGAGGGCGTCTGAGGCGTGCGGCCGAGCTTGCGCATCACGCGATCCCAGCGCGCATGGATGCTCTCGTTGTGGGCGCTCTTAAGTCCCAGCAGGGGCGCAGCCAAAATGGTAGGCGCAATAAACGTGATGAGGCGCCACAGCAGATAACCGGCGGTCGAAGCCGACCCAAAGAAATGACCCAAGAACAATGCAAAGCCGCCCTCAGCGCCACCAGTTCCACCGGGCAAGGGGACCGCAGAGCTCAGCAGCTGGACAAAGGCGCTCGCGGCCATGACCGAGAAAAAGTCGACCTCGTGGTGGCCAAAAGCAAGCATCAGGAAATACGGAACCAGATAGAAAAACGCAAGTTGCAGCATGGTGATGACCACCGTGAGCAGCATGGAAGAAAAATGTCCGGCTGAAAGCTTGAACTTCTCGGAGAAGGAGTAGATCTCGCCATCGACAAACGTGCGCCATCCCTCGATCTTAGTGGCCGAGACACCAATGCGCTCAAGCCAATTGATGATGCAATGGGCGACGCGCGTGACGGTCTTAGGCATGAGCGCGACGGCGAAGATGCCCAGCAAGATGCAGCAGTGCCCACCAAAGCTAAAGACGCACAGCAACGTCATGTCGCCATAGCGCTCGGCAAAAAACGGCATGCGAGCAAGCAGTAGGATAGCGCCCCAGGCAACGAGGCCAAACTGGTACACGATAAAACGCGTGAATTGCGTGGCGCCGGCCTCGCCCACGTTTTGGCCGGCCTTGGTCAGGCGATAGATTTGAGCCGGGGTGGAGCCCATCATCATGGGCGTCAGGTTACCAAAGAAGATGCCACTCGCCTCGACCGAGATCAGGTCGCGGATGCCGACGGGCGAATTGGGATCGAGCCAGACGGCGATCGCATAGGCCACAATGCCAAAGAACAGGTACATGAACATGCAAAGACACGCGACAACGAGCCATGACGCCTGGACGCTCGACATAGCGGCCCAGAACTGCCCCATCTGCCCGGTTACCACCAGATAGACGATATAACCTACCAGCACGACGCCGATAAAGATGGCGCCGCGGCGTGCGCTCTTATTGTCATCTCCGCCCGAGGCCTCAACCTCGACCTGGGGCTTAGACGTATGCTGAGAGGACTCCGTCATGAGACTCCTTCTAACAGTCAAAATATCTTGGATATTGTACCCGTAAGGGCCATAGGCAGAACGCAAAGCTCTGGTTCAAACGGGAATTGCAGACGGTTGTTTGAAAATAAAAAAACCCGGCCTTCCATAGGAAGTCCGGGTATCAGATGCGTGGTAGCCCGTACCAGATTCGAACTGGTGATCTCCGCCTTGAGAGGGCGGCGTC